>CAVHDF010000012.1:0-30307 GCA_963634865.1 Eggerthellaceae bacterium
AATTTATCAAAAAAGGAACCCCACTATGAAAAACTTCTCTACGGGCCGTTTAGGCGGCTTTACGCTCATTGAATTATTAGTCGTTGTCCTTATCATTGGCATATTGTCCGCTATCGCCCTGCCACAGTATCAAAAGGCGGTTATAAAAAGCCGGATGGCGCAGCTTTTTGTAGCCGGGAAAGCCTTGGTGCAAGCGCAGCAAGCTTATTATATGACCAATGGAAACTATGCCGAAAGTTTAGATGAACTGGGGCTCAGCCTACCCTGCAAACTAGGCAATGGAGGGAAAGAATACCGCTGTCCTCAATATATAGTTTATGCGCCGGGCGGAGTAAACCAGCATGTTCAGCTGATGCTTTTACAAGGCAATGATGCAGCATACAACCGCCCTTATTGGGACTTTAATTACAGTGGCAAAATAGAATGCGTGGCCAAACAAGCCGACACGCTAAGCAATAGCGTTTGCCAAAATATGACGGGGGACAATGCCCCGAAGGCATGGGTTTCCGGCGTTAGTTATTATCGCTACACGATGAAATAGTGGGTTTATTTCAACAAATTGGCCGAAGCTTTAAAGCGCACTTTCTTTTTAGCGGGGACCTGCACCTTCTCGCCGGTTTTGGGGTTGCGGCGGGTGACGGGCAGCGCGGTTTTTAGGTGAAAAGTACCGAAGTTGCTGATGACCACCTTGCCGTCGCGCTGCAGGCCGTGCTTGATAATTTCAAACACTTTATCTACGGAAATCTTAGCCTGCTTTTTGTCCAGCACATGGCGGGTGAGGTGTCTGATGACGTCGTCTTTATTCATACAAATCCTTATTTGTTTCCGCGGTGGATGAACCCCAGCGCTTGCAGCAGCACATGCGGTTTTTTGCCTTGGCAGACAATCTGCCACACTGCGTCTATGATGGGGGTGTTCAAATGGTTTTTGCGCGCGATATCGTACACGCTCTGTACGGAGTTGACCCCTTCGGCAATGGTGCCCACTTCTTTTTTAGCTTCCTCCAAGGTCAGTCCGGAGCCTAATTTCTCGCCCAAGCGGCGATTGCGCGAAATGGCCGACATCCCGGTCAAAATCGCATCGCCAAACCCGGCCAAGCTGTACACGGTGCCCGCCTGTCCGCCTTGGCTGACGATGAGGTCATTCATCTCTTGCAAGGCCTGTGTAATCAGGGCCGCCTTGGTATTGGCCCCGTCGCCGATGCCGTCAATCACGCCGCAGCCGATGGCCACCACGTTTTTAATTCCGCCGCCGTATTCCACGCCCCGGCGGTCCGTGGACGGCACGATGATAATCGGGTCCGCGTCAAACACGTGGCGGATTTCTTCCACCAGTTGGGCATTGGGCCCGGCCAGCATAATTTTGGTCGGCACGTCTTGCGCCACTTCCAGGGCAAAGCTCGGCCCGCTAAAGGCCATAACGTGCCCTTTTAGCTGCGGGAGCTCTTCTTCAATTTCTTCGCAAATTGTTTTAAAGGTTTGGTCTTCAATGCCTTTGGAGGCGCTGACCACGGGCAGCACTTTGCCGTTCAGCAGCGGCTTAAGCTGCTCCCGGCAGAAGGTGCGAATGGCTTTAGAGGAGATGACAAACACCAGCATGTCGGCGCCGTCTACGGCTTCTTTTACGTCGCCGGTGAGGCGGATATTGTCATGGATTTTGAAATTGGGAATATTGGGGTGGCGGCCCATGGTTTGCAGCGCATGCAGCAGCTGCTCATTAAACTCCCACAGGCTGACCTGGTAGCCGCGTTTGGCCAAATGCTGGGCAATAACGCTGCCCCAAATGCCCGCGCCGAAAACGGTGATTTTATTTATCGTCATGATGTCTTTTTTTGGCGCCGTCTTCAAAGGCCAATTCTTTTTTGGCCAGCAGGCGCTTGATGTTGGGGATGTGTTTGTAAATGACCAACAGACCAATGGCCGTCACCATGATATTGACCGCCATGGGATGTTTGCCGATAAAGAAGCTGGCCACGGGCAGCACAAGGCACGCCACAATAGAGCCGATGGAAATGCGCCCCCACAGGGCCACGCAGATGACAAACGCCGTAAAGGCCAGCGCCGTCGGAATAGGCAGCAGCGCGGCAAACACGCCGGCGGAAGTGGCCACGCCCTTGCCGCCGCGGAATTTGAGGTATACCGTCCACATATGGCCCAAAATAGAAATGGTGCCGCACAAAATAGCCGGCCAATAATTGCCTGCAAAAATGTGCAAAGCCAAGTAAGTGGGAATAAAGCCTTTTAGGCCGTCAATCAAAAAAGTGGTGATGCCCGCCCATTTGCCCACCGTGCGGTAGACGTTGGCCGCGCCCGGATTGCCCGAGCCGTGTTGGCGGATGTCAATGCCCATGGTTTTGCGGGCAATCAGGTAGCCGGTCGGTACGGCCCCGAGTAAATAACTAAACAGCGCAAGCAGGAGTACTTTTATCATCATATATTTATTATATAAAGTTTCGGCCTGCGGGCAAATGCCCCGGGCCGTGTGGAACGCAAAAAGCTGGCATTGCCGCCGTTTATTATATAAACTAAAAGATAAGGACAAAAAGGGGGCTGTGCCATGAAAAAACTGTTTTTACTGGGGCTATTTTGCTGCTTTGCGGTTGCTTCTGCCGCGGCGCAGGATACGCCCGCTTTTTTTGCAGAGGATTTTTTAAACCAAAGCGTTATTTTGGTGCAGGGGGATAAGGGGGCCAAACAGTGCCACGCCGTGCGCATTGCCCCCAAGTGGTACCTGACGGCGGCCCATTGCGTGCGCCCGCTGTGCGACAAGCAGTGCCTTATTAAGGTGCAGTTGTTGCCGGGGGTGCTGCAAGCGTCGGCTTTGCTGGAGCACAATGCCGCTAGCCCCCATGTTTTTGTGCCGCGGCAGTATCGCCCGGGCAATGGCAAAAACATCCGCTACGATTTGGCCCTGCTGCGCTTTGACCCGGCGGCGGAAGATTTCTCTTTTTATGACGGGCAGACACAAACTTGGCTGGATGAAAAGGGCTTTTTAGCCGCCTTGAAAAAAGGGCAATACGCCGAGCAGCGCACCCAGTGGGAGGCCTTGCAAAAGGCCCGCCCGCGCCTGCTGAGCGTTACGGACGGCACCTCCCGCCAGTTGGTCCGCCCGTTGGCCGTGCCGGACCTGCGCCCCGACGGCATTTATTTTCACACAAGCGGGGAGAGGCCCTTTTATTTCTTTACGCAGCTGCGGCATTATTTGGGGCAAAATTTCGGCGTCAAGCGCGGCATGAGCGGCGCGGGCGTGATTGTGCCCGGCGGCGACGTGGTGGGGGTGGTGTCGGCCAGTTTAAACGGCACCTTGGTGCTCTATGACCAAAACGATACGGCCGTTTCCACCGTGCAAGCTCCGCTGGATTATTTTATGTTTACGCCGTTGAACCAACAGAATGTGGCTTTCATCCGCGCGACGGTGTCTTCCTTCCGCGACGGCTCCACCGGGCCGCGCTTTGTGCCGATGATGGGCCGCGTAGCCGCGCAGACCGAGCAAACCCTGCAGCAGGCTTTTCCGCAATTGCCCGCGCCGCAAGAGATTGCTTCTAGTCCAGAAGCGAAGTAATTTGGTCGGTTAATTTTTCTACGTCAAAGTCCTGCGGTTGACTAAAATCCAGCCGCAGGGCATTTTTATAGCGGTTGAACCAGGTGCGTTGGCGTTTGGCGTATTGGCGGGTCAAGGTGCAGATTTTTTCAAAGGTTTCTTCCCGGGTTTTTTCGCCATGGAGCCATTGTAGAATTTGAAAGTACCCCAAGCTTTTCAGCGCCGGGCAATCCGGCGCGGCTCCGTCGGCCAGCAAGGCGCGGGTTTCTTCGGCCATGGGGTCTAGCATGGCGCGGGTGCGCATTGCAATGCGTTGGTTGAGCAGCTCTTTGTCCCAATGCAGGTAGACAAACAGGGCTTGGTCCGTAGGAAATTGCCCAAAAAACTGGCCGCTTTTTAAGGCCGAGGCGGGCTGCCCGGCCAGCAGCGTAATCTCCAGCGCGCGCATGACCCGCTGGATATTCCCCGGCGGGATTTGCCGCGCCGAAACGGGGTCTTTTTCCGCCAACCTCGCGTGTAGCGCCTCTTTGCCGTGGGTTTGCGCCCAGGCGGTTAATTCCGCGCGCAGGGCGGTGTCGGCGGGGGGGAGCGGGTCCATTCCCACAAAAAATGCATGCAGATACATACCGGTGCCCCCGGCAAAAATAAAAGATTTTTCAGGATGAGCGTCCGTCAGTGCATGGGCTTGCGTGCAAAAGGCGGCGGCGTCAAAGGTTTGCTGCGGCGTAGCAAAATCCACCAAATGATAAGGCATGCCGTCTACGCGGTACACCCCGTCTTGCCACGTGCCTTGGGGCTTGGCCGTGCCCACGGTCAAACCACGGTAGATTTGGCGTGAATCGGCCGAAATAATCTGCGTTTTTAGCCGCTTGGCCAAAGACAAGGCAAGCTCTGTTTTTCCGCTGGCGGTCGGTCCCGCCAAGACAAGGTGTTTCATATTTTTAATGTATGGACACAAAAAAGGCCCGCCGCAGCGGGCCTTGGATTATGTGAATTTAATCGTCAAAAAGCGTTTCGTCTTTTTGGATTTTATTGCAAATGCGGTGGGCTTTGCAATTGGCTACGCACACTTCGGGCAAGCGCAGCAGGATGCGGGTGTCGCAGTCGTTGAAATCATCCGCCATGGCGCTGATGACGGCGGCGTTTTCAGGCTTCATATCCGTAAACTCAATACCCACGGTGTAGACGTTTTCTTTTTGTTTGACCCACGCCATGCGGGCGGCAATTTCCATTTTGTCCATGCCCGGCAGTTGCAGACTGATAGAAAAATGGTCCGCCAGCGGCGCGCCCAAAAAGCTGATCATGCGCATGCCGGAGGCCGACAAGTCGGCCAAAATGGCCACCAAAGAGGTTTCCTTGCCGTCTTGGGTTTTGTAAAATAAGTTGACCGGTTCAATCAGGTTGCTGATGACCGGCATACGGCGGTGTCTGCGTTTTTCAGAGAAATTCTTTTGGTTCATAATCAGTCCTTTGCCAAGAGCAGGGTGTCATCGCTGGCTTCGGCCACGCTGTCCACCACGCTGCCTACTCTGTAGCTTTTTTTAGTTTGTGCCCAAAAATTGTCTGACGTGCGGCCTTTGTTGGGCGTTTCCATCAAAATCCGTATCGGCTGACCCACGCGCGCAGCGTAAGCGCTTTCGGCCAAGCCTCTTACTTTATTTAACAAAATATCTAATCTTTGTTCCAGTGTTTTTTCAGGCCAAAGTTTCATTTGGGCGGCCGGAGTGCCCGCGCGGGGGGAATATTTAAAGCAATACGCCGCCGAGAAACCCGCCCGGTCCACCAGAGAAAGCGTCTCTTGGAAATCTTCCTCCGTCTCCGTCGGAAAACCCACGATGATGTCCGTGCTGACGGCAAAGCCGCGCGCCCTGAGCGCGTCTAATTTTTCCAGCAAACTTTCGCGCGTGTAGCCGCGTTTCATTTCGCGCAGTACCCGGGTGGATCCGCTTTGCACCGGCAGGTGAATGTGCCGCGCAATTTTAGGATTGTTTTCCACCGCGGCTAAAAATTGCGGCGTGATAAACGCCGGGTGCGGGCTGACAAAGCGCACCCGCTCCACGCCCGGCAGGGCGGAAACTTCATTGAGCAAATCGGCAAAGGTTTTTCCTTCTTCTTTCCAGGCGTTTACGGTTTGCCCCAAGAGGACGATTTCCGGGTAGCCTTGGGCGGCTTTTTGCGCGGCGCGCGCGCAAATGTCCGCCGACGGCAGGCAATGCACCGGCCCGCGTACGGAGGGCACAATGCAGTACGAGCAGGCAAAATCGCACCCGCGCATAATGGTTACGTACCCGGTAATGCCCGGCTGGTCGGAATGGGCCACCCCCGGCGCGGCGGGGAAGAGCCCGCTGCGGTCGAGCAACTGGGCAAAACGGTCTATCTCTTTGGCGCCGGACACCAAGTCTAAATACGGGAAAGTTTTTTTGAGTTTATCGCCCAAACGCTGCGCCGCGCATCCGGCAAAAATGATGTGCCGCCCGGGTTTTTCACGTTTCCATTGGCGCAGCCGCCCCAAGAAAGACAAGGCGCGGTGCTCGGCATGGTCGCGCACGGTGCAGGTATTGACCAAGGCCAGGTCCGCCTCGTCTAAATTTTGCGTGGGGACATACCCGCGCGTAAACAGGTGGGCGGCCATTTCGTCCGAGTCGGCCAAGTTCATTTGGCAGCCGTAGGTTTGGATAAACAGTTTCTTCATAAACACGTAAAAAAGGCGGCGTGGAATGCGCCGCCTTTTGAAAGAGTCAGCTTAGAACAAATCACTGATTTTTTTGATGGCTTGCGCCACGGGCTGTTGCAAGTGCAGCTTAATGACGCGGCGGCCTTTCTTTTCCAAGGCTTGGAAGTCACCCAAGGCCTGTGCATTGCACAGTTGGCCGAAGGTGTAATTCTGCCCCGGGATTTGGATGTCGTTGGCCGGGTCGGCGGACAGGATCAAAAAGACCCCGTTGTTTCCGTCGCCTTTGTGCAGCTGGCCGCTGGAGTGCAGATAGCGCGGACCATAGCCAAACAACACGGCGCGTTTGGTGCGGCAAAGAATTTTGTCGCGCAACGCGGCCAAGGCTTCGTCGGTTTCTTCGCACGGCCAGACATAGGGCAAAATGGCCACATAGTCATTGCTTTCCAGCAAGGAGAAGAAATCCTGCGCCAAGCTTTCCAGTTTGACTTCGTCTTTTAAATCTTTGCTGACCAACAGCGGGGCCGTTACTTCGGCCGGAATGTCCCCGGCGGAGAGTTGCGCCAAGACGTTTTTGGTCAAAGTTTTGGCTTCCTGCACATTGGGCTGGTCAAAGGGGTCAATGGCCAAAATGGCACCCGCGGCGGCGGTGGCAATTTCCCACAAGAGATACATCGCACCTAGCTGGTATTTGTCCGACATGTCCAGCGTGACGATCGGGAACCCGCGCTCGGCCAAGTCGTCGGCAATTTCCGCCACGCGTTTGTTGTCGTCGCTGTCGGCGGTCAAGCATACGAAGAAGCGGTCCTCGCGGTAGTCAAAATTGCGGTGCAAGGTCTCGCCCACCACGGGGACGATGCCCTTGCCTTCTTTGCCGGTGGATTCGGCCACCAGCTGCTCCGCCCACAGACCAAAGGTGGCCACTTCTTTGGGGGCCAAAATGGTCAATTTGTCCTTGCTGTGGTTGGCATAGCAAGCGCCCATATACGCGCCCAATTTAACGGCGGCATTGTCTTTGACCGGGGCTTGCGGACCAAACGTTTCGGCGGCGGCTTTGGCTTGGTTTAAAATTTGAGCCACATCCACGCCCATAATGGAGGCCGGCACAATGCCAAAGAAAGACAGGGCCGAGAAACGCCCGCCGATATCGGAGGGGTTGGTAAAAACATGGCGGAATTTAAACTTTTTGGCTAAATCTTGCAGGCCGGTGCCCTTGTCGGTAATGGCGATGAAATTTTGCCCCGGGGCTTTGACGCCGGCTTTTTTGACTTCTTCATAGAAGTAGGCAAATTGGGAAGAGGGTTCCACCGTGCCGCCGGATTTGCTGGCGAAGATGAACAAGGTCTCAGCCGGGTTGATTTTGCCGCGCACCGCGCCGACCCAATCCGGGTTGGTGGTGTCTAGCACAAACAGCTCCGGGTAGCCCGACTGCTTGCCAAACAAGGTGCGGAATACTTCGGGGGCCAAGCTGCTGCCGCCCATGCCCATGACGACGCAATATTTATAATCTTTTTTGGCTTCGGCGGCGAATTGGGTGACTTCGTCTAAATGTTCCAACGTCCAGTCATACACTTTTTGCCAGCCTAAGAAATTTTTGATTAATTCTTGGTGTTGGGGCTCCTCTTTCCACAAGGTGGGGTCCTTTTCCCAAAATTTTTTGTTGAAGTTCAAGCCTTCCAGTTTGATGATACCTTCGCGGATAATTCCTTCCGCCATGGGGTTTGCGTTCATTTTCATATGATTAGACAGTCCTTATTGTGAATTTAAAATTTGTTTTCCAGCGCCAAGATTTTGTCCACGCGCTTTTTGTAATTGCCTTCGTTGAAATAGTGCGCGGCCAAAAACCGCTCCACCACTTCTTCGGCCACGTGTTGGCCGATGACCAAGGCCCCCAAACACAGGGCGTTCATGGCGTCGTGCTCCACCCCTTGGTGAGCGGAGTACGCGTCGTGGCAGACGCAGGCGTATACGCCGTGAATTTTGTTGGCGGCAATGCACATCCCAATGCCGCTGCCGCAAATCAGCACGGCGCGCTCGGCCTGGCGGCCCGTCAGCAGTGCCCCTGCTTTGGCGGCATAATCGGGGAAATCCACCCGTTGCGTATCCGGGCAACCGCAGTCTATGACTTCGTGCCCCAACGCTTTGATTTTATTGACCACGGCTTCTTTTAAGGCAAAGCCCGCATGGTCGCAGGCGACGGCTACTTTCATGTTCTGCTCCTAAAGGGCGCGGTCTACAATTTCGCAGACGCTGTGCCCTATAAAAATGTGACATTCCTGCACACGCGGCGTATTGGGCCATTTGACCACCAACGGCAAATCCACCACGTCTTTAATCGTGCCCCCGTCCTTGCCCAAGAAAGCGGCGGTATAGCAGCCGCGTTGCTTGGCCAGCTCCAACGCCAACTGTACGTTTTTGCTGTTGCCGGAGGTGGAAATACCGATGACCACATCGCCCTTGCGGGCAAAGCCGTCTATTTGGCGGGAAAAAACCACATCGTACCCGTAGTCATTGCCGACGGCGGTCACGGTAGAGGTATTGGTATTTAAGGCCAGCGCGGGGAACGATTTGCGCTCTTTTTTAAAGCGTCCGACAAATTCCGCCGCAATGTGCTGGGCGTCCCCGGCGCTGCCGCCGTTGCCCATTAAAATCACTTGGTTGCCGTTTTTAAACGCTTCAATAATCCGGTCCGCTAAGGTTTGCACTTGCGAACCTAAGTTTTCTTTGACATATGTAACGGCGGCAATCAGTTCATCGGCTTCTTTTTGCAAAAACATATCGTCCTCCGTGAATTAAATTTTTTCTAAGGAGCTGCTCTCCATCCATCCCTTGATCCCTTGGGACTTGACGACCACTTCACTCCACTGGTCTTTGGTGTCTTGCACCAGCAACAAACGCCCTTGGGCCACATTGGCCTGCGCCGGGAATTGCTCCCCCGGGCCGCTGCGCAGCTCCGCCACTGGGGCGGCCACCACGGCCAAAGGCTGGTTTTGCAACGCCACGCGCCAGGCGTAAAATCCGCCCAACCCCAAGGCCAACAGCAGGGAAATCAAGGCTGCCTTTCCGCCGCGGCGTTTGACCAGCCATACAGAGCCTAAGGTGCAGCACAACCAACACATCAAAAAGAACAGTCCCTTCAGCTCGTTTACCGTCAGGCCGAAAAAGACCTGGTGCAACGCGGCAGGCATTCCGGCCGGGACCAAGCGTTCTCCGCCGGCCTCTAAAGCCAAGGCCAAGTTATGCCGCAGGTCTTTGTCCCGCGGGGCCCGTTCAAAGGCCCGGTAATAATTGACCACAGCCAGCCCTTTGCTGCCCATCTTAAAATAGCTGTTGCCTATATTGTAGTAAAGATAAGGGTCGTTTGGGTAGGTTTGGAGCAAATCTTCATACGCTGCCAATGCCGCGGCGTACTTGCCCTCGCGGTATAAATTTTCGGCTTGGCTCCAGTCCGCCGCCGCCGTCCACGGCCCCAGTAAAATCAGACATCCCAAAGCAAGCAGTTTTTTCATTTGCGCTTCCCCTTTTCCATGTCACTTATCCACTGTGCCGTCTGGCGGGCCAAGGTGGCCGTGCCTTGCCCTTGCAAGTCCACCGGGGCAAAACGCGCCGCGTCTAACTGTTTCCATAAGGTTTCAAAAGACGTCAGCAGCGGGGCGGGGCAACCGCGCGCTTGCAGCGCAGCGGAAATATCGCGCAGCGGCAGGCTGGCCGTGTGGACCCCATAGCGGATGGACAAATAGGTGGAGAGCGCCTCGGCCACGGCCTCGGGGTTTTCGGCCCGTTTGAGGTTGGCGCGCGCCTTGGACAAGGAACGTTTGCCCGCCCAGGTTTGTTTGTCGGTCAAGGCATACAAAGCGCATAATAGCAGTAGCAGCCCGAAGGCAATATTTCCGGCTTGGCCCTTGCCCAACCGGGCCAAGAAATCAGCTTGCCCCTCAAACGGACGGGTTTTGAGATAGCGGATGTCCGTGCCCAAGGTACGCAGCCCGCCGTTTAAATCAGTTTGCGTGGCGAAGTCAAAGCCGGAATCTACTTTAGAAGACGGCGTGACCCGCAGCGAAAGCGGTTGCGTCAGCAGGGTGCGGTAGGTCTGGGCCGTCGGGTCATAGTAAGACCACGCCAATGGGGGAATTTGATACGAACCCGAGGATACCGGCACCAGCACCGTTTTGAAAATTTTGTAGCTTTTGAGCGCCCCATTGCCCGGCACCGAGCCGGAGGTGGCGACCACATCGTACACCTTAAATCCGTTGAGCGCAGGGATTTTAAGCTCCGCCGTGGGCTTTAAATTGCCCGGGCCATTGACCTTAACGGTCAGATTGACTGCTTCGCCGGCTTCTACTTCGTTGCGGTCCAAGGAAGCGGAAACCGTATAGCCCGTGCCTACCGCGCCGTAAAAGCTGGCGGGCCGGTCTTGCGTGGGGAGCGGGCGAATGGTGAAGGAAACGGGGTTGGATTGCACCACCTGCGCTTCTTGGGACACCGAGGCGAACATCCGGTCAAACATAGACAGGTCCAGCCGTCCCGCAGGAATGTATTTGACGCTGGCGGCTCCGGCCGTGGCGGGCCCGGCGCTGACGCCGCTGAGCGCGTAACGCTTCTCCATATAAGAATAGGCCTTGCCGTCTATGATTTGTTGCCCTTCCGAGGTGCTTATTTCTTCCATAAACAAATTGGAAATGGTCGGCGCGCTATAGGGGGCATTGTCCACAAACGGGCGGGAATAATAAAACCGCACCCCCAGCAGCACCGTTTGATTGACATAAGGGGTTTTGTCGCTGGCGGCGGCCACCATAAAAAATGTCTTTTGGCCTTGGCGGGCGGCCAAGTTGTACAGGTCCCTCTCCAGCGGGGGCATATTGGCCGGGGCTTGGGCCACCGGGGCCGCCTTGCGCTGCGGTGCTGCGGCGCGGGAATTGGTTTGGGCTTTGGCGGCTTGGGGACGGGCGGGCGCTTGCGCTGCCCGGTACACCGTTACGGTAATGGGTTCGGTTTGATACGTTTTATTGCCGTAGTGCAGCGAAATGGGTCCGATGACCGCTTTGCCGGGAAAGCGCGGCAGCATCACGTATTCAAAGGTGCTGGTGGCATGGAAGTTGTTGATTTGCCGCGCGCTGGAGCTCATAAATACGTTAAACGCCGGCAGGCTGGGCAGCGTAGGTGTAATGTCTCCGGCGGCGCCGTCTACGGTGACGGTTAATTTTAGCTCATCATCCATCGTCAGCGAGGTTTTGTTTACATGGGCCACCAAGCTAATCCCCACCGGGTCAAATGCGGCCCAAGCCGGGGTGCAGCACAAAAGGCAAAAGAGTAAAAGAAAGCGTTTGAACATATTACCAGTCCTTCTCCACGGTTTGGGCGGGCGGAGCGGCGTTGCTCGGGGCGCGCTTGTATTCGTTTTCTTTGGCCATGGACAAGACGCGTTCGGCGTCTGCGCGGTCCATTTGTCCGGCGTCATTTTGCGGTTGGGCCGACTGCGGGGCCTGACCCTGGTTTTGCTCGTCTTGTTGGTCTTGGTTATCAGAGGAGTTGTCTTGATTTTGGTTATGGTTTTGATTGTCCTGGTCCTGCTGCTTTTCTTGCCAGACCAACTGTAAATTGTGCACGGCTTCTTTGTCCTGCGGATTGGCCCGCACGGCGGCTTTATAGCTTTCTATGGCTTTGGCTTTGTCCCCGGCGCGGTAATAGGCATTGCCCAAATTGTAAAGAGCGTCTTGGCGGTAGGGGCTGTCCAGCTGTGCGGCCTTTTGATAGGTCTCTTGCGCTTGGGTGTATTCGTTCAAGCGGTAGTAAGCGTCCCCGGCGTTAAACAAGGCGCGGGCGTCTTGCGGGTGCTTTTTTAAAACGGTGTTGTAACTGTTGAGCGCAGAGCCGTATTTTTGCTCTTGGTAAAATTGACCGCCTTGGCGCAGCTGGGCGCGCACCCCGGCCTGAGCCGCGGCGGCAAGTGCCAAACATCCCCATACGCAAAGCAGTTTCTTCATTTTTTTATTGTACCTTTTTTATCTTGCTCCGTCTTGCCCGCGGCGCGGTTTAAACGGCAGCAGGGCCGCCGCGCAAAAGCACAAAATGGCCAAAGCCAGCGGAATTTGATAGCGGTTTTTGTACCCAGCCTGTGAGGAAGCCGCGCTGGTGCTGCGGTCCAGGTCCCGCACGGCTTGCTCCACCTTGGCGGCCACTTGGGCGGGGGATGTGTATTTAATGTACATTCCCTGCGTGGCGGCGGCCAAAGCGGCCAGGCTTTTTTCATCCAGTTTGGTGACGACGGTTTTGCCTTGGCTGTCTTTTTTGTATTCCAATACCTTGCCCGAAACATCCGTGCGTTGGGCAATCAGTTCCCCTTGCGGGGTGCCGATGCCGATGGCGATAATGCGGATGCCTTCCTGCTGCGCCGCTTTTTGCGCCTGCGCCAGCTCCTGGGGGGTGTGGTCCTCGCCGTCTGTCAATAAAATCAGCGCTTTTTTGCCGGGGTATTTGGCCAGCATGTGCGCCGCCAGCTCCACCGGGGCCGCTAATGAGGTACCGGCCACGGGCAGCATATCCGGCTGCAAGGTGGAAACAAAATATTTTAGGGCGTCATCATCGGTGGTAATGGGGCATTGGATGAACGCTTGCGAGGTAAAGGCAATCAGCCCAATGCGCTCATTGGGCAAATGGTTAATCAGCATACGCAGCATATTTTTTGCGCTGGCCAAACGGTCGGGGCTGACGTCGCGCGCCCGCATGGAGGCCGACACGTCCACCGCGATGACCGTTTGGGCAAAATTCCCCTCGGCTTGGACGATTTCCACACCCCACTGGGGCCGTGCCAAGGCCGCAAAAACAAAGAAAAGCCCCAGCAAGAATAAACTGGCTTTGAGCTTGCCCCAAGCGTCTCCGCCTTGGGTTAAGCGGGCATACGCCGCCGGGCCAAACAAGGCGCGGATGACACGCCGCTTGAGCGCTTGGCCCAACCGGCACAAGAGACCGACGACCCCCAAGGCCGCCAGGAAATACAAAAAATAAATGGGTTTTTCAAATAATTCCATATTAAGGCACCCGAATCAATACCAGCTGACGCAAGGCCAGGCCCAGCAGCACCAGTACCAGCCCCCACAGCAAAAAGGGACGGTACATATCGCTGCGGCTGACGCGGGCGGCTTGCGTGAAATCAGTTTTTTCCAAGGCATTGATTTGATTGTAAATCTCTTGCAATTCCAGCTCGTTTTTAGCGCGGTAAAATTCCCCGCCTGTTTCTTTGGCGATGTTCATCAGCAGCCCTTCGTCAATTTCATCTTCGGCGCTGGAAAAAAGGGTGCTGCCCGGGGGGCTGGCCGTGGCAATGGTATATACCTTAATGCCGTACGCGGCGGCCGCCTTGGCCGAGAGTAGGGGGTCCAAGGCCCCGGCATTGTTGGAGCCGTCGGTCAGCAACAAGATGACCTTGCTCTTGGCGGTGCTGTCTTTTAAGTGGCTGGCGGCCACGCCCAAGGCGTCGCCGATGGCGGTCAAATTCGGGTCCACCACGCCGATGAACAAAGAGGCGACCAGCTCTTTGACGGCCTCGTGGTCCAAGGTCAGCGGGGAGGCCAAAGAAGCGTTTTTGGCAAACAGGGTCAGCCCAATACGGTCATTGAAGCGTTTGCCGATGAAATTAATGGCGGTTTTTTGCGCGGCGACAAAGCGGGAGGGATAAAAATCCCGGTTGGCCATACTGGCCGACGCGTCCATTACCAACATAATGTCTATTCCCTGGGTGGGGGGCAGTTTGTCGGTGCGGACGGTCATGGGCCGCGCCAGCGCCACAATAAACAAAGCCAACCCCAGCAGCCCCAATACCCGGGGCAGGTGCCGGTTGCATAAAACCGCTAGGGAAAAGGAGTCCGGCAAGGCCCCGGTCAACGGGTAATCCAGCGGGCGTTGAAACCCTTGCGGCCAAAATACCTGCAGCAGCAAAAGCAGCTTAGGGATAATCAGCAGCCACAAAAAGCCCGGGTTTAGAAAGGTCATTTGCCCGTGGTAGAGTTTTTGCAGGAGCAGCAGCCCCAGCAGGAGCAGGGTGCTGCACGTAAAAAACAGAAGCGCCGCCCCGGTCGCGCGCGGAAAACGCCGCAACACCACCGAAAGCAACAAGCTCAACAAAAGCAACCCTAGAGAAATCAAAAAGAGCAGGTTAATCATGGGTGCCCTCCTTGAGTTCTACCGGCTGGGGAGAGGTCCGGCGGACCAGCTGCTGCAAGGTCTGCACATGGGCATGCATTTGCGTTTCCGTCGGAATTACGCGGGCGAATTTGACCAAATCGGCCTCGTCTAAATATCCGCGCAGGGCCGGCAGCAGCGGCTGCATGACGGGCAGTTTGCGCGCCCGGCGCAGCAGTTCCACCGAAGTGTCCGCCGAAACGTCCAGCCCAAACCGCCGCCAAAAATATTCCCGCAAAATGTCGCCTAGCTCCAGATAAAACAATTTATATTCGGCCCGTTCCCACAGACCGCTTTGCAATAAAATTTGTATTTTAGACAGGGCGATTTCATCGGCGGGGCGGGTGTCTTGCTCCTCAGGCAGCCCGGCCGCTTGCGCCGTGTGTGTCTCCCGCCAAAAGCGCCGCGCAAAATAAATAATCAGCCCCAAGACCACCGCGCACAACAGCCAAATCCACCTGTTGCCGGGGATATACGGCGGGCGGATGTCGCGCAGGGTCTTCTCTTTAAAAAATTGAACAGGTTTTATTTCTACCGTTTGCGGCTGGGAGGCCGCTTGCGCCAAGGCTTTTCCGTCGGGCTGCTCTTGCAGTCTGAAGGTCACCGCCGTAAAGGTGGACTTACCCAAGGTGAAAGGTAAAAAGCGCAAATCATAAGAGGCGGTGCCGGGAGAGAGCGTTTGGCTGCTGGCTTGCAGCAGGTCAAAGTCTGCCGGCAGATGTTCTGTGTCCAGCGCCACCGCGTAACCGGGCGTATGGGAGAGCTCAAAGCGTACATCGTAAGACTGGGCAAAAGAGGCCTCGGCGGGCACTTGCTGGGCCGTTATGTGAATGTCTTGCGCGGCCAGCCAACCGCCGCAGCCAAGCGCCGTCAGCAAAAGGAGCCATTTTTTCATAAGTGCTCCTTGCGGGCGCGCTGCCTAAAAAAGGCAATGACCGGGTCCGCCGTGGGTTGCGCCGGGTCTATTTCTATGGCGGAAATCTTCAGCGGGCGGAACAGGTCTTGCAGTTGCTCTTGCCAAGCTTGGCGTTGCCATCCCAGCATCCGGTGCAGGTGCGGGTTGGCCAGCGAAACATATTTTTCTACGCCGCTTTCGGGGTCGCGCAGGCTGATGCAGGCGTGCAATTTGGGCAGGACCTTTTCCAGCTTGTCTTGGATGAGCACGGGGATGAAATCAAATTTTTTGGCCGCCAAACGCAGCGGACTGGCAAAGGTTTGCGGGTCGGTCAAAAAGTCCGAAATAAAAATCAAAATCCCCTGCCGTTTGAGCAGTTTGTTTAACGTGTTTAACGCCAGCGGGATATCGGTGCCCGTGCCCTTGGGCTCAAAGGCCACCAGCTCGCGGATGAGGCGCAGGATGTGCTTTTTACCCTTTTTGGGGGGGACGAACAATTCCACTTGGTCTGAAAAGAGCAGCAGCCCCACCTTGTCGCTGTTTTTCAGCGCGCAAAACGCAAACAGGGCGGCCAGTTCCGCGGCGGCCTCTTGTTTGAACTTATCTACCGAGCCGAACCGCTGCGAGGCGGATACGTCGCACGCAATCATCAGCGTCAGTTCGCGCTCTTCATTAAATTTTTTGACGTACGGCACCCCGCTGCGGGCGGTTACGTTCCAGTCTATGGAGCGGATATCATCGCCGGGGGTGTATTCGCGCACTTCGGAAAATTCAATGCCTTGGCCCTTGAATGCACTGAGGTACTGCCCGGCAAAGGTTTCTTCCACCAGTTTGCCGGTTTGTATCTCTATTTGCCGTACTTTTTTTAAGATGTCGGCGGTGTCCATGTGCATAGGCGGGCTCCGCGGGGCTTACGGTACATCCACCGCTTCAAAAATTTGTTTGACGATTTGGTCCGGGGAAATATTTTCCGCCTCGGCCTCATACGTCAGCAAGACGCGGTGGCGCAGCACGTCCAGCCCAATGGCCTTGATATCTTCCGGCGTGACGTAGCCGCGGCCGTTTAAAAAGGCGTACGCTTTGGCCGCTTGCGTGAGGAAAATGGTGGCGCGCGGGCTGGCTCCGTAGGCGATGAACGAGGCCAAATTGTCTAATTTATAGGCCTTGGGGTCGCGCGTGGCAAAAACCAGGTCCACAATGTAATTTTTGATTTTTTCGTCCACGTAAATGCCGTCTACTACTTGGCGGGCTTTTAAAATCATTTCCGGGGTGACGGTGGAGGCCAGCGCAGGCGTCTGATGCGCGGCCATTCGTTCCAAAATCAGTTTTTCTTCTTCCTTGGTGGGATAGGTGATGAGCACCTTGAGCATGAAGCGGTCCACCTGCGCTTCCGGCAGGGGGTAGGTGCCCTCTTGCTCCACTGGATTTTGCGTGGCCAGCACCATAAACGGCGCGGGCAATTTATAGGTTTGCTCGCCAATGGTGACCTGCCGCTCTTGCATGGCTTCCAGCAAGGCGCTTTGCACCTTGGCCGGGGAGCGGTTGATTTCATCAGCCAAAACAAAGTTAGAAAAAATCGGCCCGCGTTTGGGATAAAACAAACTGTCCTTGGGGTTAAAAATCAGCGTACCGGTAATATCGGCCGGCAGCAAGTCCGGGGTAAATTGAATGCGCTGAAACTGGGCGTGAATGGCCGAGGCCAAGGTTTTGACGGCCAAGGTTTTGGCCAGACCCGGCACGCCTTCAATCAGAATGTGCCCGTCAGCCAGCAGCGCCACCAGCATTTTTTCTATCAAGGCCTCTTGCCCAACGATGACCTTGCCCACTTCCCGCTTTAAATCCTGCAAGAATAAACTTTCTTGCTGCACCTGCTTGTTTAAGGTAGTGATATCCATGACCCCTCCTGTCCCGGCGGCCCGGGGAGTTTTCTTTCCTATATTATAAATAAATTCTATGGCCGGGAACAGCAGAAAAAAGATTATTTTTATTGGGGGGACTTTTTAGGGAGTTGACAAAAAGCGGGAAGTGTTGTAAACTATATATGAACAAATGTTCATATGTTTAATATATCCAGCGGCTTTGCCGTCACCTTAGAGGAATTGATGAAGAAAAATACTTCCCCCGTTTTTTTACACTTAACCGCCGCGCAGGCGCGCAGTCTTTCGTCGGCCCAACCCGCCGAGGAAATCCTGTTTGACTTGGCCGATTTGTACAAAATGTTTGCCGATTCTACGCGGGTGCGCATTTTGTCCTTGTTGCTCAAGCGGGAGCTGTGCGTGCTGGATTTGGCCGCGCTGTTGGGCGTGAGCCAGTCGGCCCTGTCGCACCAGTTGCGCATTTTAAAACAAAGCAAACTGGTCAAAAGCCGCCGCGAAGGCAAGACGATTTTTTACAGCTTGGCCGACGGCCACGTAGAAAGCATTTTTAAACAAGGGTTGGACCACGTGCAGGAGTGAACTTATGAATAAAGACCTGATGAAAATTATTTTAGGTGCGGTGCTGTTTGCCGCGGCTTGGGTGTGCCCGGCGGGGGCCGCGCGTACGGCGTTGTTTGTGGCGGCGTACCTGTTGTGCGGGGCGGAGGTGCTGCTTAAATCCGTGCGGCATATGTTCCGCGGGGATTTTTTAGATGAAAACTTCCTCATGGCATTGGCGACGGCGGGTGCCTTTGCCATTGGCGAATATCCCGAGGCGGCGGCCGTGATGTTGTTTTATCAGACGGGGGAGTTCTTTATGGATTGGGCGCAGGACCGCTCCCGCCGCTCCGTGCGGGCGCTGATGGATTTAAAACCGCAGCGGGTGCGCGTGCAAGAGGGCAGTGACTGGAAAGAGGTTGCTCCCGAGCAGGTAGCGGCCGGGACGGTCTTTTTGGTTAAGCCCGGTGAGCGGGTACCTTTAGACGGGGTGGTGCTGCAAGGGCGCGCTTTGACGGACGCCTCGGCCCTGACGGGCGAGTCGGCCCCGGTGGAAGTGTCGGCAGGGGTGGAAGTTCTTTCGGGTGTGATTTCTTTAGACGGTGTTTTGCATATGCGGGCGCTGCGTCCGTATGCCAGTTCGGCCGTGGCCCGGATTTTGGAATTGGTGGAAAACGCCGCTTCCAAAAAAACGCCGACGGAGCGGTTTATCACGCGTTTTGCGCGGTATTATACCCCGGTAGTGGTCATTGCGGCGGTGCTGTGTGCGGTGTTGCCGCCTTTGTTGGTGCCGCAGGCGCAGCTGAAGGATTGGGTGTACCGCGCCTTGGTCTTTTTGGTGATTTCTTGCCCGTGTGCGCTGGTGCTCTCGGTGCCGATGGGATTTTTCGGCGGTATTGGCGCGGCGGCCCGGCGCGGGGTATTGCTCAAAGGCAGCGGCAGTTTAGAGGCGCTGGCCCACGGGGGAATGATGGTCTTTGACAAGACGGGCACCTTGACCACGGGACGCTTTGCCGTCAGCGGGGTGTTTCCTGTGGAAGGGTTTACGGCCCAGCGGCTGCTTGAGTTGGCCGCCTATGCAGAAAGCACCTCCAATCACCCCATTGCCGCCGCCGTGTGCAAGGCCTATGGGCAAGGCATAGACCACGCCCGGCTGGGTGAGGTGTGCGAGCAAGCGGGCCGCGGGGTCAGCGTGCGTGTGGACGGGCAAGAGGTTTTTGCCGGGGGCGTCAGCGGTATGGGGGCGGAGTTTAAAACTCCGTCGGCCGCCCAAGGCACGGCGGTGTTTGTGCGGGTGGACGGAAAATATGCCGGGTACATTGCGCTATCTGACCAGCTTAAACCCGATACGCCGCGCGCCGTGGCGGAGCTGAAACAGGCCGGATTTTCTAAGGTGGTCATGCTGACTGGGGACCGTGAATCGGCCGCGCAAGCGGTGGCGCAGCAAGCGGGTGTGGATGAATTTTACGCCGGGCTGTTGCCTGCTGACAAGGTGGCCCGGGTGGAGCAGTTGCTCAAGGAAAAGACCCCGGGGCGGACCTTGCTCTTTGCCGGAGACGGTATTAACGACGCACCTGTCTTGGCGCGGGCCGATGCGGGCATTGCCATGGGGGCCCTGGGCTCGGACGCGGCCGTAGAGGCGGCTGATGTGGTGCTAACCGATGACAATCCCGCCAAAATCCCGCAGGCAGTGCGCTTGAGCCGTTTTACGCTGCGGGTGGTAAAGCAAAATATTTGGTTCTCGCTGGGGGTCAAGGCGGCGGTGCTGGCTTTGGGTGCGGCCGGGCTGGCTAACTTATGGGAAGCGGTATTTGCCGATGTGGGTGTATCCATTTTGGCCGTGCTCAATTCCTTGCGTCCCTTGGCGTATAAAGATTAAAAAGTAAAAAGCCCCGTATTTTACGGGGCTTTTTGCAAGTGCTAAACTTTTATTTCTGCAGTTTGTATTTGTTTTTCTTGATGAGGTGTTCGTTGTAGGTGCGGCTGAAGTCGTGCCGGCCGGTATTGTCGGCCACGAAGTACAACGCCTCAAAATCCGGCTGCGGTTGCAGCACCGCCAGGACCGACTCATAACTCGGGTTGGCAATCGGTGCGGGGGGCAACCCGTTGTGGCGGTAGGTATTGTAGGGGGATGGATCGCGCAGGTCGCGGTAGGTCAACCCCTTTTTCCAGTAGCGGTTTTCGCGCAAGTTAAAGCCCAGCGCGTACTGCACGGTCGGGTCGGCCTCCAAGCGTTTGCCGATTTTTAGGCGGTTTAAATAGACTGCGGCAATTTTGGGCCGCTCGTCGTGGTAAATGGCTTCGCGCTCTACGATAGACGCCACTGTGAGCACTTCCTTTTCGGTCAATGGGGTCGGGTATTTTTTTAGCAGCGGTTTGACGCGCCGGTTGTATTGCGCCAGCATGGCGTCCACCACCGCCCAAGCGGGGGTATTTTCGGCAAAATAGTAGGTGGAGGGGAAGAGCTTGCCTTCCAAATCGCGCTTGCGTACAATGTCCAAAAACGCTTGCGGGCGGGTAATGTTGTGCTCGCCCAACATTTCGGCAATTTCCTCGCTGCGCCACCCTTCCAGCGTGGTCAGTTTGGTCAGGTGCAAACACTGGCCGCTCTTGATGCAGTTGAGCACGCTTTCGCCCGGCATGTTGGTGCGCAAATCATACTTGCCGGCTTTTAAGTCTTTGGCCGAGGAAGACAACTTGAACATCAGCTTAAACCAAGTAGCGCTTTTGATAACGCCCTTTTCCTTGAGGTTGTGCGCCACCTGGCCGGCGGTCTGCCCGGGCTGGATTTCAAACACCAGCGGCGTGCCGTCCTGCAAATAATGCAGTTTGATAAACAGCCCCAGTCCCACCAGCGCCAAAATAAATACAGCCGAAAAAATGCAGACCCGTTTGTTCATTCGTCCTCGTTAGTTAGTGCATGAGTTTAAAAAACGCCCGTTTGCCCGCCTGCAGCACGTCCCCGTCGTGAAAGTTGAAGGGACCGTCCTGCGTGATTTTTTGGCCGTTCAAGCGCACGGCGCCTTGTTCAATCAGCGCGCGGGCTTTGTTTTTGCTGGGCGCGGCTTTGGCTTCAAACAATGCCGCCGAAAGCATCACGCCGTCGGTTGTTTTAAAGACCGGCATATCGTCGGGGTTTTCTTTTTTGGAAAAAACTTTTTCAAAATTTTCGCGCGCGGCGACGGCCGCCTCTTTGCCATGAAACCGCTCCGTCAGCAGCCCGGCCAATTTCTTTTTGGCTTCCATGGGGTGCATGGCGCGGATATCGGCCAAGTTTTCCGAGGTCAACAGTTCATAGTAGCTCATCATCAGCTCGTCGGATACGGACATCAATTTGCCGAACATATCGTTGGGCGCGTCATTAAGACCTACATAGTTTCCGTACGACTTGGACATCTTTTTCACGCCGTCAATGCCCACCAACAAAGGCACCGTCATGGCCACCTGCGGTTCTTGTCCGTTTTGTTTTTGCAGCTGTCTGCCGACGAGTAGGTTGAAAATTTGGTCTGTGCCGCCCAGCTCCACGTCTGCTTTGAGCGCCACTGAGTCTTGCCCTTGGAACAAACTGTAGAGCACTTCTAACAGCGTAATGGGGCTGCCTTCTTTCATGCGTTTTTTAAAATCGTCGCGTTCCAATACCTGCGCCACCGTGACCTTTTGCAGCGTTTGCAACAGGTCTTTGCCCGTTACAAAGGGGTCCAGCCACTCGCTGTTAAAGCGGATTTCGGTTTTGGACGGGTCCAACACTTTAAAGGCTTGCTCGGTGTAGGTTTTGGCGTTCTCTAAAATCTTTTCCCGCGGCAAAACGGGGCGGGTGGAATCGCGGCCGGAGGGGTCGCCCACGGCGGCGGTAAAATCACCAATGACCAGCACGGCGGTGTGCCCCAAATCTTGAAAGCGGCGCAGCAAAGACAAGGCCACGCTGTGCCCCAAGTGCAGGTCGGCGCTGGTAGGGTCGCAACCTAATTTTACTTTTAGTTTTTTACCGCTTTCCAATTTTTTTTGCAGTCCTTCTTTGTTGACTACGTCCACGCAACCGCGGGTTAAAAATGAAATTTGTTCTTCAATATTCATAATTTCCTCACAAAAATATTCTTTTTCTATTGTAGCATAAACGCGCGCGTAAGAGAAAATGCGCCGTTTAATAAAAATCGTACGGGTCGGCCGTGATTTTAAAATCCGTTTTTTTAGAGGGTTTGAGCTGGTCTAAAGCGCGGACCAAATTTTCGTAGTGGGCCGTATCCGTTTTGAATAAAACGTATTGCTTTTTGAGCGCGTCGGTCTTTTTCCCGGTATAGACGGGGCCCAGGGTTTGGCTGCAAAAAGGTGCGGCCGCCTGCATAACGCGGGCCGTTTCGGCCTGCAACAGGGTTTTGTCCTTGCTTTTGAGCAGTACCTTGACCACGTTGACAAACGGCGGATAGGCAAAGCTTTCCCGCGCCAAAAGTTCCTCTTGCGCGGCGCTTTCATACGTGGTTTGCAGGGCTTCAAACGGGTAAATGTCAGCCGACGGGGCTTGTATTACCAGCCGTCCGTTGGGGCGGGCGGCCAAGCGGTTTTTGAGCTTAAACAGCAGCTGGCCTAATTTTTCCGAAGCGCGGAAATCGGGGCTGTCCAGCTCCAAATCCGCATCCAAAACCGCCGCCAGCGTCACTCGGGGGGAGTTGGCCGCTTCCAACGCTTGCCGCGTTCCCACCACGGCGTCCACTTGGGCGGCGTCTAGAGCTTGTTGTACGGCGTGGCCTTGGCCGTCTTTGTTCTTTAAGGTGTCCGAGTCCAGGCGCAGCACGCGCATTGCCGGGAAAAGTTTGTTGAGCTCGGTCACGATTTTTTGCGTACCGCCGCCGCGGGATTTGAAAATTTTATTTTGGCATTGGGGGCAGGTCTGGTCCAAGCTTTCTTGGTGGCCGCACTTTTTACAAATCAAGTGGTCCTCGCCTTCTTTGGTTTTTTCCCGCGCCAAAATGGCGCCGCATTTTTTACACTTGGCATAGGCCCCGCAGTTTAAACAATAGTATGCATTGGAATAGCCGCGGCGGTTTAAGATGAGCAAGCTGGCCTGCTTGGCTTGCAAATTATCCTTGAGTTGCTCCAGCAAAAAGTCAGACAACAAAGCCGAACGCTCGCCTTTTTTGGGGGTCACTTTGGTTTGCAGGGCAAAGTGGCGGCCGGGCAAGGCCTGCTGCAGGCGAATTTCCCGCATAGCCCCGGTTTGCACGGCGTGCAGCGTTTCCAAAGAGGGCGTGTCCGACACGGCCACAAACAAAGCTTCGTGCCGCCGGCAACGCGCTGCCAACAAATCGCGCAAGTGGAAGAAGGGCTTGTTTTCCTCTTGTTTATAATTGTCGTTTTCTTCTTCCAGCATGGCCGCCAACCGCAAATTTTTAAAGGGAAGCAGCCCCCCGGAGCGGGCCGAAATCACCAACCCGGGCTGGCCGGAACAAATGCGTGAGAAAAACTTTTTCTTTTGGCTGAGCAACATCCGGCTGTGCCAGCACATGACATAACCGGCTCCAAAGCGCGTTTGCAGGCTTTGGGCGAAGTTTTGCGCAGCCAGTACGTCCGGCAGGGTGATGAGCGCTTGGCCGCAATTTTGCAGCACTTCCTCGGCCAGGCGCAGGATAATTTCCGTCTTGCCATAGGAAGCGGGTGCGCTTAAAAGCACCGAATGAAAGCCTGTATTTAAATCGTTGCGCAGGGTTTGCCAGGCATTTTGTTGGTCCGGGCTGAGTGAAAAAGTGGGCGTGTTGAGATGCAGCGGGGGCAGGGGGTCCGGCTCGGCCAATTTAAAATAGGCTTGCGGGGGCACCAAGGCAAAGAGAATTTGTCCAATGGGCCCGCCCCAATTTTTTTTGATAAATTGCGCCAGCGGAAACAAATCCGAGCCAAAAACCGGCTTCGGGTCCAGCACGCACTCAATATCTTTAATTTTGTCTAAATCAAAAGAGGGGGAAGGAATAATTTGTGTAATGAGCCCGGTGGTCAACATGGGGCCAAATGGTGCGGTAACGCGCACCCCGGGCTGCGCGGCGCTTTCCAGCTCCGGCGGTACGCGGTAGTCAAAATCCCTATCCAGGGGTACGTCAAAGACCACCTTGCAGTACATACTACGCCTGCGGGCGTTTGAGGCCCATGGCCGCCATGACCATTTGCAAATCCGCCCAAGCGTCCTTTTTCCAATTGGGGTTGCGCAGCAGGGCGGCCGGGTGATAGGTGGCCAGAATTTGCACGGGGGCTTTGAGCTCCACGCTGTCTAAATGTAACAAGTGAAATTTTCCGCGCAGCGCGCCCAAGGATTTGGTGTCGCTGATGAGCGCCTTGGCCGCCACGCCGCCCAACGCCACGATGTATTTGGGGGAAATGGCCGCAATTTGCCGCTCAATGTATTTGCGGCAGACGGCGATTTCGCCCTGGTTGGGGGCGCGGTCATTACCGTGCGCCTCCGGGTTGGTGGGGTTGACCATGGGGTGGCATTTGGCGATGTTGGCAATAAACACCTGCTCGCGCGTTAGACCCATGGCGGCAATCATCTTGTCTAAAAGCTGTCCGGCGCGGCCGATGAACGGGCGGCCTTTATGGTCTTCATCAAAGCCGGGGCCTTCGCCGATGAACATCAATTCTGCGGCCGGGTTGCCCTCGCCGGGGACGGCGTTTAAACGGGTTTCGCCCAACGGGCAGCGTTTGCACGCACGGATTTCCTCTGCGATTTTATCTAAAAGGGCTTGCTTTTCTGTGGCGTTCATGGGGGCCTCCGTGGGGGACTGAGCGGGTGACGGTTCGGTTGCGCAGACCGCCGTTTCCGCGGGCGCCGGTTGGGGCGGCTGCGGGAGCGGGTGCGCGGGGGCTTGCGCGGCGGCAGCCGGTTTGGCGGCGCGGGCAAACTCTATGGTTAAATGGTCCTGCGCAGCCGGAGCCGCGGCGGCGTGCGGGGCAGATGCGTGCGCGGCGGCCTTTTGGGCCGCCGGCATCAAATCGTCTTCTTCCCGGGTGCGGAGAAATTCTTTAAACTCCGCCGCCAACGCGCGCACGCTGTCTTTCATATTAGAGTCTCATGGGCTCTTTGGCTTTGCGTTCGGCTTCTTTGCGGGCTTCTTCTTGGGCTTTCAGTTCCGCTTCCAAGTTTTTGCGGCTGACTTCCAGCACGGCGTCTTTGCTCATGCGGCCCGACAAAATATCATCCAGCGCCACTTTGATGACGACGGCATTGGGCTGATTTTTGTATTCGGCTTGTTTTTTGAGCTCTTTGGCCCAGATGGACGCCAGCACCACTACGTCGTAGCGGTCGCCGTCAAAGTTCATCAGCTCGGACTCAAAAACTTTGTCGTTTTGAATGTTAGACATTTTTTGCTCCCTCTAAATGATTTTAGACTGTTTCAAATTTTTCAACTGCCGCCCGGTTTTTAGTTGTTCCGCGCGGACAATGGCCTTGGTGTCTTGGACGGCGTTTTTCAGCACGTCGTTGAGCACGGCATAATCGTAATGCTTGATTTCCTTTAATTCCTTTTGGGCGGTCTTTAAACGCAGCGCCACGTCTTGCGTATGGTCTTTGCGGGCGGCAATGCGCTCTTTAAGCACCTGCAAGCTGGGCGGCACGATGAAAATCTTGACTGCCTGGGGGTATTTTGCAGATACCGTTTTAGCCCCTTGCACGTCTATGACCAGCACCGGGCAAATGCCTTTTTTCATCAAGCCGTCCACCGACGATTTGGGAATGCCGTAATAGTGCGCATGCACGCGGGCCCATTCCAGCATTTGGCCTTTTTCAACGGCGGACAGGAACTGCTTTTCCGTCCAAAAATGGTAATCCCGCCCGTTCTTTTCCCCGTCGCGCGGGGCGCGGGTGGTGGCGGTCACAACGCGTGCCAATGTGCGGTTGCCTTTAAGCAGCCGCTGCACCACGGTGGTTTTACCGCCGCCGGAGGGCGAAGATACGATAATGGGAAACGCATTCATAATGTTATTTTAGTAAATCTAGGCGCTAGAGGTAAAGAGGCAATAAAAAATCCGCCGCGTTAAAGCGGCGGATTTCAAAAAGCTTACAGAGCTTATTGACCGGTAACGACCGTGCAGACTTCGGCATAAACAGCATAGCTCTTAATGTCTTTGTCCACGGTGGCTACTTGGGTAATGCGGCCGTTTTTCTTGGCGGCTTCTACGGACATATCGCCTGAGATCAGCAAGCCCAAGATGTTGGTGGCGCAAGCCTTACCTACTTTGGCGCCTCTGTTGCCCGTGACCAACATGGGTTGTTGGGTCTGGCTGAACAAGGCAGCGCCTACTTCGGTGCGGGGGGTGGCGCAGGCGCACAAGGCCGCAGCGCACAAAGCCGCAAACAATACTTTCTTCATGATGTTTTTCTCCTAGGATAAAATAGACCGTTAGGCCTTTTTTTATTATACAAAAAACCCGCCTGATGTGGCGGGTTTTTTGTAAGTTCAAACGGCTTATTTGCTCTTTTTGGCCAAGGCCTCTTTGGCAGCGGCTTGCGCAGCGGCCAAGCGGGCAATGGGTACGCGGAAGGCAGAGCAAGAGACGTAGGTGAACCCTTCGCGGTGGCAGAATTCCACGCTTTCGGGGTCGCCGCCGTGTTCACCGCAGATGCCGACTTTGAGGTTCGGCTTGGCTTCGCGGCCTTCGGCTACGGCGTGCTCAATGAGCATGCCCACGCCGCGCTGGTCCAAGGTTTGGAACGGATCGGCTTCCAAAATACCTTGTTTGAGGTATTCCGGCAAGAAAGAGCCGATATCATCGCGGGAGAACCCGAAGGTCATTTGCGTTAAGTCGTTGGTGCCGAAGGAGAAGAAGTCCGCTTCGCCGGCCACTTCATAAGCCAACACGGCCGCACGCGGGATTTCAATCATCGTGCCGACGGAGAAGTTCAATTTTTTCACTTTCGTCTTGGCAACGACTTCTTCGTACACGCGGCGGATGATGGCTTTTTGTTTGACGATTTCATTCACGTCGCAGGTCAGCGGGATCATCACTTCGGGCACGGCTTTGACGCCTTCTTTAATCAGCTCGGCAGCCGCTTCAAAAATGGCGCGCGATTGCATTTCCGTGATTTCGGGGTAGGTTACGCCCAAGCGGATACCGCGGTGACCCATCATCGGGTTGACCTCGTGCAAGCCGGCGGCGCGGTCTTGGAAAGTTTTCATATCAATGCCCAAGGCTTTGGCCAATTCCAGCTGTTTGGCGTGCAAGGTCGGCACGAACTCATGCAAGGGGGGGTCCATCAAGCGGATAGTCACGCTATAGGGGGCCATGGCTTTAATGGTTTCCTTGATGCTCTTCTTCATGTACGGGAAGAGTTCGTTGACGGCGGCTTGGCGTTCAATTTCATTGCCGGCCAAAATCATTTTGCGCAAGATGAACAACGGCGCATCGGAATTTTTGCCGTAGAACATATGTTCAATGCGGAACAACCCAATGCCTTCGGCGCCGAATTTGCGCGCATTGGCGGCGTCTTCGGGCGTATCGGCGTTGGCACGCACTTTCATGGTGCGGATAGAGTCGGCCAATTTGAGGAAAGCGGCCAAGTTTTTATTGCCTTCGCCCGCTTCCAACATCTTCAAAGCGCCGTCATACACCCAGCCTTTGGTGCCGTTGAGGGTCAAGAAGTCGCCTTCTTTGTAGGTTTTTCCGCCCATGGTGACGGTCTTTTTGGCCGGGTTGAGCTCCAGCTCGCTGCAGCCCACGATGCAGCATTTGCCCCAACCGCGGGCCACCAAGGCCGCGTGGGAGGTCATCCCGCCGCGCTGGGTCAAAATACCGGCAGCGGCGCGCATGCCTTCAATGTCTTCGGGGTTGGTTTCTTCGCGGATTAAAATGGCGTTTTCTCCGGCGGCTTGCAATTTGATAGCGTCGTCGGAATTGAAAACGATTTTGCCGCTGGCGCCGCCGGGACCGGCCGGCAAGCCTTTGGCCACGGGTTTGACGGCGGCTTCGGCTTTGGGGTCAATGGCGGGCAGCAACAGTTCTCCCAATTGGTGCGGGGTCACGCGCAAGACGGCGGTTTCTTTATTGATCAAGCGTTCTTTGAGCATGTCCAGCGCCATTTGCACGGCGGCCGTACCGTTGCGTTTGCCCACGCGGCACTGCAACATCCACAGGGTGCCGTGTTCAATGGTAAATTCAATATCCAACATGTCGTGGAAGTGTTTTTCCAGGCGTTTTTGGATAGCGTCCAATTCTTTGTAGACTTTGGGCATGGTCTTTTCCAAGGTTGGCAAGTGGGCCGAGTGCGCATTGGAAGACCATTTGTTCATCGGGGACGGGGTGCGGATGCCGGCCACCACATCTTCGCCCTGGGCGTTGATGAGGTATTCGCCGTAGAAGTGGCTGTCGCCGTTGCCCGGGTTGCGGGTAAAGGCCACGCCGGTGGCGCTGGTTTCACCCATGTTGCCAAATACCATGGTTTGCACGTTAACGGCCGTGCCCCAATCGTGCGGGATATTTTCAATATTGCGGTAGGCGATGGCGCGTTTGCCGTTCCAGGAGGCAAACACCGCGCCGATAGCGCCCCAAAGTTGTTCGGTCGGGTTGTCGGGGAATTCTTTGCCCAACACTTTTTTGACCGTCTTTTTAAATTCTACGCACAGTTTTTTGAGTTCTTCGGCGGGGATTTGGGTGTCGTCGGTTACGCCCAATTTCTTTTTGAGTTCACCCAGCATGCCGTCTAAGATTTTGCGGATGCCTTCGCCGTCTTTGGGCTCAATGCCAGCGGCTTTTTCCATGACGACGTCGGAGTACATCATAATCAAACGGCGGTAGGCGTCGTACACAAAGCGTTCGTCCTGGGTTTTGGCGATCATGCCCGGAATGGTTTTTTCCGTCAGACCGATGTTCAAAATGGTTTCCATCATACCCGGCATAGAGGCGCGCGCGCCGGAGCGTACAGACACCAAGAGTGGGTTCTTTTCCGAACCGAATTCTTTTTTGGTCAGTTTTTCAACTTTTTTGAGGTTGGCTTCTACATCGGCTTTTAAGGTTTTGGGGTACGTTTTTTTGTTGTTCCAGTAGTAGGTGCAAACTTCGGTGGTAATGGTAAATCCCGGGGGGACGGGCAGTTTGAGTTGGCCGGCCATTTCAGCCAGGTTGGCGCCTTTGCCGCCTAAAAGTTCTTTCATCTTGCCGTTTCCGTCGGCTTTGCCGCCGCCGAAAGCGTATACCATTTTATTGGTTTTTGCGGCTTTCTTGGCAGTTTTTTTCACAGTTTTTTTTGCCATGTTATTCTCCATAATAGGTACAAGCGGGGCCGCAGCCTGGGCCTCGCTGAACAGGTTTTACACTCCCATATTGTATTATATTTCCGCTATAAAAGGAAATTTTTTTGCTCTAACCTTTTTTAAGGGTGGGCAGGGGGCGTATGTACCGCTAAGCTGCTAAGTGTGCCGGGGTGGGCCCAAAGGCCCAAATGTCTCTGGGTCTGGCCGAGGGGGAAGGCTGGGCCCAAAAAAAGGGGCGTGCTGGGCCCAATGACCCTGTTTGTTTTTCATCGGAAAAGATATTCTATTAATATAGCAAGGCAAACAAAACCCTAGTGGCAAAGGGGGGACTTATGAAAACGAATTTGATTTTAACCCGTAAAGTGCAAGTGATGAAGAAACGCCGCTTGGAACGGGAAATCTCTTGGGTCAAGCGTGAATTTAGAGATTTTAACACCTTAAGCGATATTGAGCTTTACAATACGGAGCGTTACGCCAGCTTGCATTTGGGCGTGAGCTTTAGTTGATTTTTACCTTACATTCATCAACTCCTCCTACTTGGATGCCGGGCATGAACCCCCCGGCATCCTTTTTTATGTCTTTTTCTCTGGGAAGGAAATGACCCAAAAGGCCCCGCGGAATATCTTACTTTTTCTCCAGGGCAGAAAAGTAAGCAAAAGGCCCTGCGGATGGATGTCCTTTTCTCTAGGGCAGAAAAGGACCAAAAGGCCCCGCGGGCCTGCGGAGCATAAAAAATAAAATTTTCTTAGTCCGCCTTTAACTCGCCGCTTGTTAGCGGCTCAAACAAAAGGCGGATTTTGGTATGAAATTTTATTTTTTATCGGCGCTCCGATGGCCGCTGTGTAAACGGCGAACGGCCCTTATCAATGTCGTCATTCCCGAAGGTCGTAATCGGGAATCTTAGCCTTGTGGTCGTTCGTCTTTTTGTCGTTAAATCAAATAAGAGGTCATCCTGAAATGTCGTAGTTCAGGATTTTCCATTTTTCTGGTCGTGGTTGTTGCCTTTATTAAATAAACGACAGGGAAAATGGAAGATGCTGAGCAGAGACACCTCAGCATGATTCCAATTTGATAACGGCGAAAGCGGTTGAGATCCCCGATAGAAACACTCGGGGATGACGACGTTTTATAAACGGCCTTTTCCTCTCAGGCCGTCACCCTGGAAGGTCGTAGTCCAGGGTCTGTTGTTATAAAAATAAGAAAACACGACAGATGCTGGACAAAAACCTTCCAGCATGACCTTGTTTTATAACTGCTTTGTCGTTCCATCCATGCCGTCATTCCCGCAGGCTGTTAGCGGGAATCTCAGCCGTATAGTTTTTGTCGTTCATTTTTGTTTTGTCGTCGTAGAAGTTGGCAACTCTTTTTAAAACACTTGCACAAT
>CAVHDF010000013.1:0-29133 GCA_963634865.1 Eggerthellaceae bacterium
TAAAGCCGCTTAACCACACTCTCCTTACGTCATTCCCGAAGGTCGTTATCGGGAACCTCGTCGTGTTTTTAAGGGGCTGAGATCCCCGAGCGTTGCACGCCGCAACCCCGGGGATGACGGCATTAAATAACCGGCCTAAACGGCCCATAGAACGATTTTTCATAGTGGGGTTCCTTTTTTGATAAATTTTGCCTATACGCAAAATTTATCAAAAAAAAAACATTGTGCAAGTGTTTTAAAAAGGGTTGCCAACTTCTACGACGACAAAACAAAAATAAACGGCAAAAAAATAAGGCTGAGATTCCCGAGCCCTGCGGACCGCCACCGCGGGAATGACGATATGGATAACGACAAAATAGGCAAGCCGTTTCCCGGCTTGCCTATCTTTCCCCCCAACGGCTGGCTGACTATTTCAGTGCAAAGACTGCGAAATCTTTGGCTCTGCCTTGAAAAGCTTTTAAAACAGAACGCTTGGCGCCGTTGGCCTTGACCAGCATGGCCCCCGTAAGCTGAACGCGTTCATCCTCTTGCTCCTCTGCGTAAAAGCACGCTGCAGGCACTAAAAGGTGTCCATTGGCCTCTACGGCCGCACATTCCGTGCGCACTTCTTGGCAGTTCCAAGGGATGCGAATGGTTTTAGATTGTTTCCACATGCTCCCGCGGCGGTTGCGGTATTCTTTAATTTCGCAGCGCTCCCACGTAGCTTGCACGCTGACCAGCCCCACTTTTTGGGCCAAGGTCAGCTCTTGGTTGGCTTGGGCCACTTGGCCTTGGACCGCCCGCGTAAGATTGCGGGCTGCCGTTTGCTCTGCGGCGGTGGCACTCCACCCCCCGGTGGTGCCGGCCAACAGCGCAATTGATAAGATCAGTTTGAATGCATTGTTTCTCATATTCTTTTCTCCTTTGATACATAAATTATACCAAAAGTTAGTTTTGCCTAACAAATAAATTTAGGCCTACCTAACTTTTAGGTCTAAAGACCTATTTTTCCATAAAAAAGCAGAGGTCCTTCGTCGGAGCCTCTGCCACTAAAATAGTTTCAATTTAATACAACAGCCAGCCGCTTAGTCCAGCCAGCGCAATCAGCGCAATGGGATGCAGCTTCCATTTCACCAGTGCAAAGAAGGCCGCGCAAAAGAGCAGCACGCTTTTGTAATCCACAAAATTTTCCCCGTCGCACAGCACCAAGGCCGCGGCGGCAATCAGCCCAATAATCGCCGGGCGCAACCCCTTAAACACCGCTTTGACCGCCGGGGTGTCTTGGCATTTAAAAAAGTAATGCGTGATGACAATCATAATTACAAACGAGGGCAAGCACACCGCCACCGTGGCCACCGCCGCCCCCCACGGGCTTTGCGTGGCGGCAAAGCCGGTGTACGTGGCCATATTAATGCCCACCGGCCCGGGGGTCATTTGGCTCACGGCCACCATGTCGGTAAATTCGGCCGTGCCCAGCCAGCCGTGCTTGAGCACCACTTCATTTTGGATAAACGAAATCATCGGGTACCCGCCGCCAAAGTTGAACAGGCCAATTTTAAAAAAGGTTTTAAACAGTTGCCAATAAATCATTTGGCTTTCCCCCGGCAAAACAGCCAACCGCTTAGCCCCGCCAGCAGCACCACATACACTGGCGATACCCGGCCCAGCCACACCGCCAAAGCGCAAAGCAACGGGAACCAGGCACTCTTCCACGTAATCCCGGCGGTTTTAGACAAGCGCAGCACCGGCACTGCAATCAGCGCCACCACCGCGGGGCGAATACCCATAAAAATGCGGGCTACCGTTTCATTTTGGCGGAAATTATGAAAGAAAAGCGCAATCAACAAAATGATAATAAACGAGGGCAGCGCAGCCCCCAAGGTGGTCACCACCGCCCCGGGCAGTCCGGCCAGTTTATATCCGATAAAAATGGCCATATTCACCGCCAAAATGCCGGGGGCCGCTTGGGCCATGGCAGTCAAATCCAAAAATTCTTTTTTGTCTATCCAATGGTGTTTATCTACAATTTCGGCCTCTATCAGGGGCAGCATGGCATACCCGCCCCCGAGGGTAAACAGGCCGATTTTGGCAAAAATCCAAAATAAAGAAAAGAAAATTCTCATCTTATTTATTGTACAATTTGCAGCCCGGCCACGGACAAAAACCCTTGTTTTCTGCCATTTTTATGCTATAGTATAAGAGAGGACATCCCAACTCCAAGGAGAAATCTTATGAACAAAAAATGGATTTTAGCTATTCTGGTATTAGCCTTGGCCAGCGTAGGCGTATTGGCGCAAGGAAAAGCCAAAGCGAAGAGCATCCCTGATTCTATTTCCTTGGCTGGCAAAAAACTTCATGCGGTTGCCGAGCCTGCCCACAATAACAGATCCGCCTTGGTTTATGCCGATGAAAAAGGCCATATCACCGTGCGCGCTTTTGCCAATGAGAAGCCCCTGCGCCCGTTAGCCAATGAGCAAAAAGAACAACAAAATTGGTACTTTAACAGTATGTTGCGAAGCGTTAAGAGTGGAGCCATTCCCAACTTTGTGATTGTTTCTTGCCAATATAAAGATTTGAAGCCGGGAGACGACAAAAACGCCAAGGAACCTTTCGTGATAGCCACCATAGGGCCTCAGTCCATGTATGCTGTAAAAGTGTCCCCCGAAATCACTTACACGCTGAATGCGACGGTGCCAGCGGGCCAAGCATTTGAGTACGCACAAGCTTTTTGTGAGATTGATAAGCTCGGTTTCCATCGGAGTGATTTACCCGCCGTGCTGATCTATAAATAATCTGCAATCTACCAAACCGCCCCGGAGAAGATTTCCCCGGGGCGGTTTTATTTTCCCTTTCAAAGAGTTTATTTCTTCAGCCAACCCTCGGCCTTGGCATAAGACACAATGCCCTTGCCAATGCCTTCGCCCATGCGTTTTTGGGCGGCCTTGTTGTTGAGGCGGGCGCGGTCTTTGGGGCTGCTGGCATAGCCCATTTCCACCAAAATGGCCGGGGCCTTCACCCCGCGCAACACATAAAAGTTGGCCTGGCGGATGGAGCTATTCTGCCGCACCGCAATGCCGATACCCGGCTCTTTGTATACATAATTGCGCACGTGGCCGGCCAGTTTGGAGCTTTCATTCATATACTCGTTCTTGGCCAAAGATTCCAGCAATTTATCCACAAAACTGTAGTGGGTTTCTTCGTATTGCAAGGCTTCGTTTTCAAAGGCGGCCACTTCGGCGGCCTCTTTGTCGGTGGCTTTGTCGGAGCGGAAGTACACTTCAAATCCGTTGGCCGCGCTGCGCTTGGCGGCATTGGTATGCACGGACACAAACAAGTCCGCCTTAAATTCATTGGCCATTTTGCTGCGTCCGGCCAAGGTCACAAAGGTGTCGTTATCGCGCGTGAGGCGCACTTCCAGTCCCTGCTTTTTCAGATAATTGTACAAATGCTTGGCAACAGCCAAATTTAAATCCTTTTCCTTGGCGCTGCCGCGGCGAACGGCACCGGGGTCCTTGCCGCCGTGACCGGGGTCTATCACAATGCGCATTTTGTGCGGCTCTTTCACCGCCGACACGGACGGAGTCAGCACCGGGGTGGGAGCGGGTTTGACCACAGGCTGTTCCCGCGCGGGCGAAAGGGTGGGCTGCCGGGCCTCTTCCTCGGCAATGACGGACGGGGTCAAATCCAACTCTTCTGCCTCTTGGACCGCCGGTTGGGCTGCGGGCGCGACGGAAATCGTCGGCAATTTCCGGGCGGCCGCGGTAAAGACCAGCTCGCCTCTCTCGGGCGTTAAGCGCCACACTTTGCCTTTCTTGCCCAAGATGACCTTGAGCACCACATCTTTGCCCCGCTGGGTCAAAGAAAAAGAACGCACAAAGGAATCTTTGGGCCGCAAACTGACATTGCGCTTGAGCACCGCCCCCGGGAAAACCGCCTGCACCGTATGGCCATTGGGTTGCTCGGCCGTCGGCGTAGGCAAACCGCGGGTTTGCAATTTCAAGCGGGTATAGCTGGGCTTTTGTTCACTGGCTATGTAGGATAAAGTGAAGTTTTTCTCTACCACCAAGGCCTTATTTTCAAAGGTGATTTGACGGTCCAAGGCCTTTTGCACCTGCGGCAACATAAAAAATTGCACCGGCACATACAGCTTGCCGCCAGACGCCACCACTTCCCCCGGCAGTTTGACAGAAGCCGCATTGACAATGGCTTCGTCCAGCGGGGCGCTTAAAATGGCATACATTCCCGGGAAAGCGATTTTGATTTGTTTGGCGGCGGAGAACAATTCCACGCTGCCGCCCAATTTTTTGGCGGTTTTTTGCGCGTCTACCAGCGTGACGCCGTTGGCCTGCAGCGAATTGACAGTCCCTTTGTTTTTGCCCAGCACCCAAATCTCCGTCTTCCCCTGTGCATGCAACACAGGGGAAAACGAAAACAAAAGAGCCAGTATCATCCAAAGGGCTTTCTTCATAGGCCAAAGCGCACGGGGCGGAAACTACTCCAAGACGATTTTATAATCTTCCCACGGCAGCTGCGGGTCGGACTGGATTTTGAGCGTGCGGTGGATGTTTTCCTCAATGTCGGCCTGTCTTTCTTTAATGGCTTCGGCCAACAGCGGGTGCAGCACCACGCGCAGATTGCCGCCGGGGCGGCCATTGGTCAAATCGTAAATTTCCCGTTGGATTTTGATGCGCATGCTTTCTGCAGACAGCACCCGGCCCGAACCGTGACACTGCGGGCATTCCTCGCTGATAAAGCTGCCCGTGCTTTCGCGTTTGCGTTCGCGGGTCATTTCTACCAAGCCCAAGCGGGTAATGGGCAAAATGCGGATTTTGGCCCGGTCTCCGCGCACGGCATTGGCCAAGGCTTCCACCACGCGGTGGCGGCTGGAGGCCTTGCGCATATCAATAAAGTCAATCACAATAATGCCGCCAATGTTGCGCAGGCGCAACTGGTGGGCAATCTCTTGCGCGGCCTCAATATTGGTTTGGGTAACGGTTTCCTCTTGGGATTTGCTGCCCGTAAATTTGCCCGTGTTAACGTCAATGGCGCAGAGGGACTCGGCCTCTTGGATGATGATACTGCCGCCATTGGGCAAGGGCAATTTGATTTTGCGCAAATTATCAATTTCCGGCTCAATGCCGTAGGCTTCAAAAATCGGCGTTTTGCCCTTATAGAGCTGCACGCGGTCGGCCAATTCTGGCGAGTTCTTCTTCACAAAATCTAACACCCGTTCGTAATCGGCTTTGTTGTCCAGCAAATACACTTTGGCGTTTTCGCTCAGCACGTCACGCGCCACTTGCAGCACAGCGTCCATATCCTCGTGCAACAAGGCCGGCGAAGGCAAGGTCTCAAATTTCTTTAAAATAGACTGCCACTGGCGGTAGAGGTACTTCACCTCGCGTTCCAATTCATCCTTGGTGGCTTCTTCCGCTTCCGTGCGGACAATGCAGCCCATGCCGTTTAAATGTTTGGCGGCTAAATCTTGCATAATGTCATTGAGTTTGTGGCGGGCTTCGCTGTCCTCAATATTTTTAGACACCCCCACAAAGCTCTGGTGCGGCGTCAGCACCAAATAACGGCCCGGCAAGGTAACATCCATGGTGACCTTCATGCCCTTGGTACCGATAGCGTCCTTGACCACCTGCACCATAATTTGCTGGCCTTTTTTAAGCACTTTATCAATATTTTTGCGGTCTGCGCCCAAAATGTCAGAAATATACAGATAGGCGTTTTTCTCATAACCGATGTTGGCAAACGCGCTGGAAATGCCCGGCAATACGTTTTCCACCGTGGCTTTGTAAATATTGCCCACGATGTTAAGCGAGCCTCTGCGCTCCCACATCAATTCATTGATGCGGTCATTTTCCAAAATGGCAATGCGCGTTTCTTCAAACGAGGTGTTTACAATGACCTCTACCTTCGGCGCTTCTTCTATATTTTTACTCATACGGATAAATCCTCTTTAAGGTTGCACCGGGTGCAGGTTTTGCTCTGCATCGCGCCAGTACAACGCTTCTCTGGTAAATTTAAAATGTTTCAACGTGAACTGCTCCTGCGTCTGCACGGGCAACCCCAACCAAGCCGCCACCACATATTCGGGCTTGGCGGTTTTGTCCGCGCAACGCTGCAAAAGCAGCTCCAGTTTGTCCGGCTGCGGTTGCCGCACCCGCAAGATATACGGCCTGAGATCCTGCTGCAGGCTCATTCCATTGGGCGCTTGCTCCGTTACATAAATATGTTTCGCTGCAAAAAAGTCTTCCGCTGGGGGCAGGGGCTGCTGCGACGAAAAATCCCCCTCCACACCATACTGCATTACTTCGGCCAACTGGGGCACCGAGGGCAAGGCATACGGCACGCGTAACGCGCGCAAAACGTGCACTCCCTGCGGCGCCGCGCGGTTTAGCGCGGCCAACGCTTCGTCCTCCTTGACCGGGGACGAAAAATACAAATCGGCATACTCGCCCAGGCTGTATTGCCCGTATCCCAATACGGGGCCATAAGCCAGCCGGGGCCAGTTTGGGTTTACTTTGGCCCGCTCAAACGGCAATGCGCTTTGCAACACGGCTTGGCGCAGCGCCGCAAAAATGCGCTTGTGGTCCCACGGACCCGCCACAGTAAACGCTATACGCATTTTATAAATTTTTGGGGCTGTTATCATACCCTTTTCCGGTTCAACCCATGGTAATGCGCCGGGCATAGACCGACTGCACCGTGCCCAAAGCCAACAAACTGGACACCAGGTTGGACCCTCCGTACGAGATAAACGGCAGCGGAATCCCCGCCACCGGGAACAAACCAATCAGCATGCCGAAATTAATCAGCATATACGTTAAAAACATCCCGAATATGCCACTGCACACCAAATAGCCATAGCGGTCGCTGGCCAGATAGGCCACCACCGCAATGCGCCACAAAATCAGCAAATACAATCCCAATACCAGCAAGGTGCCCCACAGACCCAGCTCTTCCCCCACTACAGCCAAGATAAAATCGGTATGTTTTTCCGGCACGAAGCCCAGGCGCGACTGCGTCCCCGAAAACAGCCCCTTGCCTAAAATGCCGCCCGAACCCATGGCAATTTGCGCCTGCAGCACATTGTAAGAGGCGCCCTGTGGGTCCGACTGCGGGGCCAAAAACGCTTCTACGCGTTTGCGCTGGTAGGGCTTCATCTGCCGGTCTACAAACACCCCGGCAAAAAATCCGGCCAGCACCACCAGCGTGGCCAAGACAAAATAAAACGAGGGCAAAAACACCCGCAGCTGCTTAAAAAACCACCACGCCCCATATCCGGCCAAGGCCGTCAGTACGACAAAACCGGCCATATAAAACGGCTGCGAGGAGAGTTTAAAAAACACTTCCAGCAGGGCAAAATCCCGCAAAGACGGATGCAGGTATAAGTACGTCCACGAAATGGTAAAAAACCCCGCCACCAGGGCAAAAACCGCCACCAAAGCCAAATAAAACACATTGACCCCGGCGCAGTAGAGTAACACCAGCAAAGCCGGGAATGTAATGACAATAGACGAAAAGTCCGGCTGCAGCATAATCAGCCCAAAAATGGGCAAGACCAAGACCCCCAGCTTGACCAGCGTGCGCATCTCGCGAATATTGCGGCCCTGCCGGTCTAAAAAGGCCGCTGCGGCCAAAATGGTCAATACGCGGCACAACTCCGCCGGCTGCATAGAGAAAAAGGGCAATACGAACCAAGATTTGCTCCCCCGCTGATACGTGCCAAAAAGCAACACCCCAATAAGCAGGGCCAAAATTACGCCGTATAATGTCTTCCACTGCTCATCATAAATTTGGTAGTTAAAGCTCCACGCCAACAAAAATACGCCCAATCCCAAGGGCAGCGCCACCAAGTGGGTGCGCACTACGGCATTGGAAAAAGACACCGCATTCACCGCCGACATAATGCACAAAGCCCCCAGCAGCACCAGGCCCAACATGGCGCCAAAAAGCAGCCAGTCCATTTTATGTTTGCGCATCGTTGTTTTATGGTCAGTCATGTGCCTTCTTCTCCGGGAAATAATACGCCTCTATCATTTGGCGGGCAATCGGCCCCGCGGCCGAAGAGCCCCCTTTGCCGAACTCCACAAATACCGCCACCGCCAGCGAGGGTTCTTCCCCGGGGCGGGCGGCAAACGCCATAAACCAGCCATGGTCGTCGCCATGGGGGTTTTGGGCGGTCCCCGTTTTACCGTATACATCCAACCCTTTGATTTTCACGCGGCGGGCGGTGCCGTCGTCCACGGTTTGTTTTAAGGCTTTAAAAATCAGTTTCCAGGTGGACGGTTTAATATCCACCGTGCCCAGCAGCTCCGGCTGCCCTTCCCGCAACACTTTGCCCGTTTGGTGGTGGACCACTTTATCTAAATAATACGGACGCCACACCTTGCCTTGGCTGGCAATCGCCGCGGCGTATTGGGCCATTTTAATCGGGGTCACCAGTAGCTCCCCCTGCCCAATGGAAAGGTTGAGCGTATCACCAATGAACCAATACGACCGCCGCCGCGCCCGCTTGGTGGGGCCGTACAAATTGCCGGCCTTTTCCCCGGGCAGGTCAATGCCCGTGGGCTTGCCGAATTGGAACATCCGCTGCACTTTTTCTATGGCCGCCGGGCCGATTTGGGCGGCTAAAGTATAAAAGTACACGTCGCAAGAGTCGGCCATCCCCTTGAAAAAATTATCCGCCCCGTGTTTACCCCAGCACTTAAACACGCGCGAACCGGCATCGTAAAAACCCGGGCAGTATACGGTTTTCTCCGGGTCAAAGCCGCCCTTTTCTATAGCGGCAATGGCCGTAATGACCTTGAATGTGGAAGCCGGGGGATAAATACCCTGCACGGCCAAATTGTATTCGCTGATTTTTTTGGATTTTACTTCCGGCTCGTCCGAATACGGCACGAACATGCCCGGCTCAAACGCAGGCGCCGTGGCCAAAGCCAACACAGCCCCGGTGCGCGGGTCCAGCGCCACGGCCGCGCCACGCCCCGTCAAAGAATTTTTCAGTCCCTCTTCCGCCGCGCGCTGTACGTCAAAATCCAACGTTAAATAAACGTCCGCCCCCGGCCGCCATTTGCGGTCTTCAATCACCCGCTTGACCCGGCCGCGGTAATCCACTTCCAAATACACGCCACCGTCACGTCCCTTGAGCTCTTTTTCAAACTTCTTTTCCAGCCCGTTTTTGCCGATTTTAGCATTCAAACGGTAGTCTAAGGACAAATCACGGTTCTTCCATTCCCGGCCTTCCATACTGCCTAAATAGCCCAGCAAATGGCTGGCAAAAGAACCAAACGGATAAACGCGCTTGTTATCTTCAATCAAATACACCCCGGGATAATACAACTGCAACTCTTTCAAAGCCGCCACCCGCTTAGGGGACAAATTTTCGGCCAAGGCCACCGCCTTGCCGCTGCGAATGCCCGCTTGCACTTTCTCACGCACTTGGGCTACGGTTAACCCCAACCGGGGAGCGTAATCCTCCGCCATGCGCTGCAAGTAGGGTTCATCTTGGGGTCCGGCGGACAGATAATATAAATTAAAGGCCGGCGCATTAGAGGCCACCGCCTTGCCGTCCGCCGTAAAGATACGGCCCCGCGGCGCGGTCTGATACAGCACCTGCGTCCGGTTGCGCTCCGCCAGCTGCAAGTAATGGCTATGGCGCAACAACTGAATGTCCATTAAACGCAAGGCCACCACGGCACCGGCCAGCAAAGCCAGCACCAACAAAAAACGAAGCCGGTTATTAAAAGAAATTTTGACTGCTGCCATTTAGGATGCCTTTAACTCCGCCGTAAATGTCCGCCGGACCACCCAAAAGACCAACGGGGCCAGCACCGCTTCCAACAGCAAAGCCCCCACAAAAGCCCAAAAGCCGCTCCAGGTGGAAACTCCGGCAAACACCCGCAACAAGAATAAATTAAATAAAACGCTAAAAAAGCACAAAGAAACCACGGTAATCACTTGGGGCACCAGACCGTCAAAATCCAGGCGTTTTTCCAAGGAATACACGGCCATGGCGCACAGGGTAAAGGTCAGCGCATTGTGCCCAAACAATTTAACGCCAAAAAAATCCAAAAACAGCCCACATACAAACGCCACCGGATAACCGTATTGCGGCTTTAAATAAGCGCAAACCGCCGCAGAAAAGGCCAACATTACATTGACCCCAATCGCCCAGCGGCCCAACGCGGCCATGCAACCCCAGTGCAAAACGGTGGCCAAAAGAAATAAAATCAATAATTTGAAAACGGTTTTCATTTTTTATCTCCCTGCTCCGCGCGCTGCAAGATAAACAGTTCCCGCACGGAAGAGGCATTGGCCACCGGCTCCACCCGGGCCGATTGCGACGTGTGAAAGCCGTCTGCTTCCTCTACCTCGGTTACATGGCCGACCAAAATACCCGCCGGAAAAATACTGCTGGATAAAGAAGTGTAAATCATTTCCCCTTTATGGATTTTAGAAGGCAACGGAAGGTATTGCAATTTAAGCAACCCCGCACCGCCACCGACCAAAACGCCCTCTTCCCCGCTGTCCTTTCCATAGACGGCCGCCGAAAAATCCTCATCGCGCGCCAAAAGCACCTTGGCCGTCGTGTCAGACACTTCCAGCACCACCCCGGCCAACACGGGCACGCCGTCTTTGAGCGCAATAGCCGCCGCACGCTCGGCAATGCCGTCCTGCGCCCCTTTGTCTATCACCACGCTGTACCATTGGCTGGGGTCGCGGTAGGTTACCTTGGCCCACAGCCCGCTCCAACCGCGGGGCGCGCGCAATTTCAGCGCCTGCGTCAGCCGAAGGTTCTCCTCGGCAATTTCCCGCGCGCGGGCATTCTCCAGCCGCAGCTGGCCCAACTCTTCTTTCAAGCGTTCATTTTCGTGGTGCGTAGAGAGTAATTCGCGCACGGTTTGAGAAACCTCCGCCCCATACTCCAATGTGGCGTGAGCGGCGCGAATTTGCGGAATAAAAAGATAAGAGAGCAACGCCTTGACTGAGGACACCGGGCTTTCCAGCGGCAGTACCATCAAAAGCAAGGAAAGCGCCAAAAACGTCGCCGGCAAGATTTTGCGGCGGCGGTTGCCTTGGGAAAATTGTTTTTTGCGGTTTGACTTGCGTTGCATATGCAGGCCCGAAGCGGGCAGACAGACAAGAGGCCCCGGTAGGGTACCTCTAAGAAAAGGCCCGTCCAGCGGCCCTTTTCAAACAAAAAAGCGGACAGAGTTCTAACCTGCCAAGAACCTTGTCCGCTTAAAAAGGCGTAAAACCTAGTACGATTTGCCTCTGCCGCCGAAGAAACGCGAACCTTTTTCGTTCAGCTGCTCCAGGAATTTGCCGGTGCCTAATGCCACACAGCTCAGCGGGTCCGCCGCACGGTGAACGGGAATGTCCGTTTCCTTGCGGATCAAATCCGTAATGCCGCGCAACAAAGAGCCGCCTCCGGCCACCACCAAGCCCCGGTCCACCAAATCGGCGGCCAGCTCCGGCGGGGTTTCCTCTAACGTGCTCTTAATCACGTCAATAATCAAACGCACCGGCTCCATGAGCGCCTGGCGGATTTCTTCCGAAGTAACCGTCAGCGTGCGGGGCAGACCTTGCGTTTGGTCGCGGCCTTTTACTTCCATGGATTTTTCTTCTTTTAACGGGTAGACCGAGCCCAAGTTGATTTTCACTTCTTCGGCGGTCGTCTCCCCGATAATGAGGTTGTATTTTTTGCGGAAATACTGCACGATGCATTCGGTCAGCTCGTCGCCGGCCACGTCAATGGATTTCGCCACCACCATGCCGCCTAAAGAAATGACCGCCACTTCCGTCGTGCCGCCGCCAATGTCCACAATCATGCTGGCATGCGGTTCCGCAATGGGCAAATCGGCCCCCATGGCCGAAGCCATAGGTTCTTCAATCAGGTAAACTTCCCGTGCACCGGCCTGGCGGGCCGCGTCGTCTACGGCGCGGCGCTCCACACCAGTAATATCAGACGGGATGCCAATGACAATCCGGGGGCGCAACAGGCTGCTTCTGCTGTGCACTTTGCGGATGAAATAACGAATCATCTCTTGCGTCACTTCAAAGTCCGCAATGACGCCGTTTTTCATCGGGCGCACAGCCGTAATGTTTGCGGGCGTGCGGCCCAGCATTTGCTTGGCCTTGGAGCCCACGGCTTTTACTTCGCCGGTCTCACGTTCCACCGCCACGACGGACGGCTCCCGCAGCACGATGCCTTTGTCCTTGACGTAAATCAAGCAGTTGGCCGTGCCCAGGTCCATCCCCAGGTCAGAGGAAAACAAGCCCCCCAGATAGTCTATTACCATTTAGTCCACCAATTTAATAATCGCCACCTGGGCATTGTCGCCCTGGCGGACGCCTGCGCGGTAAATGCGGGTGAAACCGCCCGCGCGGTTCTGATAGCGGGCCGCCAACACGTCAAACAACTTTTTGAAAGCGGCTTTATCTTTTAAGGTGTCCTTGACGGCCAAGTGGTTGTTAGCTTTGGCCAAGGTGATCAACCCTTCCACCACGCGGCGCACTTCTTTGGCCTTGGGCAGAGTGGTCTTTACTTCTTCGTGCAAGATAATGCTGGTAGCCATATTTTTGAGCATGGCATTCTTGTGAGAAGAAGTTTTTCCGAGTTTACGGTATCCGGTATTCTTAATCATCTTTACAATCCTTTAAACGGGTACTACCCTAAATTTTCATGCCCAGAGACAAATTCATCTCGGTCAGTCTTTCTTTGATTTCGTCCATGGATTTGGCGCCGAAATTTTTGATCATCTTCAGGTCGTCTTCGGTCATTTTGACCAAATCGCGCACCGTGTTGATGTTCTCCGATTTCAAGCAGTTAATGGAACGAGAAGAAAGCTCAATGAATTCAATGGACTGGTTGAGCACTTCGTCAAGTTTGCTGTTGACGGGGGCTGCGCCGCTGACGCTGCCGGTCATGGAAATGGGCTCTTGCTGGGCTTGTTCACCCGTGGTCACCGCCACGGTGCCCGGCTCTTCGCCTTCAATGGTGAAGATATGCAAGGACCCCGAGAGCAACACCGCCGCACGGTGCAAAGCCCGGGCGGGCTCCAGCGTACCGTCGGTGGTGATTTCCAAGATCAAGCGGTCGTAGTCGGTCTTCTGACCCACGCGGGCCGGTTCCACATCGTAGTGGACCTTAACGATCGGCGAAAACAACGCATCCACGGGGATGAACCCGGCCGGGCGTTGAATTTTGGCCAAATCTTCCGCGGGGACATACCCCTTGCCGCGGGAAATTTCAATTTCCATATCCAAGCTGCCGCCCACTTCCAAGGTGGCCAGCTGCAAGTCTTTGTTGACGATGCTCACGCCGTCCACTTCTTCAATGGCGGCGGCCGTTACGGCGCCGGGTTTGGCGGCGTGCAAGGTCACATATTCGCGGTTTTTATCGTCCATCTTAACGCGCAAGTTTTTCAAGTTGAGCAAGATGTTGATAACGTCTTCCCGCACATTGGGCAACGTGCTAAATTCATGCACGGCGCCTTGAATGCGTACAGCGGTGACCGCGGCGCCTTCCATGCCGGAAAGCAGAATGCGGCGCAACGAATTGCCAACCGTGTGGCCGTAGCCGCTTTCATACGGCTCAGCAACAAACTTGCCGTAGCGGTCCGACGCGGTTTTTTCGTCCAACTGAATTTTCTGGGGAAGAACTAATTCATTAAAAGCCATTTCAGCCTCCGCACTATTTAGAATAGTATTCTACGATGAGCTGCTCGTTGACGGGGTAAGACATTTCCGCCCGGTCCGGCCATCTAAGCAATTTACCGGTCAGTTTTTCCGCGTCAAATTCCAAGAAGCTCGGGCGCTGGTTGCGCTTTTCGGTTTCGGTCAAGCCTTGTTTCACCGTGGCGTTTTCGGCCAAGGCAGAGCTCAAGGCCACTTTATCGCCGGGTTTCACTTGGAAAGAAGGCACGTTGACGGCTTTGCCGTTGACCGTGACATACCCGTGCAACACAATCTGGCGGGCGGCTTTCAAAGAAACCGCAAAGCCCAGGCGGCGCACGATGTTGTCCAAGCGGGTTTCCAGCAAGCGCAAGAAGTTTTCACCGGTTTGGCCCTGCAATTTGGACGCTTTGTCAAACATATTGCGGAACGGAATTTCCGACATGCCCGACTGGAAGCGCGCTTTCTGTTTCTCTTGCAAGCGCACACCGTATTCGGACAGTTTGGTGCGGCGCATTTTGCCGCCGGCTTTTCCGCCGCGCACCTTGACAGAGGCCAACTTGTCAATGACACAGTTGGTGTAGCATTTGGTGCCTTTGAGGAAAAGTTTGCAATCTAATTTTCTGCATTTTTTGCAGCTAGCTTCAGTGTATCTGGACATAAATCTTATACTCTCCGTGCTTTAGGGGGTCTGCATCCGTTGTGCGGGATGGGGGTCACGTCTTTGATGGAAGAAACCGTCAAGCCGGCTTGTTGCACGGCACGGACGGCGGTTTCGCGCCCTTGACCGGGGCCGCAGACTTTCACAGCCACTTCGCGCATACCCAAAGCCACCGCTTTTTCAGCTACTTTGTTGCAGGTGATTTGAGCGGCGAACGGAGTGCTCTTTTTGGTGCCCTTAAAACCATGGGAACCGGCGGTAGACCAGGCAATGGTGTTGCCTTTGTCGTCGCTGACGGTGACAATGGTGTTATTGAACGAGCAATAAATGTGCACCACGCCGAAGGCCGGCGCTTTGGCGTTTTTCTTTTTGCCTTTCGCGGCCGCGGGAGCTTTCGCTTCCGGCGCGGCAGCCGTTTTCAATTCTTTTTCTTCTGCCATAATGTTAAATCCTAAAGTTAAAGTTATTTAGCTGCAGCCTTGGAACCGACGGTTTTTCTGCGACCGCGGCGGGTGCGGCTGTTGGTTTTGGTCCGCTGACCGCGCACGGGCAGGTTTCTGCGGTGGCGCTGGCCTTTGTACGAACCGATCTCAATAAAGCGATGGATGTTTTGCGCGACTTCTCTGCGCAGTTCGCCTTCCACCTTGTATTCTTTCTGCAAGATGGTGTTCAAAAGACCGGCCTGTTGTTCGGTCAAGTCTTTGACTCTGGTAGCGGGGTCAATTTGGCCTTCCAATTTGGCGAGCAACTCTTTCGCGTTTTTCTTGCCGATGCCGTAAATGTATTCCAACGCTACATCAATTCTTTTGTTTTTCGGTAAATCAATACCTGCGACTCTAGCCATATTCTGTTAATACTCCTGTAAATTAACCTTGGCGCTGTTTGTGTTTGGCGACTTCGCAAACCACGCGTACCACGCCGTTGCGCTTAATGATTTTGCACTTTTGGCATATCTTTTTTACACTGGCTCTGACTTTCATTTATTTCTCCCTATAAGTGATTCTGCCTTTGGTCAGGTCGTACGGGGACAATTCAAGCTTCACTTTGTCTCCGGGCAAAATTCTTATATGATGAACTCTCATTTTCCCGGATATGTGCCCCAGAATAATTTTGCCGCCCGGGATTTCAATTTTGAACATCGCGTTGGGCAAGGATTCCAGGACTTTGCCTTCTACTTCTATTTTATCGCTCATACATCTCCGAGTTTGGGTTAAATTTCAGAACAAGCGGAAAGTGCCCTCTCCGTTTATTCAAAAGCAGTAAAAATTTCACTGCCGTGAGCCGTGACCGCTACCGTGTGTTCAAAGTGGGCCGCCAAACTGCCGTCCCGCGTGACCACCGTCCAGCCGTCACTAAGCTGCCTGACTCTCCAAGTTCCCGCTGTAATCATGGGTTCAATGGCAAGTACCATGCCCGCCTCTAACAGAGGCCCGGTGCCTTTTCTGCCGAAGTTCGGTATAGAAGGCTCCTCATGCATTGTACGGCCAATGCCGTGGCCGCAATAATCGCGCACCACGCCCATGCCTTGTTGCTCGGCATAGGTTTCCACCGCGTTTCCGATATCTCCTAACCGGATGCCCGGTTTGACTAGCCCGATTGCCTTGTAAAGAGATTTTTTGGTAACGTCCATCAATCTCTGGGCCTCATCAGAAACCTTGCCGACGCCGAGGGTGATCGCGGCGTCTGAACAGAAACCGTCAAGCTTGGCTCCTGTATCAATACTGATAATATCACCACTCTTTAATATTCTATCTTTTTTGGGGATTCCGTGCACGACTTCTTCATTGACAGACGCGCAAATACTTCCCGGAAAACCGCCATAGCCTAAAAAAAGCGGTACCGCTCCGAAGGAGCGAATCGTTTTTTCGGCAATGACGTCCAAATCCAATGTGGAAACGCCCGGACGGGCCGCTTCCGTCATTTTTTTGAGCACAGCCGCGGTTACTTTGCCCGCATTTCGCATTAGTTGCAATTCATGCTCATTCTTTACTTCTATCATAATGCCTTCTTACGCTTGCAATACGGCTAAGAGCTCTTCAAATACTTGTTGGGGCTCTTTGTCGCCGTCCACTTGGGCGTAAATGCCTTGCGTTTTATAAAAATCCGCCACGGGCTGCGTCTGCTGATGATACACGCTCAAGCGGTGACGAATGTGCTCCGGCGTATCATCGGGGCGGGTGAACAAGGTCCCGCCTTGGGCGCGGCAATCGTCCAGCGAAAAATCGGGGCCGATTTGGTGCACCGTACCGTCCGGCAAATGGCACTGACGGCGGGCACACAACCGTTTTACAGCGGCCTCTTCGGACAAATCAATCATTATCGCTTTGGCCAATTTGCGCCCCAGTTGCCCCAGCATGTTATTTAACATTTCCGCTTGGGCCACCGTGCGGGGAAAACCGTCAAAAATGATTCCTTTGTCCGTGCCGGTTGCGGCGTTTTTGAGAATGGACACCATCATCTCATCCGGGATCAAATCCCCTCCGTCAATGATGCTGGCAATTTGTTTGCCCAAGGGGCTGCCGGAAGCAATTTCCGCACGCAACACATCGCCGGTGGAAATATGCTTGCAATGCAAGGTATTTTCCAACTTAGCGGCTTGCGTCCCTTTCCCGGCGCCGGGCACACCCATTAACACAATATCCATAATCTTTCTCTTTAGACAAGATTTTGCGTTTGGGCTTTTACACCCAAACGCAAATATCTTTTTAAAACTTTTTCAATTAAGCGCTAATATTTTAACGCTTATTTTCTGCCCGAGCTGATTGTGTCTTGCGTAAAACCTAACAACCGCAAACACAGCAGGGGCAAAACGACCTATTGGCCGACGTTGAACCAGCGGCCCTTAATCTTTTTGCTGCCTTTAAGCAGCGGCTCATAATTGCGGGCGAGCAAGTGCGCTTGGATTTGGCTGACCGTATCCAAAGCTACACCGACCACGATGAGCAGGGCCGTACCGCCGAAGTAAAAGTCCACGTTAAATTTAGCGCGGAAGAAATCCGGCAGGACGGAGATTAAGCACACCGCAATGGCACCGCAAAACGTCAAGCGGTTCATGACCCATTCAATATAGCTCTTGGTCGGTTCGCCCGGGCGAATACCCGGAATAAAACCGCCCCATTTCTTCATATTGTCGGCCAAGTCGGACGGGTTGATGGTCATGGAGTTGTAGAAGTAGCAGAAGAAAATAATCAACGCAGAGAACAACCCAATGTACCACACACTGCTGTGATTCATAAATTCCAGCAAGCGTTGCGCCCAAACGGCTTCGCGGTTGAAGCTGGCCACCGTCAGCGGCAAGGAAATGACAGACGAAGCGAAGATGACCGCGATCACACCGCTCTGGTCAATTTTGAGCGGCAAATAGCTGGTCTGCCCGCCATACATTTTATTGCCCACTTGGCGTTTGGCATATTGCACGGGGATTTGGCGCTGGGCCGTTTCCAGCCACACCACCAAAGCCGTAATAATGATCACCGCGGCAAAAATAACCAAGGCCATAAAGAAATCCATTTCGTCGGCTTTGACGCGGTTGATCACTTCCATAATGGCGCCGGGCAAGCGATCCACGATACCGGCAAAGATAATCAAAGAAATACCATTACCCACGCCTTTTTCCGTGATTTGTTCGCCCAGCCACATCACAAACATCGTGCCGGCGCACAGCGTCAGCACCGTGGTGATGAAAAAGAAGAAAGACGGATTGACCACCGCAGTGACACCGCCAGCTCCTTCCACCTTGGTAATGGCAAACGTCATCATGGCGCCCTGTAAGGCCGCCAAGAACAGCGTGAATATTCTGGTGATTTGATTTTCTTTGCGACGACCGGCTTCGCCTTCTTTATGCATGCGATCGAGCGCAGGGAAAATATGCGCACCGCGCACCAAGCTGATGATGATGGACGCGTTGATGTAAGGCATAATGCCGAGGGCTAAAATGGAAAATTTTCCGAGCGCACCGCCCGAAAAAATGTTCATAAAGCCCAAAATACCGTTCTCGTGCGCGGCAAACATCTGGCGCAACACGTCGGTATTGATCCCCGGTATGGGGATAGCGGCCGCAATGCGGAAAACGGCTAACGCCCCGAGCAAGAAGAGAAGTCTCTTCTTGAGCTCGGGAGCGTTAAAAATATTCGCGACTGTATTGTTTTCCATTATTTGGTCTTCTTTTCAATAACAGTAACGGACCCGCCGGCTTTTTCAATGGCGGCTTTGGCCGTCTTGGAAAACCCGTGGGCGGAAACTTTCAGCGCTTTAGACAATTGGCCCATGCCTAATACTTTGACGCTGCACACATCGTGGATGATGCCGGCCTTCTTCAAAGCTTCCGGCGTTACTTCTGCACCGGCAGCAAAGATTTTTTCCAGCGTGCCCACGTTGACATAGTCAAAGCGGCGAGCGAAGTCTTTATTAGAGAAACCGCTCTTCGGCGTTTGGCGCACCAACGGCATTTGACCGCCGGCTTTGCTTTCTTTGCGGGTGTTACCGGAGCGAGAGGTTTGACCCTTCATGCCCTTGCCGCAATAGTTGCCCAGGCCGGAAGCAGCGCCAAGACCCAGACGTTTTCTGGGTTTTCTGGACCCGTGTTTAGGGAAAAGTTTATTCAAAGTTACCATAGTATTCTCTCCGCAAAACTAGTTGGCCGCCACAGCGGGGGCCGCGGGTTTTTCTTCCGCTTTGGGGGCTTCGGCCGTTTTTTCGGCTTTGCCGCGCACGACGTTGACGGTTTCTTTGCTCTTTAAGAGTTTCAAAGCTTCCATCGTCGCGTAAACCAGGTTGCACGGATTGGTGCTGCCCAAGCTCTTGGCCAAAACGTCTTTGATACCGGCGGCTTCAAACACCAAGCGCACACCGGCCCCGGCGATAACGCCGGTACCCGGAGCGGCAGGCTTCATCCACACGGAAGCGGCGCCAAAGCGGCCGATGACTTCGTGCGGAATCGTGTCGCCCACCACGGGGAACGTGACCATATTTTTGCGGGCATGGGTTTCAGCTTTGCCGATGGCCAGCTGAACCTGGTTGGCTTTGCCGATGGCTACGCCCACTTTGCCTTCGCCGTTGCCCACAACGACCAAAGCGCGGAACCCGAAGCGTTTACCGCCTTTGACCACTTTGGCCGTGCGGGCCACGTGGATGACGGTCGTCTTGCCTTCGGACGCGGGTTTTACCTTTTGAAACTCGGCTTTTTTGCCTTTCGCTTCTCTTCTGTTATCGCTTTTCAGCGTGTCGTTAGTCATTAAATTCACCTTACTCTTAGAATTTCAAGCCCGCTTCACGCGCGGCGTCGGCCAAGGCTTTGATTCTGCCGTGATAAACGCGGCCGCCGCGGTCGAACATGACTTCGGTGATGCCTTTTTCCATGGCTTTCTTGGCGATGACTGCGCCCAGAGCCTTGGCGGCTTCTACGCTCTTGCCGGACTTTTCAAACTTGCCTTCCATTTCTTTAGACAAGGTGGTCGCGGACACCAAGGTGTGATGCGTATTGTCATCAATCACTTGGGCGTAGAGATATTTCAAGCTTCTGTATACGGACAAGCGCGGGCGATGAGCGCCGGCGGCCGCCAGCAGGTGTTTGCGGCTTCTGTCCTTTCTGAATTGATATCTTTCTTGTTTAGTAGCCATAATTATTTGCCTCCTGCCGCGGTCTTACCAGCTTTGCGAGCAATGTGTTCGCCCTGATATTTGATACCGCTGCCTTTGTACGGCTCCGGAGGTCTAATCCGGCGGATTTTGGCGGCAAAATCACCGACGGCGAACTTGTCGCTACCTTTGATTTCCACCAAGTTGCTCTTGGGGTCGGCCACAACCGTGATGCCGGCGGGCACTTGCATAATCACCGGGTGGGAGAAACCCAGCTCCAACGTCAGCTTATTGCCGGCGACGGAAGCGCGGTAACCCAAACCGTTGATTTCCAAGTTTTTGTGAAATCCGTTGGTCACGCCTTCAATGATGTTAAACACGTTGGCGCGGGTGGTGCCGTGAATGGCATTGAGTTCTTTCTTTTTGGCTTCGTCAATGGACAAAGTCATCACGCCGTTTTCCACTTTGATGGTGATGTCGGCCGGCACGGTATAAGAAAGCGTGCCCAGCGCACCGGTGGCGGTAACGACATTGTCTTTCACGTCCACTTTGGTTTTAGCGGGGATGTTGATGATTTTCTTACCGATTCTGCTCATAACTCCCCCTTACCAAACCTGGCACAGCAGTTCGCCGCCGATTTTGTCGGCTTTGGCCTGCGCGTCGGTCATAATGCCTTTGGACGTAGACAAAATGGTGATGCCAAAGGAACCGCGGACTTTGGGGATGTTGTTGTAAGCGCTGTACACCCGTTGGCCCGGTTTGGAAACACGGCGAAGACCTTGAATGACGCATTCGTTATCCGGCGTGTATTTCAAAAACACGCGGACGACGCCGCCCTTGGTCTCGTTGTGCACGGCCTTGAAGTTAGAGATATAGCCTTCTTCCTTCAAGATGCGCGCGATTTCCGTTTTAATCTTAGAAAAAGGGATGTCCACTTTTTCTTTCTTTTTCATGTTGGCGTTTCTGATTCTGGTCAAGAAATCTGCGATTGGATCCATAGTATCAGGCTGCGCACCAAATTACTTTCCTTGCGGAGTTAATTTGCCAACGCGGCCTCCTCCTGTATTTACCAGCTTGATTTTTTCAAACCCGGGATAAGACCCTGGTGTGCCATTTTTCTCAGGCAGATACGGCAAAGACCGAAATCGCGGTAGTAACCTCTCGCGCGGCCGCAGATCTGGCATCTGTTATGATACCGGACGGCGAACTTTTGGTCCTTGGCCATTTTTGCAACCCATGCTTTGGTAGCCATAAATTCTATTGCTCCTGTTATTTGGCCGACTTTTTGAACGGCATGCCCATGTACTGCATCAACAGGCGGCCGTCATTGTCGTTCTTGGCGGTGGTGACGAACGTAATGTTCATACCATGGGCCTTGGGCGATTTTTCCACGTCAATTTCCGGGAAAATATAGTGTTCTTTAATGCCCAGGTTCAAATTGCCTCTGCCGTCAAAGGACTCGGCAAAGCCCTGAAAGTCGCGAATGCGGGGGCAGGCAATATTGATGAAGCGTTCCATGAACTCATACATGCGCGCGCCGCGCAGCGTCACGCGGACGCCGATAGGCATACCTTCGCGCAGTTTAAAGTTGGAAATAGACTTCTTGGCGCGGCGCACCTGAGAGGCTTGGCCCGCAATGGCGGTCAAGTCTTCCCGGGCGACTTCCAACGCTTTGATGTCTTCTCTGGCTTCTTTCACGCCAATGTTGATGACGATCTTTTCCAGTTTCGGCGCGGCCATCGGGCTTTTGACACCCATGTCTTTCAGCAGGGCCGGCAGCACTTTCTCTTTATAGAGTTTCTGCAGGGTCGGCTGATAATCGGACGCGGCGGTCGTTTTCTTCGTTTCTTTAGTCATTTTGTGTACCTAGATTAAATGAGCGTCTCGTTGCATTTGCGGCAGACACGCACTTTTTCGCCATTTTCCAAAACTTTGATTTTGGGGGTCATGGCTTTTTTGCATTTGCCGCAGACGACGGCGACATTGGAAGCGTCCAACGGAGCTTCCATCTTCTGAATGCCGCCCTGTTTGTTTTGGGAAGGTTTCACGTGTTTGGAAATCATATTGATGCCAACCACCGTCACCGTATTCTTAGACGGATTGACCGATTTCACTTCGCCCTTCTTGCCTTTGTCCTTGCCGGACAATACCAACACGGTATCTTTTTTCTTTACTTGCATTTTAGACTACCTCCGGGGCGAGCGAGATGATTTTCAGGAAGTTCTTTTCCCGCAATTCTCTGGCAATCGGCCCGAACACACGCGTACCTTTGGGTTCGCCATTGTCGTTGATGATGCACACGGCATTGTCATCAAAGCGAATATAGGAACCGTCTTTGCGTCTTTTTTCACGCGCCACGCGCACCACGACCGCGCGCACCACGTCGCCTTTTTTAATGGCGGAAGTAGGGATCGCATCTCTGACGGAGCACATCACGACGTCTCCCAAAGTTGCGATATCCCGGTGGTGACCACCGCGCACCTTAAAGCATTGCACTTTTCTGGCGCCGGAATTGTCAGCCACGTTGACGATGCTTCTTAATTGAATCATACATTAACTCCGTAGTTTTCTAACAAAAACTAAGCCTTGGCTCTTTCCACAATTTTGGAAATGCGCCATTTGGTCGTTTTGGAAAGCGGGCGGCAGCTCATGATTTCCACTTTGTCGCCGATTTTGGTTTCATTGCCTTCATCATGGGCATGGTATTTAGCCGCTCTCTTCAGGGTTTTGCTGTACAGACCGTGACGGACCAGGCGTTCCACTTTCACGACGCGGGTCTTGTTCATCTTGTCCGATACAACTTCTCCGGTAAGGACCTTTCTCAGGCCGCGGGTTTCTTGATTTTCCATGTCTAAACCTCTTATTTCTGCTCTTTCTTCTGGTTAATCAGCGTTTGCAGAAGAGCAATCTCGCGTCTGACCGCCCGGATTTCCATCGGGTTAGCGATGGGGGTGGTGCTATGTTTGAAAAGAAGATTAAATTTCTTTTCCTGCGCCTTGGCCAAGGCTTCTTTCAGCTCGGCCGCGGTTTTGTTCTTCAAAGCTTCTTTTTCGTTGGTCTTCATACTATCTTCTCGCTACCATTTTGGTCTTGATGGGAAGCTTGTCAGAAGCCAGGCGCATGGCCTGTTTCGTATCTTCCAGCGTGGCGCCTTCCAGTTCAAACAAGATGGTGCCCGGTTTGACGACGGCCACCCAGTGGTCCGGAGCGCCTTTCCCTTTACCCATACGGGTTTCGGCGGGGTGCTTGGTGATGGCTTTGTCAGGGAATACGCGGATCCAAAGTTTACCTTTCTTTTTGATAAATCTGGACAGCGTAATACGGGCCGCTTCAATTTGGCGCGCGGTGATCCATTTCGGTTCCAGCGCTTTGAGGCCGAATTCGCCGAAGACTACATCGGCGCCGCGGGTGGCGTTGCCCTTAATGCGGGGCGCGCTATGCGGTTTGCGATATTTCACTCTTTTAGGCATCAACATAAGTAAATTCCTCTATTTGATTTCCTTGGCAGCGGCCACATTTTCCACGGCGCCGCTGTCGGTCGTGCCTTCGGTCATGTCGCGGTGTTTTTTGAGCTCGTTCATAATCTCTTTGGGAGATTTGGCGAAGTGAGTTCTCTTGAAAATCCACACTTTGACACCGATTTTGCCGCTGACGGTTTGAGCTTCGGTAAAACCGTAGTCAATATCAGCGCACAGGGTGTGCAGAGGCACGCGGCCTTCACGTTTCCATTCGGTGCGGGCAATTTCCGCCCCGCCGAGTCTGCCGGAAACCATGATTTTGATGCCCAGCGCTTTGCCTTGCAAAGCCTTTTCAATGGCTTTCTTCATGGCAGCGCCGTAGTGGGCGCGTTTTTCCAACTGTTGGGCGATGTTCTGCGCCACCAGCTGAGCGTCCGTTTCCGGATTTTTGATTTCAATGACGTTGACAAACGTCTTGCTGCCCGTGAGCGCTTCAATTTCTTTGCGCAGGGCTTCAATGTCAGCGCCTTTTTTGCCAATGACCACGCCCGGGCGGGCCGTATGGACGTTCAAGCGCAAGAAAGCGCCGGCACGTTCAATGCCCACATAGCTGACGGCGGCCATTTTAAATTTGTCGTCCACGATTTTGCGGATTTGGAAATCTTCCATAATCAACGCAGGCATATTCTTGGGGGCGAACCAGCGGGAACGCCAATCCTGAATGTAGCCCAATCTAATGGAGCGCGGGTGAATCTTGTGTCCCATAGTTTAGCGACCTCCCTTTTTTTCGTCGGAAACAATGACCGTCAGGTGGCACATGCTCTTTTTGTAGGGCATCGCGCGGCCTTGCGGGCCGGGTTGGATCCGTTTCAAGTGGCCGCTGGGGCCCAAGTTTGCAAAGGCTTCTTTAATGAAGACCTTGCTGAAGTCCAGCTTTTTGCCGGCTTTGACTTCCAAGTTCGCTGCGGCGCTGTGAATGGTTTTGGCGACCAAGTCGGCAGTGCGTTTGGCGATAAACGGAAGCACGTCTTCCGCCGCCTTTACGTTTTTGCCGCGGATTTGGTCCAGCACCAGGTTCACCTTGCGGCTGCCGTAGCGTTGAAATTTAGCTTTTGCACAAGCTTCCATATCAAATCCTCAACTCTTATTTCAAGGCGGTGGAATCTTTGGTCATGCCACCGTGGCCTTTGAACAACCGGGTGAACGAAAATTCACCGAGTTTATAACCTACCATTCTCTCGGAAATGTAGATGGGCAGAAACTTACGACCATTGTGCACCAAGAAGGTGTGGCCCACAAATTCCGGGGTAATCGTGCAAGCTCTCGCCCACGTTTTAATAGGTTTCTTTTCGTTGGAGGCGTTCATTTTTTGAACCTTTTCCAACAGGTTTAAATCCACATAAGGACCTTTTTTAGTTGATCTTCCCATAGTTATTTAACCTTGTTTTTTCTTCTGTCGCTGACGATCATCCAGCCCCAAACTTTCTTGGTGGAGCGGGTCTTCAGACCGCGGGACGGCTGGTTCCACGGAGAGCGAGGGATGTTGCCACCCTTACCATGACCGCGGCCACCACCCATCGGGTGATCCACGGCGTTCATCGCGCTACCGCGTACGGTCGGTTTTTCGCCGCGATGGCGGTTGCGCCCGGCGTTACCGATGACCACGTTGGCGTGGTCCACGTTGCCCACCTGGCCGATGGTAGCGCAGCAAGCGCTGGGAACCAGGCGGATTTCGCCAGACGGCATCTTGATGTGGGCATATTCCGATTCTTTAGCCATCAGCTGGCCTTGGGAACCGGCGCTGCGCGCCAATTGCGCGCCTTTGCCGACTTGCAATTCAATGGCGTGGATAAAAGTACCTTCAGGAATGTTTTTCAGAGCAAGGCAGTTACCCACTTTGATATCGGCTTTCGGGCCGCTCATCAATACATCGCCCACTTTTACACCAATGGGATGCAGGATGTAGCGTTTGTCGCCGTCGGCATACTTTAAGAGGCAAATGCGCGCGCTTCTGTTCGGATCGTATTCAATGGAAACGACCGTCGCGGGCACGCCGTGTTTTTCTCTCTTAAAATCAATTTGTCTGTACGCGCGTTTATGACCACCGCCAATGTGGCGCACCATGATCATACCGGTGTTGTTGCGTCCGCCGGTTTTGCGCAGACCTTTGGTTAAGCTCTTTTCCGGAGATTTCTTGGTGATCTCGGAGAAATCGGCCACCGTAATGGTTCTCCTGGAAGGAGTGTAAGGTCTAAATGTCTTGATAGGCATAGTTAGTAGTTCTCCTTATTCTACTTCGCAGTGGTTTCCACCACTTCGATTTTGTCGCCTTCTTTCAAGGTCACGAAAGCTTTTTTGTAATCCGGTCTTTTTCCTTCAAACCGGCCCATTTTGTGCATTTTGCCACGCACAGAAATGGTGTTAATCTTGGTTACGGTGACGTTGAAGATTTTTTCTACGGCCGTTTTAATTTCGCCTTTGGAAGCGTCCTTGGCCACTACAAAGCCGTAGCGGTTTTGGTTGTCGCGTTCCAGCAAGCTCTTTTCAGTCAAAAGAGGCTTTTTCAAGATTTGATAGGTTCTCATTATTTGGCCTCCTTAACAAAGGTCTTGGTCAGCGTTTCAACGGCTTCTTTGGTCAAAATGACTTTGCTGCTGTTGAGCACCGCATAGGCGTTGGCGTCTTGCGGGGCCAGCTGCGTCAGCCCGGCCACATTGCGGGAAGCCAAGCGCGTCGTTTCGTCCATATTGGCCAACACCAAGGGCTTGCGGCCAGCGGCCAGCACGTCCAATACTTGGGCGAAGGCTTTGGTTTTGGCTTCTTTGAGCGTCAAAGAATCCAACACCACGATATTGCCTTCAGCGAACTTGGCAGACAAAGACTGCGCCACAGCGGCGCGGCGTTTGGCGATGGGAAGTTCCTGGCGGAAAGAGTGCGGGGTCGGCCCAAAGGCGACGCCACCGTGGCGGAACTGCGGAGCACGCAAGCTGCCCTGGCGGGCGCGGCCGGTGCCTTTCTGTTTCCACGGTTTCTTACCGGTGCCGGACACTTCGGAGCGGGTTTTCACGTCCGCGGTGCCGCTTCTCTGGTTGGCCAGGAAGGCGGTGATGACTTCATGAAGGAAGGTCGGGTTCGGCTTGACGGAGAACAAACTTTCCGGCAAGGCAATGGTGCCCTGTTCTTTACCTTTGATATCTAAAACTTTAGTTTCCATGGTCAAAGTCCTTACTTCTTGTTAGCGGCTTTAGAAGCAGAGATTTTCTGCACGATCGGAGCCACTACGTGTTTTTTGTTTTTGGAAGTTTCCAAGACGGACACAATGCTGCCCTTGGCGCCGGGGACGGAGCCTTTGAGGAACAGCAGGTTGTTTTCGTTGTCCACTTTGATAACTTCAATTTTGGCGACGGTATGCGTCGTGGTGCCGTAATGCCCCGCCATGCGCTGGCCGGACAAAACTTTACCCAAAGAGCGGCGGGAAGCCAAACCACCGGGTGCTCTTTCTCTGTCGGAGGCACCGTGGCTGGCGGGCTGGCCGGCAAAGCCGTGGCGTTTCATCGCGCCGGCAAAACCGTGGCCCTTAATGCTGCCCTGCACATCAACATAATCGCCGGGTTTAAAAATTTTTTCAAGTGAAATGACCTGACCGATTTCAAAACCGTTCACGTCGGCCACGCGGTGTTCTTTCAAGTGGCGGACGGGGGTCGTGTTGGCTTTTTTGAAGTAGCCCAATTCGGGTTTGTTCAATTTGCTTTCTTTCACTTCGCCAAAACCGATGCAAACGGCGTTGTAGCCGTCTTTTTCCTGGGTTCTGACGCGCACAACTTTGCACGGGCCCGCTTTTACCACGGACACGCCATGCAGGTTGCCTTTTTCATCAAAGAGCTGGGTCATGCCCACTTTTTCGCCGATTACAAAACGCAGCGTAGCCGGAGCTTCTTTGACAGTTTCTGCTTTGGCCACTTCAGCAACGTTCGTTGCCTCTTGGGCGCCAGCAGCTTGTTTGTTTTCTTCTGCCATAACCTTATCTTTTTCCTTTATTAGTTGCTTTTGATTGCCACGTCCACGCCGGCGGGGAGATCCAATTTCATGAGCTCGTCTACCGTCTTGGAGGTGGGACTCTTCAAGTCAATCAGCCGTTTGTGAATGCGCATTTCAAACTGCTCGCGGGATTTCTTGTCGGTATGCGGGGAGCGAAGCACGGTGTACTTCTTAATGCGTACCGGAAGGAGAACCGGGCCGGCGACGATCGCGCCGGTTTTCTGCGCGGTTTCCACGATGCGGGCAACACTGTTGTCAAGCATGCGGTGGTCGTAAGAGCGCAGTTTAATGCGGATTCTTTCCTGGCTGAGAATTCTAGCCTTTTTTTCAGTTTTTTCTGCCATTTTTGGTTCCTTAAACTACTTTGTAAATAAAAAATTATCGGCAGTAAATCCCACACAGGCTCATCGTTCTCCGACGAGCCGGGCGGAATTTGCCACCTAAAGTCTGATACGTACAATATATTATACTATATTCAGACGGGTCGCGCTAGTTTTTTTACTTGGGCGTTCACCGGGTCCGTTCAAAAAAGCAAGCGCTGTTTTTCGCTTACAAATATTATACTATATTGCTGCTGTATAGGGAAAGGCTTTTTTGACAATAAAAAGCCCCGCCGTTTGGCGGGGCCTATGAAAAAGTTATCTTACAGCACTACGGCGCGGGGCGCTACTTTTTTGCCCACGCAGACCTGATTTTCGCAAGACACTTGGATATCCTCGTAGCACATTTGCAAGGTGCAGGGGCCTACGCCGCAGGCCTTTTCGCGCTGAACGGACAAATCCTCAACATACTTCTTGTTGACGGCCTCTTGGCCGTCGCACTCGCAGCAACCCTTGGACACAGCCACGCAGTCGGCATCCACCGTGCAAGCTTTGCTCTCTTGGAGCTGCTGCTGATAAGCCTTCACCGCAGATGGATTGGCCAGCTGGAGCTTGTTGGAAGAGCATCCCATGCCAAACAGACCCGCAAAGATAAAAGCCGTCAAAATCAAATTCTTTTTCATAAATGCCTCCTTTATTTTGTTATATTATATCATTTATGAATGAAAGGAAACAAAAAACACTCTTGGAATGCCTTAGAAAGTAAAAACGAAGAACTTATTATCACGGCCGGAACCATCGGGAGAATTTTTTCCGCTTAAAACTTGGCAAACGGAAATGGCCGTCTTGTCTTCTTTGGAAGCCCAACAAGCATAATGAGATTTGTCGTAATACTTTTCAATTTGAGGCAAGGAAGTAGTATTGGTAAAGGTGCAATACACTGAACCGCCGCTATCGTACTGAATCCAACACTCATAATTGCCGTGGGTCCACGCACGAGATGTAATAGAAGAGCTTCCACCAGGCAAGGATATATCTAAATTGGTCAAATCTGTTGCGTATTCCCCATTGGCCAGTTTATAACGGTGTTGCGCGTCATTGATGGCGCGTGTGATGGGCAACAGGGTAGCGATACGGCTACGCGCCACCGCTCTTTGATACTGCGGCAGGGCAATGGCAGAGAGTATGCCGATGATAAGTACAACGACGAGAAGTTCAATGAGCGTAAAACCGCCTATATGTCCTCTCCTTACGTCATTCCCGAAGGAGCGGCGGCCCGCAGGGTTCGGGAATCTCGTCGTGTTTCTAAGAGGCTGAGATCCCCGATAGAGACACTCGAGGATGACGACATTAAATAAACCGCTTAAACGGCCCGTAGAGAAGTTTTTCATAGTGGGGTTCCTTTTTTGATAAA
>CAVHDF010000014.1:0-28226 GCA_963634865.1 Eggerthellaceae bacterium
TCATCCCCGGGGTTGCGGCGTGCAACGCTCGGGGATCTCAGCCTCTTAAAAACACGACGAGATTCCCGAACCCTGCGGGCCGCCGCTCCTTCGGGAATGACGCAAGGAGAAGATATGTAGGCGGCTTTACGCTCATTGAGTTGTTGGTCGTTGTCCTCATTATCGGAATCCTCGCCGCCGTCGCACTGCCGCAATATCAAAAAGCGGTGGAGCGCAGCCGCGTGGCTACCATGCAGCCCTTGCTGCGGGCCATTGCGTCGGCTAAGGCCAGCTATTTTATGGCCAATGGTTCGTATCCGCGTAAATTTGAAGACTTGGATATTTCCTTGCCTTCCTCTTGTGGGGCCCCGTTGGATGATGATTGGTATGGGCAATCTTCCCGCTGTGGCAACTATCAGATTTTATTAGATTCTTCCTCTGCCCATACCGTGGCGGGAAGTATGCGCTTCTCTGACGGTTCCTACATTTACTTTTATTACTCACCCGACAACAGCGGTTCCACCTGCGCCAGCTGCCCCGGGGCCGATAACCGGGCATCAGCCTTGTGTTTGGCCATGGGTTACCCGGCGGACCGGACGGACAACGGAAACGGTTGCTACACCAGCAGCTTGCCCTAATCCTTTTGGGTCTAACCCAAAAATGGGCTTGGCTTGCCCCTGGCCGATTTTATATAGAAAAGGTAACACATGAGTGGGGGGAAGCAGACCCGTTACCGAGAGAAACCGTTGACCCGCAGCTTAAAAGTCTGCTATCATTTATGTGTAGAAACAAATATTCGTAACACGGAGACATAAACAATGAAAAACTTGTTGAAAGTAACGCTCGTGCTCGCCTTGGCTGCTGGCTTGACCGCCTGCAAAAAGAACGTCAAGGACGACGCCAATGCCGATGTAAACTTGGCTAACGGCACCACCACCGAAATGGTGTTGGAAGAAAGCACGACCACCGAAGCTGTACCGGCCCAAGTTGCTTTGGGTGTGGTACATTTTGCGTTGGACAAATCCGCTTTGTCCGCTGAAGCCCGCAAAATCGTAGAAGCCAACGCCAAAGCTATCAAAGCTCAGGCCGCCGGCGCCAACTACAAAGTGGTTGTGGAAGGTAACTGCGACGACAGAGGCACCATCGCTTACAACATTGCGTTGGGCGAAAAGAGAGCCAACGAAGTCAAAGCTTACTATGTGCGCTTGGGTATCCCGGCCGCCAACATCAGCACCGTTTCTTACGGCAAAGAAAAGCCGGTTTGCTATGAAGCTACGCAATCCTGCTGGGCCAAGAACCGCCGCGCTGACACCATCTTGTCGGTGAACTAATCGCTTTGCGTAAGGGGCCCGAACCGTTATGAACATACATTTTAAAATTATTTGTTTAGGCGGTTTGGGCCTTTTGCTGTCCGGCTGCATCGCCAGCGAGCGCGATATGGGCACGCTCAAGTTGCAGCTTAAAGAACTCAACGACACCATTGCCCTGATGCAAACCAACCAGGCTGAGCTGGCTAGTAAAATGGAAGAGCTCAACCAAAATTTGGCCGTTTCCAACGAGAACCTCTCTCAATTAGACGGGCAAATCTTTAGCCTTTCGGCCAAATTAGACGATATCAATGCCGCGGTCAAAGGGGCCAATGCCTCCGCCGCCGAGGCCGAAAACACCCACCAAGTCATGTTGCCCTCGGACATTTTTAACGAGGCGAAAAACCATTTAAATAAACAAGCCTACGACTTGGCTGTTACCGGATTTAAATTATATATTGATAAGTACCCCGAAGGGGAAAACATTCAACAGGCCTATATTTACCTGGGGGATGCGTACTTCGCCCAAGACCAGGCCAAACCGGCCGCCATTGCGTATGCAACGGTCTTGCAGAAATTCCCCGAGAGCAAAATTATCCCTACCGCGCGCTTGAAATACGCGCGCAGCATCATCCCCCTGGGCAAGACCGAAGAAGCCAAACGGTATTTAAACTCCGTCGTGCAAGATTTCAGCCGCAGCCCGGAGGCCCGGCTGGCCAAAGAAGAATTGGCCCATTTAAAATAATCGCCTATGAAAATATTTTCTAAACTTCTGCTCACGGCCCTGGTGGGGTTGTGCGGTGCGGGGGCCTTGTCCGCCGCCCAAACCGATGTGTATATCGGCATTACCTCGGCCGGGGGCAAACGCCTGCCAGTCATCGGGATGCCCGCTTTTGTTGCACCCAAAGACGCACAAGACGCCGCCGACCAAGTGCATGACACCTTGCGCGCAGACATCCTCTACGGACGGTATTTTGACGTGTCTGAGGACGGCCCCGCGTTTAACGCCAAAGACGTAAAAGATATGCTCAAGGGGTGGGGCAAGCAAAAGGCGCAGTACGTCATCGGCGGGGAAATTTCGTATGCGTCCCCGTACTATACCATTAAAATTTATGTTTACGATGTGTCCACCCGCGCCCCGGTGTTTGCCAAGGCTTTTAAAGGCAATCAGGCCAGCTTGCGCCGCTTGGCGCATATTGCCGCCGACCAAATCATTTTGACCCTGACCGGTCGGCGCGGTATTGCCGACACTAAAATTGCCTTTGCCAACAACTCCACCAAACACAAGGAAATCTATGTGGTGGATTACGACGGGCAAAATCTCAAAAAACTTACCAATGACCGCAGCATTGCCTTGCTGCCGCGCTGGAGCAAGGACGGACGCATTTACTATACCACCTACCGCTATAAAAACCCGGATATTTTTGCCATTGACCTCAAGGCGGGCAAAATCGCCCCGGTGATTATCCGCGGGGGGCTCTCGCTCATCGGCGGCGTATCGCCCGACGGCAAGGCCTTGGTATTTACCAGTAGCCGCGGGCCCAACCCCAGCATTTATATTTATAACTTGGAATCGGGCGAAAAGAAACAAATTACCAACCGCCAGTCCGTAGACGGTTCACCGTCTTATTCGCCGGACGGTAAGTTCATTACCTTTGTGTCCAACCGCGCGGGCAATCCGCAGATTTACGTCATGGAGCTGGCCACCGGGCAGACCCGTCCGCTGACCAAAACATTTAACTGGTCCGACAGCCCGCAGTGGTCCCCCACTGGGGAGTGGATTGTATTTGCAGGAAGAGAATCTCCCTACCACCCGTTTGATATTTTCTTAGTGGATTTGACCGGGACGCAGCTGCGCCGCTTAACCACGGACGCGGGCTCTAACGAAGACCCCACCTGGTCGCCCGACGGGCGGTTTATTGCCTTTACCAGCACGCGCAACGGCGGCCGGCGGCAACTGTATGTGATGGACGCCGACGGCAGCGCCCCGCATTTGGTGGCCAATTTGCCGGGGAATACCTTTACGCCGCACTGGTCTTTCTAGTATTTAAGGCCCATAAAAAACCCGCTCTTTTAGAGCGGGTTTTTTGTAGATGAGAGGAAGATTTATTCTTCGCTTTCGTTCTCTTCGTCCTCTTCGCAATCGGGCAGCCTGAGACGGCCGCAAGCGCCTTCTTCCAAGGAAAAGCAGCAAATCTCGTCGCTGTTTTTAGGCAGGAACAAGCCGTAAGAGGTGTAGCTGTCAGAAAAAGCGGCATAGTAGCCTCTTTCATCTTCTTCCAGGGCAATGTCGGTATCTCTGGCAAAATCGGCCGGGGTTTTCCCCTGGTCTTTTTGCGCGCGCAGTATAGCCTGCGCTTTGCGGGCCAAGGTGGCGTCTTGCAAAGTTTGCAGATAAACAGCCGCCACCAGCAAGCTGAAAAAGGCAGCCCCCATTAATGCCACCAGCGTAATGATCCAGCCTACGCGCGAAGGCGTGTCAGGCAGCGGTTCCCCCGGCTGATACGAAGCCTTGACCACATAGGTGCCGGCGATGATATCATGCAGGGCGCGTTTGCGGTGCGTAAAGGGCTGTATCACATAGCCGATGTAAAAAATCATATACGAAATGATTTTGGCAAAATACCGCCCGGTGGCCCGGCCAAAGCCGATACGTTGGCCGTTTACGCCTACTACTTTGATGCCCAAAATACGTTTGCCGAAGGTGGCTTGGTGTTTGCCGCTTTCCAACAGGGCCGAATACAACCAAAAGCAGAGAAAGTTCAACACGCCCCACAGCAAATACAGGCCCAAGATCCAAAGAATAGCGCTTACCGGCGCTTCTTGGTCCGGGGCGGTTTGGGCAATTTTAATGCCTTGCCATATCCCCAGCGGCAGACAAATTATGGCCGGGGGAATAGAGGCGAAAATGCCGTCTAACAAAAAGGCCCAAAAACGGCGCCAAAACCCGGCATAGGGCGCGGGAGCGTCGGCGGTTTGCGGGACGATTACATTTTGATTTTCGGGGGTCATTTGACTGTTTTCTCCTTGGGTTTTCTAAAGCAGCGGCGGCAGCGGGCCTGGTAAGCGTCCGTGGTGCCCACCACAATGCGTTTGGTGTCTTTGGTCATACGTTGGGTAAAGCTGGCGGGATTGCCGCATTTGGTGCAGACGGCCAAGTTTTTGGTCACGTATTCGGCCTTGGCCAGCAACGCGGCGGTGACTTCAAAGGGTTCGGCGCGGTAGTCCGTGTCCAGCCCGGCCACGATGACGCGTTTGCCCATATTGGCCAGTTTTTCGCAGACCTGCACAATGCCCTTGTCAAAAAAGTTTACCTCGTCAATGGCAATCACTTGCGTGTCCTTTTCCACCAGGGGCAAAATCTCTGCCGAGTTTTTAACGCAGGCGGCGTCCACTTTGTTTTGGTTGTGGCTGATAATGCTGCCAATGCCGTAGCGCGTGTCTAACTTGGAGTTAAACAACTGCACTTTTTGTTTGGCAATCAACGCCGTGCGTACGCGGCGGATGAGTTCCTCGGTCTTGCCGGAGAACATGCACCCGCAGATGACTTCTATCCAACCTTGTTTCTTGAACATTAAGTTCGGGGTCATGGTTTCCTCTTTTTTATATTTGCTAAATTGGCCTATAAATCACGCAAATCGTTCTGGGCGCGCCAAGGGTACCAGTAACTGTCTTGCGCGCTTTGCTGCGGGGTTTTGGGGGCCTGCTGGCCGCATAAAATATTGATACGGAACGCAAAAGACAGGTTTTGGTTGCGGTCCCGCACAGTCAGCTCCACGATGGCGTCGTGGAATGTTTTGGTAAAACGCACCAGTTTGTTATAGGAGTGCAGACTGCTGTTTTGCAGCTGAAAGTCCGCCCCCAGGTCCAGCGTCCAGCTGGCCTCGGGCAAGCGCAGTCCGAACGATGTGGTCAACAGGTACCGGTCCGAATACGTCTGATACAAAGAGTACGGGTCTTGGTAAGTGGTATAGTTGGTCAGCCCCAAGCCCAGCTGTTGGCCTTTGATGATAAAGTTGGACTGGGCAATGAACGCCTGGTTTTTCTCCACCAAGTCATATAAATTTTGGGCGAACAAATTGACCGTGCCCCCCGGCGAGTTATAGCCCGCTTCCACCAAAATAGGCTCAACGCGGTGCTTGAGGTGTTTCCAAGCGCCGTCCGGCTCGCTGTAATTGAGCAGACTAAAGCCGCTGCCCACGCGCACATAGGTGTTAAAAGAGGGGCGGAAATAGTCTTCTATGTACAAACGATTGCGCTCCTCGCCGTGGTCTAAAGAGAGCGAGTCGCTGCGCAGTGTGCCGGTGGAAAGCCGCTTGGTGTATTGATACCCAAAATCCAATGTGCCCAAAGGCGTGTCGGTTTGCAGGTTTAGATCTGTACCTACGCGGCCCACCCAAGCGGTCTTATTATCGTAGTCCTTGTCCTCTAAAGTAACGTGCTGGTCGTAAAACACACTGGGCAAAAAGGTCAGTCCGCGCGTTAAACGGATAGATTTTTCGGTGGTCCAGCGGGCATTGCCTTGGCGCTGCCAGCTCTCTTCCATCAGCGAGGTATTGTTAAAATTGACTTCCATGCGGTGCGTCAGCCCCAAAAGCGGGTCGCGGAACGGCATTAACGTATATTCCAGTTGGGGCATATCCCGCCGCTTGGCGATAAATTCGCCCTTTTGCCAGTCAAAGATGTCTTGCTGAATATAGCTCAGACGCAGCGTAGAGCGGCGGCTTTGGCGCGAAAGGGAGAAGTTGGTTTCTTGGTCCGGGGTAAAAATATAGGGGTTCCCGCGGAAAAAGGAGTCGTTAAAGTACGGGTCAGACACCATACGGAATTGCGTTTGAAATTGGTACAGGGCGCCCTTTTGGTTTTGAAAGTGGTCGGAGCTGTCATACATTTCCCACCAATAGCCGCCGCGGATGCCCCAGCGTTTGGTGTCCTGCAGTTGAAAGGGATGTCCGTCCGTGGTGTACTGCTCATCGGAGCTGGCGTGGTCGTTAATATAATACCCCTCGGCTGTACCGCGCAGGGTATCGGTCTCCACCGCCATCATTTCCAGCCCCATACCCACGCCGGATTTGGTGTAATAATCCAAATTGATTTTGGGGCGGAACCCCAGCACCTCGTTAAATACCGAAGAGGTCAGCAGCCCAAAACCCACTTTGTTGCTTTGGGTGAAGTCCACATAGGTGGTCCACGGTTTTTGGCTGTCTAAAGACCGCCAATATACCGGCAACCACAAAATGGGGAAGCCGTCCAGCTTAAATACGGCATTGGTGCCAAAGACCCGTTTTTGCGGCGACATTTTGACATTGCCCAGCGTAATGGTATAATGCGGCGGGGTTTGGTCGCAACAGGTCAGCACGGCCTTTTTCAGACGTTGCGTACCGTCTTTGGCAGAGATTTCTTGGGCCGATAAAATGCGCAAGGGGGGATACTCAGTCTGAATGTTTTGCGCCTGGAACTCTTGGGTGGTGTAATTGACGGAGACATTGTCTCCTTCCAGCACGCCGCCCATGCCTTCCACGCGCATGTGCCCCCGTGAAGTGACGGTCGTGTTGGTTTGGTCAAAGGTGATGTCTTCCCCGGTGGCGGTGCGGGTTTGGCCGTCTGCGGTTTGTTGCACCAGAGTCACATGGCCTTTTAAATTAATTTTTTTGGCGGCCGGGTCGGCCGAGGCCTCATCGGCGGAAAAATAGACAAAGCCTTCTTTCTCATTCGGGGAGGGCAAAACACGGTCCGCCGCCCAGGAGGGAGAGGAACAAAGCAAAGCCAAAGAGAAGAGAAATACAAAACGTTTCATGTTTATTTTGCCGCTTGATGCAGCGCGTATAAGGCGGCTCCCACGCCGCCGATATTCGGGTCTTGCGATACCGTCAGTTTCAAATTTTTAAAGGGGGTGGGGATTTGTTGGTGGCGCAGCACTTCTTGCGTCGCGGGCAGGAAATACGGCGCCGCCCCCGACACGCCCCCGGTCAAAACCACGGTGTCTACATCCAATACCAGCACCCAGTTGGCAATGCCTACGCCCAGATAAAAGCCGGTATCCCGCCAAATTTGCAAGGCGACGGGGCAGCCTTTTTGGGCCGCGCGGGAGACCAGCTCTATTTTGAAATTCTTTTCTGTTTGAACCAGTTGCGCCAAAATAGATTGCGGGTGGGCTTGCACCGCTTCCAATACGCGGCGGCGAATGCCGATGGTGCCCACGAAAGCCTCTAGGCAACCCCGGGCCCCACAGCCGCACAGCGGGCCGGTTTTGGTGCAGGCAATTTTGGTGTGCCCGATTTCCCCGGCGGTACCGTTAGAGCCTTGGTATAACTCTTGGTTGATAATCAGCCCGCCGCCGACCCCGGTGCCCAAGGTAACCACCAATACATTGGTGCCCTGATGGTTGAGGGCGCGTTCGTATACGCCCCAGGCGGCCATGGTGGCGTCGTTGGCCACATACGGGCGAATTTTCGTTAGCTCCTGCAGACGGTCGGCCAGCGGCCAGTCGTCCACATCGGTAAATTTTAAATTGGGGTTAAAGCGCAGGATGCCCCGCTGGTTATCCACGTCCCCGGGTGCGCCGACGCCTACGGCCACGGCTTGGTCCGGGTATTGGGCTTGGACTTGGTTGATAAAAGCGGCAATTTGGCGCAAAAAGCCGTCAGAGCCGTGGGCGTAATCGGTTTCTGTTTTTTCCTTGCGCAGCAGCTCGCCGCGCTCGTTGATGACATAAAATTTAACAAAAGTTCCGCCAATATCTACACCAATGCCAATCATGCTTGGGACTCCTTATTTTTGGGGTGGGCATGCTCATATACTTCTTTGATTTTATCCAGCGACACATGCGTATACACCTGCGTGGCCGATAATGTCTTATGCCCCAACATTTCCTGTAAACTGCGCAAATCACACCCGCTGTTCAGCAAGTGGGTGGCGAAGGAATGGCGCAGGCTGTGCGGGCTGACCTTGCGCGCCACCCCGGAGGAAATGGCTAAATTTTTAAATACATACGCCAGTCCGTCCCCCGTCAGCGGCGTGCCGTTTTTGTTCAAAAACAAGGCATCCTGCGGCTGCGGGTTTGGGCGGAGAGCCAAATACTCCCGGATAGCCTGAAGCGCTTCAGCCGTTACCGGGACGAACCGTTCTTTGTTGCCTTTGCCCCGTACTTTGACCACGCCGTTGAAAAAATCCACGTCAACGATCTTCAGCCCCGTGACTTCGCTGCGGCGCAGCCCGCTGGAATAAATCAGCTCAAACAGTGCCTTGTTGCGCACGGCAAAACGGCCCTGTTCCCCGGCGGTGTCTAAGAGTTTGTCCACCTCTTGCAAGGTTAAAAACTTCGGCAACAGCCGCTCGCGTTTGGGGGCGGGCAACAGTTTAAACGGGTTTTGCGTCAGCTGCCCTTGGTCCAGCAAAAAATGGGCGAAACTGCGCAAAGCCGCTATTTTGCGCAAAAGCGTATTGCGCGCCGGATGATGCTGCGTCAGCGCCGCCAAAAAGGCCCGCACCGCGCTGAGCGTAAAGTCCTGCGTTTTCGTCCAACCGTGCCCGGCGCAAAACGTGACAAATTCCTGCAAATCTTCCCCGTAGCCCGCCACGGTGTGGGCGGAGAAGTTCTGGTTCTGCAAATGCAACAAAAAAGCCTGCGTCCAATCTTTCACAACGGCCTCCGTTTAGGCCTTTTGTTCGTGCGCCGCCTTGATTTTGGCGATTTCTTCCTCAGAAATATTGACGATGTTGCGGCATTTGGGATAGCCCGAGCACCCCAAGAAATAGCCCCGCTTGGAGCTGCGCAACACCATGGGTTTGCCGCATTTGTCGCACTTGTGGTCTGTGACAATGGGGCCCGTGGAGGCCACCTTGTTGCCTTGTTCGTCTATGGAATAGGTGTTTTTGCACTTGGGATAGGCCGAGCACGCCATAAACTTGCCCCGCCGTCCGGTGCGGATGACCATTGGCGCACCGCATTTGTCGCAGACCTCATTGGTGGTTTGCGGCATAATTTTTTCGCCTTCTTTGTTTAAATTGATTTTACCTTTGCAGTTGGGCGCGTCGGAGCAGACCAAATACTGCCCAAAACGGCTGGTTTTCAGCAACATCGGTTTGCCGCAGAGGGGGCATTTTTCATCCGTTTCCTTGGCTGCGGGGCGTTGCATGCCTTGGTCGGCCGCGTCCAATTCTTTTTGGAACGGGATATAAAACTCGTTGAGCAAGTCCACCCATTTTTGGCCGCCCTCGGCCACCTCGTCCAATTTTTCTTCCACTCCGGCCGTGTAGGACAGGTCCATAATTTCTTTGAAATAATCCTTTAAACTGTCGGTGACGGTGATGCCCAGCTCGGTGGCGACCAGCTTGTTGCTTTTGGGCTGGCGGGCAATGTACTTGCGGTCCAAAATTGTTTTAATAGTCGGCGCGTAGGTGGACGGACGCCCGATGCCGTGTTTTTCCAGTGTTTTGATTAAGCTGGCTTCGTTGTAATACGGCGGCGGCGTGGTCTTGTGGTCTTTGGTGGAAATTTCCTTAAGCGTCAACGCGTCCCCTTCCGCCAAATCCGGTAGCAAGGCAGACTCTTCGTTGTCATTGTCGTCCTCGTCCTTATAGACAGACAAATATCCCGGGAATTTGACGGTGCGGCCGCCCGCGCGCAAGACGCACTGGTCATTGCCCCCGGCGTGGATGTCCACCGTGACGGTGTTAAACACCGCTTCGGCCATTTGGCTGGCCACAAAGCGCAACCAAATCAATTCATACAGTTTGTATTGGTCGGCCGATAAAAATTGTTTAATGCTTTGCGGCGTGCGGCGCACATCGGTCGGGTGAATAGACTCGTGCGCTTCTTGGGCCCCTTTGACCTTGCTTTTGTACACATTGGGCTTGGCGGGCACAAACGCCGGGCCGTATTTGTCGGCGATGAACTGGTGCGTTTGGTTTTGCAAGAGTTTAGACACGTTGAACGAGTCCGTTCTCATGTAAGTAATCAAACCCACCGTCTGCCCGGCAATTTCAATACCTTCGTAGAGGTGTTGGGCGGTCATCATGGTCTTTTGAGAGGGAAAGCCCAGTTTGTTGTAGGCGTCCTGCTGCATAGAGCTGGTAATAAAAGGCGGTTTGGGCTTTTGTTTGACTTCCTTTTTCTCAATTTTAGCCACTTGCACCGGCCCTTGGCGCAGCAAAGCGCTGACCGGGGCCAACGTTTCCGGTTTGTCAAAAACGGTATTTTTTACTTTATAATCTTCCGCGAACAGGTGGTAGGTGGTGGTTTGTTCCACATTTTTCCCGTTCCATTTGAGTAAGCGGGCCCAAAAATCCGGCTGGGCGCCCGGTTTTTCAAATTGCGCTTTCAAGGTCCAATAAGGCTGTTCTTGGAAGTCCTTAATTTCTTTGGCGCGCTCGGTCAGCAGCCGCACGGCCACGGATTGCACCCGCCCGGCCGAAAGCCCGGAGGTAATCTTCTTCCACAGCAGCGGGGAAATTTTGTACCCCACAATGCGGTCCAAAATGCGCCGCGCCTGCTGGGCATTGACCAAGTTTTCGTCAATTTTACGCGCGTGGGCAAAGGACTCTTTAATGGCGGCGGGAGTAATTTCGTGAAAATAAATGCGCTGGTAGCGGTCGGCGGGGATTTTTAACAATTCCACCAAGTGCCAGGCAATGGCTTCCCCTTCGCGGTCAGGGTCGGTAGCCAAATAAATTTCGGAAGCGTTTTTGGCGGCGGCTTCTAATTCTTTGATTAATTTTTTGGCCCGTTCCACCGGCAGATAGGTGGGTTTGAAGTTATGGGCAATGTCTACCCCCATGTCGTGCGAGGGCAGGTCACGCACGTGGCCAAAAGAGCTGCGCACCAAATAATCGCTGCCTAAAATCTTGCTGATGGTTTTTTGCTTGGTCGGAGACTCCACAATGACCAATTTTTTGCCTTTGATATTGTTGGTTGCCATATAAAGGTTCCTTAAATAAATTAAAATTTGCTCTTGGCGTACAGACCGTTGTTGCAGGCCAGTATGCCTTTTACTTCCAATTCAAACAGCGCCGCGGCCGCCTCCGGTACGGACAAGCCCAAAGCTTCCACCACTTGGTCGGTGGATACTTCGCCGCTGCCTACGCAATTTAATACGCGCTGCTGCACTTCACTCAAGCCGTCGCGGGCCTTTTCGGCTGCGGCCGGGGCGTCCGGCACTTGCAGCCCAAACAAATCCGGGGCTGGTATATAGTCTATTATATCTTTTACGCAGGTGACAACACCTGCTCCGTCTTGGATTAAGTGATTGGGCCCGGAGCTCTGCGGGCTGTCTATAGGGCCGGGCACGGCCAAAACGTCTTTGCCCATTTCCAAAGCCAGCTTGGCGGTAATGAGCGCGCCGGATTTGGCCTCGCCCTCTACCACTACGATTAATTCAGACAAGGCCGCAATAATGCGGTTGCGCCGCGGGAAGTGAAACGCATTGGGCGGCTTATTAAAAGGCAACTCAGACACGATAGCCCCGCCGTGCTGCAGCAAGGCTTTAGCCAGTTCACGGTTTTCCGGCGGATAGCAACGGCCAATGCCCGTGCCGATAACGGCCACCGTGGGTTTGTGCAGCCGCACGGCTGCGGCGTGGCATTCACTGTCAATGCCGCGGGCCAAACCGCTGATGATCACGGCGCCGCTTTCGGCCAGCCCGGTGGCCAAGGTATTGGCCGCGCGCCGCCCGTACGCGGTGATTTTGCGCGTCCCCACCATGCCGATGCACAGTTTGTTTTGGGGCAATTTCCCCAGGACATACAAGGCGACGGGCGCTTCTTTGATGTCGCGCAAGCTTTGCGGGTATTCTTCATCTTCAGGCACTAAAATGCGCCCGCCGTATTTTTCGGTTTTTTCCAGTTCTTCTTCCGGGTCAATGGAAAAAGCGTCACGCAGAAAATGGGCCGCCGTAGAGGGGTTCATTTGCGCTTCTTTGGCTAAGGTGTCGGCGTTTTGTTTTAAAATTTCCTCAGCTGAGCCGAAGATTTCTATTAAGCGGGTCAGCCAGTCAGAGCGGAAATACAAAAAAGCATTGACCCGAATGCGCGCCAAGCGCTCTTGCGTGGAAATGCTCATAAATCAGGCACCCCCTTGCGGTCCAGCGGGCGGTATTGCAGCACCTCAATGAGGTGGGCGTTTTCTATGTTTTCTTTTCCTTCCAAATCGGCGATGGTGCGCGCGGTTTTGAGCACTTTGTCTAAGCTGCGCGCGCTGAGGCCAAACTTGCGCATGGCGGCCTCTAAAATAGCGTCAGCTCCGGCGGGCAGCTGGCAAAACTGCTTGATTTGTTTTTGCGTCATAAAGGCATTGGCCGTGGTGGGCGTGCCTTGAAAGCGGGCCTGCTGTCTTTGGCGCGCGGCGATGACCCGTGCGCGGATTTGGGCGGAGCTGTCTCCCTCGGCGGGTTTGTTCCAGTCGCTGTAGGCGACGGGGTTTAAATTGACGGTCAAATCAATGCGGTCCAGCAACGGGCCGGAAATTTTGGATTTGTAGCGGCTGATTTGCACCGGGGAGCAAGTGCAGGCTTTGTGCGGATTGCCCAAGTTGCCGCAGGGGCATGGATTCATGGCGGCAATCAGCGTAAAACGGGCCGGATAGGTGACCGTTTCCTTAGCGCGGGAAATGGTGACTTGGCCGTTTTCCAGTGGCTGGCGCAGTACCTCTAAGGTTGTGCGGGAAAACTCGGCAAATTCGTCCAAAAACAATACGCCGTTGTGGGCCAGGGACACTTCCCCAGGCTTGGGTGTGCTGCCTCCGCCGATGAGCGCCACGTCAGAAATGGTGTGGTGCGGGTCGCGGAATGGGCGTTGCGTCAAGCGTTTGGCGGTTTTGCCGATGAGGTTGCAAACGGAATAAATTTTGGTAATTTCTAAGGCTTCTTCCTCAGACAATGGGGGCAAAATCCCCGGGAAGCGCTTGGCCAGCATGCTTTTGCCGGTGCCGGGCAACCCAATCATCAATACATTGTGTCCGCCCGCGGCGGCAATTTCCAAGGCGCGCTTGGCTACGGCTTGGCCTTTGACGTCGGCAAAGTCCAGCAAGTTGGGGGTTTCTTCCGGCTCTTGCGGCAGGAAGGGGATTTGCACGGCCTCATCGGGTAATTTATTTTCCAGCCAGTTGACCAGGTCGCGCAAAGTGCGTGGGGTGATAAAGCGCGCGCCGCAGGCGCGGCCTTCCAGCATATTTTCCGGCGGGATGACGGCGGTGGTTTGTTCGTTTTTAACAGAGATTAACATCGGCAATACCCCGGCGCAGGGGCGCAAGGTGCCGTCTAAAGCCAATTCCCCTAAAAGCAAAAGGTGCTTGAGTTTATCTGCCGCTGCGTCGGAGAGTGCTCCACTGGCCGCCAAAATGCCCGCGGCAATGGGCAGGTCAAACTGGGTGCCGCTTTTGCGCAGCTCGGCCGGGCTTAGGTTGACCGTGATGCGCTTGAGGGGGAAGTCAAACCCGCTGTTGCGGATGGCCGCGGTAACGCGGTCTTTGCTTTCTTTGACCTCTGCATCGGGCAAACCTACGACAGAGAAGGTGGGCATCCCGGCTGAGATGTCCACCTCGGTTACTACTTCAAAGCCGTCTATGCCCTTGAGGGCACAGCTGCGTACATTGGCTAACATATTAAATAAAGTTGAGCACGATTTGCTGCGGCGAAATGCCCATGACCGTAAAATTGACATTGTAGCTGCGGATGATTTTGGCCGTCAGCTCTTCGGGCGTGGAAATACGCGCCGAAATTTCAAAGTACGCGGCGGAATTGGTGTATTTGGTCAGATTGTAATCTTCAATTTCGCGCATTTCTTTAAAAATGTCTTGGATTTGTTTGAGCCGCTCAATGCTGTTGACGTTTTGTACCACCAAATTAAACGTATTGGCGGAATGAATGGCGGAGTTGATAGACTCCACCAACTGCTTGGCGGCGGACTCGCACGCGGCGGAAATGGACTTTTGCGCGGCAATGTTTTCCAGCGGGTCCAAGCCGCTGACCTGGTCGGCCGCTTCGCCCACCACTTGGTAATTTTTGGTAGAGGTTACCTTGAGGTTGGCCCGGGCGCGGTAGGTCTTAAACGGAGAGGAAATCCCCGGCAGGGCCTGCAGCGGGTTGGCCTCCACATCGGCGGTGATTAAAAAGCGCGCGCCGTCTTGGCGGGCTTTGTCCACCAGCGGGGTGGAATTATCTAAATTGTTCTGGCTGAGGTTATCACCGTTGACCAGCGAGTACGGCTGGCTCTTTAAAGCGCGGTAAATGGCTTGTTTGCAGTCTTGTTTCAAGGACACTTCGCCCCCAATCAATTCGCGCGAGGCCACCAGCAGCGTGGTTTTTTTGGCAAAGGCGTCCGCGTCGGACTGTTTGATGATGTCGCCAATGTCTTTGACGAGCACCATAACCCGCACGCGGGTATACCATTGGTCGCCCTTGCGGTAGGCCTTTTGTACATAGCCGCGTCGGATAAATCCGGCGGATTTAGAGGTGATTTTGTCTTCTACCAGTTGGGCTTGTTCCACAGTGGAAGTGGAAGAAATAAAAATCCCCGCCACTTTTTCCACGGCGGCGCGTTGTGCGGCCAATTCGCCCTCTTTTTTCATGGCGGAGAGGTTGTTCTCATCGTAGGGCACCAAAGATTCCGCCACTACGTATTCCCCCTCGCCTTTCGGGCCGATATGCAACGAACGGCACGCCCCCAAGGCAAAAACGCCCACCAGGGCAATCAGCAAAAGTTTTTTCATTATTTCTTCTCCTGCAAAGCCGCTCCGGCCGCGCCCAATTGGTCACGCCCAATGCGCATGATGACGGTGCATCCGCCGTCTTCTAAATATTCCGTAGATACCAGCTCCATGTGGTTTAGTACGCCGCTGGCGGAGGATTGGATAGTGGAGCCTTCGCTGACGGCGTCCACGATTTGCACATTGCTTTCTAAATTGGCGCCGTAAATCACTTCCGTCGCGCGCTGGTATGCATGGGCGATGGCCGCCTCGCGCGAGAGAATGCGCCGCTGGGAATCGCTCTTGTGGTTGGGGTTGGCCGCACCGAAACCGCGCACCCACAGGTATTGGTCGTCGGTCAAGGTGTCGTTAAATTGCGGGGCAATGGCTCCGTTTTTAACGGCGGTTTTCATCGTGGGAGCACAAGCCCCCAGGCACAGCAAAGCGGCAAGCAAAAAGACGGTTTTCTTCATCTGAGTAACTCCGATAATATTTTGACATAGGTGCTGGGCTTATTGACGTCTTCGTAATTGATGACGCCGCAGCGGATGAGCATAATCTCCAGCATGTGGGTCAGAATGTCGTAAAAGTTTTCTCTGACCGAGGGGTCGCAAGATTCCATTTCCGGCCCTAAGATGACGGCGCCCTTAAGTTTCTTATTGTCGCACAGGTTGGCAATTTTAAACGCAGAGGAAATCACGTTTTCCGTGGCGTACGAAGAGCGCACCGCCAGTTCCGGCCCGCCGGGGATGCCCAGCTCTTTGGCGCGTTGCTGCAGGGCAAACACCAGCCAGTTCATCATATTGGAATGGTTTTGCGGATAGAAAAAGCCGATGCGGCCCCATTCGCCGTTGCCTTCCACCGGGGCAGAGGTAACGTCATCGGGGATCTTGCTGGCGATTAAACTCTTCTGGTCCTCACCGGCCGTGGCCAGCAACTGGTCAAAAATGGCCGGAGCCGAGCGTTTATTAGTCGGTTCGTTGGGGAAAATCATCTTTTCCAAGACACGCACCCGGCGGATAGAGCGCGACACCGTACCCAAAGACATATTGGGCTGGCCGAAGAAACGGTCAATGTCAGCGTCGGTGATGTCAATATTATTGGCCAGCAGCATTTTGCTGATAATGCGTTTGCGCGCCGGGCCGCTGGCGGGCTTTAATTCGGAAATCCAGCCCGAATCCAAACGGAAGTTAAGCAACTCTTCCAATTTTTCCAAGCTCTCTGGCGGATATTTGGACGTGATGACAATCTGCTTGTGCTGCTGCAAAAAGTCATTGAGCAGTTTGGACAGGTGCGCGCGGTTTTGCTCGTTGATGGCGATCAAGTGAATGTCGTCAATGAGCAAGGCCTTGGCAGAGCTGACAAACTGTTCAAATTTGTCCATATTGCCTTCCATCACGTAGCGTTGAATGCCGCGCGAGAGGCGCACCCCGTTGGTAATGAAAATGTTTTCTTGGCCGTATTTTTTGCTCAACGCATAGCCAATGGCGTGCAGGAAATGCGTCTTGCCCGTTCCGCTGCCGCCGTGCAACACCAAGGGGTTGTAGAGTTTGCCCGGGTTGTCTATCACGGAAATGGCCGTGGCGTGGGCAAAGCGGTTGACGGAAATGGTCATATTTTCCAGCGTGTACGTCGGAATCAAAGGCACTTCCAGCGGCCAGTTGTGCTTTTTAAGCTCAGACAACGGCAACTCAATGGAATGGTCAATGGTGCGCGTTTTTTCCAAATTGGCGCTGGGCTGCGGGCGACGTCTGCGTAAAATGGTAGCGCCGTGTTTTTCCTCTTGCACCACGGGGGCCGGGGCGGGCTGCTGCGGCAGCGGCGCCGGAGCCGGCGTAGCGGGTGTGGCCGGGGCCGGAACCTGCGGCGCATGTGGGGCCGTAGGCGGCAGCGGCATATGGGGTGCAGCGGGAGCTGGGGGCTCCTCGTGCACTTTGCGTTTAAGACGGAAAAATGGTTTTTTGTCCCCTGTGTTTTCTGGCATAGTCTTCTCCCTTTGTGGCGCTTGCGGCGCAGAAACATCCCCTGGGTCCTGCGGCGCAGCGGCGGCAGGCACTGGCGGTACGGCTTGCGGCAAAGCTACGGCGGGCGAGGGCAATTCTTCCTCTACAGAAGGCAACTGCTCCTCTTGCGGCGTAGGTAAAGATGTTGGTTCTACTTCTTGCAAAATGGGTTGAGCCTGTGGCACAATCTCTTGCGCGGGCTCCTCTTGGGGCCTATTTTCTTGCACCGCGGCGGGCTCGGTTATGGGCTCCGGCGTTGCGCCCGGTTCGGCACTCGGTTCGGGCTCCGGCAATACCTCCGGCAACGGTGCGGGTTCTTCCACCGCCTTTTCCGGGGCGGGTTGCGGCTTGGCAGAGGCAACCGGCTCGGGCTGGGGTTTTGTTTGCGGTTTGTCCGCCGCAGCCAGGAGCTGTTCAAAGGGGTCCATGACTTCCTGGGGCTTCTCCGGCTGCGGGTTAAAGCGTTCAAATTGGGGCGGCAGTGGCAGCCCTTCCGTCTGCACGGTGGGGGGCTGTTTTTCATCCGCTTCTTTTACTTGGGCGTGTTGCACAAAGCCGAAATCTTTTTGGGTGATGCGCTCGGTAATGCTTTCCACGTCGTCTAAATCCACAAAGCAGGTTTGGTCCTTGATTTTTTGGTCAAAAATATTAAAGCCGCCCTCGGCTTGCTCCGCCGGAGCAGGGGCTTGTTTCGCCGCCTCTGGCTTGGGCGTTTCGGCCGGCTGGGGGGCCACTGGAGCTTGGGGCTTGGGAGCTTCGGCCTGCTTTTTGGCTGGGGCCAGCTTATCCAAATCCACAAACATATCGTATTTGGTTTCTGCAGAAAAAATATCGTCCAAGGCCGGGTCCAACAAGGTGCCTTCCATATCCTTGTTGAGCATATCCTGGTCCGTCAGCGGCAGGGCCTCTTCCTCCGGCTGTGGCGGCAGTTGCACCTGCTCTGCGGCTTGCTTGCGCAGCTGGGTGCTTAAATTGGGGGTGACGACCCCTTTGACCCGTATATCCGTTACCGGGGGGGCGGTCTTTTCTTGCTCCGACTCCGGCGGCGTATCCGGCCAGTTCTCTTCTTCCGCTTCCACGGAGGTCAATTCTTCCTCCGGTGCGGGGAGTTCTTCCGGCAGTGGGGTGGGCGGGTCGGAACGGTAGCCCTCTTTATCTAAATCTTGCAAGGGTTCCTGCCCCTGCGGAAAGGGGGACAACCCCAAATCCACCGGGTGGGGTTCCTCATCCAGCCCAGATAAATCAATTTGATGATGTTCAAACGCTTCCACAGGCGGAGCCGGCGGCAGGGGTGCCTTGGGCTGGTTGGCCTGTGGGGTGCGGAAAAAACTTTCCGACGGGTCTAAGGTAATAAAAGTAGGGAAGGCCTTGTCCTCTTGGGCGGCCTCTTCTTGGAACAGGGGATTGCCTAAGGAGCCGCCGGGCACAAACTCGTTTACTTTTTTGGCTTGTTCAATGCCCTCGCGCACGGCTTGGCGTATTTTTTCCAGCGTGTCTTCGTCCAAATCTTCCGGCAGGGCAAAACGGTATACGTACGGCGCCAACGCCGGTTGCGGCGGTTGCGCGTAGCCCTGCAGTTTTTTGGCAATCAACCGCGCGTCATGCTCTGTGCCGTCAATAAGTAAGGCGTAGAGAATGGCGTTGCTTTGCGGACTAATGCTGGAAATAATATCCCACTGGGTAATCATTTGCCCTCTAAAATTTTTACTCCGGCGCTGGCCCCGATGCGCGTGGCTCCGGCGGCGACCATGGCGTCAAAATCTTGGCGGGTGCGTACGCCGCCCGAGGCTTTGACCTGCATATGCGCCGGAACATGGGCGCGCATCAAGCGCACGTCTTCTACCGTGGCCCCACCGCCGGTAAACCCGGTGGAGGTTTTGACGAAATCGGCCCCGGCCTGGGCACAGAGCTGGCAGAGCTTTACTTTTTCTTCGTCGGTTAAGACGGAGGTTTCAATAATCACTTTTAAGGTAAAGTGTTCCCCGGCATGGCGCACGGCCTCAATGTCTTTGAGTACCGTGTCCCAATCTTGGGTTTTGACGGCGCCGAGGTTGACCACCATATCCAACTCGTCGGCGCCGTTGCTCAAAGCGTCCTTGGCTTCAAATACTTTGGTCTGGGTGGTATTGGCCCCCAAGGGGAACCCGATGACCGTGCACACCTTCACCCCGCTGCCTTGCAGCTGCTGTTTGCAAAAGGATACCCAATACGGGTTCACGCACACGCTAAAAAAGCCGTATTTGCGCGCCTCTGCACACAGGTTTTCAATGGCGGCTTTGTCCGCCTGGGGTTTTAACAGGGTGTGATCAATGTATTTGGCCAAGTCCATAAAAACGCTCCTTAGTTAAAGTTAATAATGCGGGTGAATTTTTCGGCGATTAAAGCCTGTCCGCCCACCAACGCGCCGTCTACATCCGGCTGGGCCATGATTTCATCCACATTGGTGTCTTTGACGCTGCCGCCGTACAAAATGCGGGTGGCTTGGGCAAAGTCTTCGCCGTATTTGCCCGCCAAAAATTTGCGGATGGCGGCGTGCACTTCTTGCGCTTGGGCCGGGGTGGCCGTTTTGCCCGTGCCGATGGCCCACACCGGTTCATAGGCGATGATGAGGCCTTTGAGTTGTTCGGCGGTGTAGCCTTTGAGCCCGTTTTCCAACTGGGCGTCAATGACGGCAATGGTTTCGTTGGCTTCGCGCTGGGCCAAGGTTTCGCCCACGCAGAAGATAATGGTCAAACCGTGGCGCAAGGCGGCGGCGACTTTTTTGTTCAAAATTTCATCGGTATCACCGAACACGCTGCGGCGTTCGCTGTGGCCCAAAATGGTGTGCGTGGCGCCGGCGTCTTTGGCTTGCACCGGGGATACGGCGCTGGTGAAGGCGCCTTTGTCTTCCCAGTGAATGTCTTGGGCGGAGACTTGCAGGGCGGAGCCTTTGGCCAATTCGGCCACTTTGGCTAAAGAGGTAAAAGAGGGAGCAACGATAATTTCGGCATTATTTTTGTTGTCTGCTTTTTTGAGCGCTTCCACCAAGGCGGCAGATTCGGCCAAGGTGTTGTGCATTTTCCAGTTTCCGGCGATGATAGGTGTTCTTTTGGTCATGGAGATATCCTCGTGTTTTTAAATATAAGACTGTTGCCGTTGCGTCAGAACGGCCTATATAGATACTATCAAAAAAATGCAGGTTTTTAAAGGGGCAATTTGCAATAGGCGCTGCGAGGGGGCGGAAACAAAAAACCCCGCGCCTTGAAAGCGCGGGGCGGGTAAAGCATAAGAACTTATTTGACGCCGTGCATCCAGTGTTTGACCTTGCCGGCCATGACCCACATGATCACGCCAAACAGCATAGACATGACCGCCGGGACGGAGAACAGCGTGGTCAAGCTCCAGGACTCGTAGTAGCTGGCCAACCAGCCTGCCAACAAGTTGCCAAAGAAGCTGGCCGTCAACCATACGCCCATAAACAGAGACATAAATTTGACAGGCGCCAATTTGGACACCATAGACAAGCCCACCGGGGACAAGCACATTTCACCCATGGTGCAGAACATATAGGTCAATACCAACCAAATGGCGCTGACCGGGCCGGACGAGGCGTACAAGCTGGCCCCGATGACGACGGCCAAAAAGCCGACGCCCTGCAGGAACAAGCCCCAACCGAATTTGGCCGGGATAGAGGGGTCTTTTTCACCCAAGCGTACCCACAGTTTGGCAAACAACGGCGCAAAGAGCAGCACGAAGATGGGGTTCACGGCCTGGAAGTACGAAGCCTTCAGCGTGATTTCCCCGATAAACGGCAGCACCGGGTGCAGGTTGGTCTTTTCCGCGGCAAAAATGTTCAAGGAAGAGCCGGCCTGCTCAAAGAACGCAAAGAAGAAAATGGCAAAGAACACGAACGTAAAGATCGCTTTGATTTTGTCCCATTCGTCTTGCGTGAGGGGCTTGTTGGCCTCGGCGGCGCGGGCTTTTTCCGTTTCGTCGTCAATGTCGCCGCTTTTGGTGACGGGTTTCAAGCCGATGTGGCCCAAGTATTTGTTTTGGGACACCAAGTACCAAATCAAGCCAATGACCATGCCGGTGCCGGCGGCCATAAAGCCGTATTTCCATTTATAGGCTTCGGCGGCGGAGGACGCTTCCCCCAAGAAACCGCAGATAAACGGCGCAAAGAACGCGCCCAAGTTGATGCCCATGTAGAAAATGGTAAAACCACTGTCGCGGCGGGGGTCGTTGGGTTCGTACAGTTCGCCCACGATGGTGGAGATGTTGGGTTTAAAGAACCCGTTACCAATAATAATCAACGTCAAACCCGTAGCCAACGCCACAACCGGGCTAATGATTTCATAAGAGGCCAAAGTAAATTGGCCCGCCGCCATCAAAATGGCGCCGATGGTAATGGAATGGCGTTTGCCGATGTATCTGTCGGCCAAGTAGCCGCCTAAAACCGGGGTCAAGTACACCAAAGCGGTGAACATACCGTAGATTTTGCTGGATGTAGCCTTGCTGAAGTTCAGCACGCTGCTGATCATAAACAGCACGAGCAGCGCTCTCATCCCGTAGTAGTTGAACCGTTCCCACATTTCCACCATAAACAGCATGTACAAGGCTTTCGGGTGGCCTTTGCGGGTGAGGTTGTGTTTCACTTCTTCATCAGTCATTGAGTTCTCCTCATCTATTAATAAAAAAGGGTACTCTTTAATTTTACAAAAAATGAACGCACAAAAACGGAAAAATTTTAAAATCCGGCAGGAAAAGAGTAAGAAAAGGCTTCTTTAAACAGCAGTACCGAGCGGTAGAGCGACCACGCCAAATAAGCGGAAAACAAACCAATGCCCGCCGTCCAAGCCAGCTTGGCGGATAAGGACAATTTGCGCGAAAGCCACAGGGTAATCAGCGAGAACGGCCCCACAATCAGCGTCAGCAGCAGCACGCCGCCGTGGTCGTACCAAAAGCCCATGTGCGGCTGGAGCGCCTTGCCGCAATGGCGGCAATAGCAGTCGGCTTCGTCTGCCTCAAAGCGGCAGCGCGGGCAACGCATTAAATGTCCTCCCCGCGGCTGCGCAACGCCCGTTTGATGCGGCTGCGGGCATTGGCGGTTTTGGCAAATTTCAACCAGTCGCGCTTGGGCTGTGCGGTTTTTTGGGTGATGACTTCGCACACGTCGCCCGTTTTAAAGACATAGTCCATGCGCACCATGCGGTTGTTGACCTTGGAGCCCATGTAATGGTCTCCAATGTCGGTGTGAATGGCGTAGGCAAAATCAATGGGGGTGGAGCCCTCGGGCAGGGGTTTTACGTCGGCCTGCGGCGTAAAAACAAAGACCTGCTGCAAATTGATATCGGTTTGAAAGCCCTCTAAAAATTCCCGCGGGGCGGTCAAGTCCCGCTGCCATTCAATCCATTGGCGGATCCAGTTGATTTTTTCGTCAAAGTTTTTGTCTTTTTTTCCGCCCAGTTTATAACGCCAGTGCGCCGCGATGCCGTATTCGCAGGTGCGGTGCATTTCCTCGGTGCGGATTTGGATTTCTACAATGTCGCCCGTGGGCACAATCACCGTGGTGTGAATGCTTTGGTACATATTGGACTTGGGGGTGGCAATGTAATCGGTAAAGGTGCCGGCCAAGGGTTTAAAGCGGGAATGGACGACCCCAAGGGCCTTATAACAGTCGGACAAATTTTTGGTGATAATGCGCACGCCCAAGGAATCTTGGATTTCGGCAAAAGACAAGTTTTGCTTTTGCATTTTGCGGTAAATGGAGTAATAGTTTTTGGCGCGGGAAAGCAAGCGGTAATCTATATTTTCCTCTTTTAACGCGGGCTCCAAATGGCGTTTGAATTCATTGAGGGTGGCCTCGCGGTCGACGGTGCGCTTCTCTACCTGTTCCACCAAATCTTTAAATTCGGCCGGGTGCAAGTATTTAAAGGCCAAATCCTCCAGCTCTGTTTTAATGGTAAACATCCCCAGGCGTTGGGCCAAGGGCGCGTAAAGAGTGATGGTCTCGTAGGATTTAAATTTTTGTTTTTCCGGCGGCATGACGTCCATGGTGCGCATATTGTGGGTGCGGTCGGCCAGTTTGATTAAGATGACGCGCACGTCCTCGGCCACGGCAATGAGCATTTTGCGCCAGTTTTCCACAGTTTCTTCATCGGTGGAAGAAAATTTTAAATCACTGATTTTTGTGACGCCCTGCACCATGTGGGCTACGTCTTTGTTAAACTCCCGTTTGAGGTCTTCTGCGGTTACGCCGGTGTCTTCCACCGTGTCGTGCAAGAGCCCGGCACAAATGGTTTCTTCATCCAAGTTAAAGTCCAACAGGATTTTGGCCACGGCCACGCAGTGGTTAAAGTACGGCTCCCCGGTTTCGCGTTTTTGGTCTTTGTGGGCGTTTTGGGCAAAGCGGTAGGCCTTCTCCAACATTGCGGTGTCGGCGTTGGGGTTATAGGATTTAAATTGCGCTACCAGTTCGCTCAGTTCCATAGTTATTTCTTCACAATGTCGCTTAAAATTTCTTTTGCGGCGCGAGCGGCTACGCCTTTTTCGCCCAGCGAGGCCCGCAGTTTAAGTAGTTCGTCGCGTTGGGCTTGCAGTTTGGCCGGATTTTGGAACATGGCCATCACTTCAGCGGCCAAAGCGCGCGGCGTGGCAAAACCTTGAATGAGCTCTTTGACCACCGGCTTGCCCGCCAGCAGGTTGACCAAGGAGATGTATTTGACCTTGATGACCATTTTGGCGATTTGGTACGTCGGCCAGAACATTTTATACGCCACCACCATCGGCACGCCCAGCAGGGCGTTTTCCAAGGTGGCGGTGCCAGAGCATGCCAGCAAATAGTCCATTTGGCTGCGCAGCTCGTAATTTTTGTCTTTGACTAAGTGGAAATTGGCATGCGGCGTTTCCCCCAGCAGGGCCAACATTTCTTTTTCATCCCGGTCCGGCAGCATAAACAAATAGGCCTGCGTGTTGGGGAACTCTTTGAGCACTTGCTTAAACGCCTGATAAAATACGGGGGCCAAACGGCTGATCTCGCCTTGGCGGCTGCCGGGCAACAGCCCCAGTTTCCACGCCTTGGTTTTGACGTCGCCCGTTTCTTTGGCGTGCGGGCGCGGCTGCGGCATAATGTCCAAAAGCGGATTGCCCAAGAAAACCGCGTTGCCGCCGAATTTTTTGTGGAAATCGGTTTCAAACGGGTAAATGACGAACATTTTTTTGGTCAAGCGCGCCAACTGCTTGGCGCGATATTGGCGGCTGGCCCATACCTGCGGCGTGACATAGTAATACGCCGGAATGTGGCGGTGGGCGGCCATGCCCAACACCTGGTGGTTAAAGCCGTAAAAATCCACCACGATGACCGCGGACGGATTTTGCGTTTCCATATAAGCGCGGATTTGCTTCATCAGGCCAATCCACAACGGCATTTTTTTAAGCGGTTCAATAAACCCGCTGGCCCCTTGGGAAGCCAAATCATACAAAAAGGTGTCGGCCTGTTTTTGCATGAGCGGCCCGCCGATGGCGGTAATTTTAAGGTCCGGGTCGGCGGCTTTTAACTCGCGCATGAGGCCGCTGGCGTGCAAGTCGCCGGAGACATCCCCCGCGACGATTAAAATGTTTCTCTGCAAAGGGGTAATGGTGGGCATAATTAGTTATCCTGTTTAAATTGGCCTAAGGTTTCATCCCAAACGATTTGAGCCGCCTTGGCTACGTCGTGCATCATCTGCAGCGGTTTGGGGGTATGCAAGTGGCCGGTTTTGGGAATATCAAAACGGTTGATTTGGTCCGTGATCTTTAAAGCCAGTTCCAAGGCTTTGCTGCCTTTTTCGCCGCTGGGGGCCGGGGTTTTGTTGGTGCGGATGCAATCCATAAAATGTAAAATTTCCGCCGTAATAGGCAGCTGCTTTTGCACGGGGGGATAAATGACGGTCAAGTCTTGCATGGATTCAATGACCGGCTTTTCCTTTTTATAAATCTTTACGCGGGCATTCATAAAGTCCACCGACAGGTAGCTGTCTTGCTGGAACAGGTGCATAAAGCGGGCCCGCTCAAAGCTGGCGCGGCTGGCGGTCAAATCGGCCAGGGCCCCGTTGGCAAAACGCACGCGTACGTTGGCGATGTCTTCGTATTGGGAGAACACGCTCAGCCCCGTGGCGTCTATGCTTTCCACCTCGCTGTTGACCAAGGTTAGCAGCAGGTCAATATCGTGAATCATCAGGTCCAGCACCACGCCGATGTTCTTCATGCGCGGGTCGTAGGGCCCCAAGCGGTTCATGGTGATAAATTTGGGGTTTTCAATGTATTTGACGGCTTCCACTACGGCGGGGTTAAAGCGCTCCACATGGCCCACCTGCAAAACCAAATTGTGTTGCTTAGCGGTGCGGATAAGGTCGCGCGCTTGGTCCAAGGTCACGGCGATGGGTTTTTCCACCAAGGTGTGTACCCCGTGTTCCAAGCAATACATGCCGATTTCGTGGTGCAGCGGCGTAGGGGCGGCGATGATGACGGCGTCTATTTGGCTGACCAGCTCTTCCATTTTGGAATAAGGGGTGGCATTGTATTCCCAAGCTAATTTTTGGGCCCGCATTAAATCGGGGTCGCACACGCCCACCAACGTCACGCCTTTCATTTTGGCCAGGGTGCGTGTGTGGAAAGTGCCGATTTTGCCGGCGCCGATGACGCCGAATTTAATTGTTTTTTCGTCTGCCATAGGGAATACCTCGCTTTATTTATTTTATTATATCATATGCCTGCACTAAAGCGCGGGTACGCGGGCTGTTTTTTAGGTATAATATGCGTATGGAACAAACACTCATTTTAATCAAACCCGACGCCATTGAAAAACGGCTGACGGGTGTTATCCTCTCCCGCTTGGAGGCCTTGGGCCTGGAAATTGCGGGGGCCAAAGTGGTGTGCGCCACCGAAGAGCTGCTGCGGGAACATTACGCCAATTTAAAGGGCACTCCTTTTGTGGACGGAGTGGTCAAATTTATGATGGGCGACTACAATCACTTGCCCGATCATCGCCTCTATGCCTTTGTGTTGCGGGGGGAGAATGCCATTGCCCGCGTACGTGCGGCCTTGGGCGCCACCAACCCCGAAAAGGCCGACCCGTGGACCTTGCGCGGCCAGTTCGGTTGTATTAAAGAGGGCGTGATGCAAAATGCGGTGCATGCTTCCGGATCGCCGGAGGACGCCGCGCGCGAAATTGCCCTTTGGTTCAAACCCGAAGAAGTTTTGAAATGAAAAAAACGCTGCTGCTTTTTGCTTTGCTCAGTTGTGCTGCGGCCGCTTTTGCCCAAATCAAGGGAAACCCGGTCAGCTTTACCACGCAAGACGGCTGGAATATCGCCGCGGTGTACGCCGCCCCGGAACAGGGCCAAAAGACGGCCTTGCTGTTGCACGATTTGGGCAAGAGCCACCGTGATTTTGCCGCGTTTACCGGCCGGCTGGCGCAACGGGGCATTGGTTATTTGGCCTTGGATTTGCGCGGCCACGGGCAAAGCGTGAACAAGGGCGTTTACACGGCCTTTGCCAAAGAAGGCGTGGACAATGATTTCAACAAAATGGTGCGTGATGTAAACGCCGCCATGGACTTTTTGAAGGGAAAAGGCATTGCGGAAGAAGAGGTGGTCTTTGTGGGCGCCGGGTTGGGGGCCAATGTGGCCGCCAAAGCCGCCAGCCTGTGGCCGGGCGTAGGCGGGCTGGCGCTGCTGACCCCGGTGACCAACTCCCGCGATGTGCTGACTATCCCGGCTTTGCGCGTATATAAGGGCAAGGTGTTTATCGCCGCGGCCGCCGATGACAAAAAAACCTTTTTGGAAGCCAGCGTGCTGCGCAATGTGGCTTTTTTAACTTCCGGCGAGGGCCATGTTACCTTTGCCACCGCTTATGACAAAAAGGGCCATGAACTGCTGGATGCCTGGACTGCGCCGGAGCTGGTGCAATGGTTGCAAACACCGCAAAAGCCGCAGATTAACCCGGATATTGTGGAAACCCCGGAGGAGGACCCGTCCGCCGTGTATGAGCCGGTGGCTCCCTCCGGCACAGAAGACGCGCTGTTTCCGTCCGTGTTACAATAAAAAGGAGATTGTATGAAACCCGCACGCATTGTTTTTCCCGGTTTTTGGTTTGGCAAAAGCGACTTGAAACAAGCGCAGGAATTGGCTGCGCGGGGCGTGGGGGGCTTTTGCATTTACGGCGGCACAGCCAAACAAACATACCAGTTTGCCCAAGCCATGCGGGAAGCGTCCCCGTATGACCATTTGCTGTTATGCGCCGACATTGAAGAGGATTTGGCTGAAGTGGTAACCGACGCGCCGCGCTTGCCGTCCAATGCGCAGCTGGGCGCGCAGAATGATACGGAAGGGGCGTACCGCAAAGGGTTGGTTACCGCGCGCATGGCGCGCAGCATTGGCATAGACTGGTTGTTGGCCCCGGTGGTGGATATTGGCTATCAGAGCCCGGCTTTTTGTGAAGTGCCCATGACCGTAGCCCGCATGGCGGGCGACTATGTGGCCGGAGCAGCCAACGGCGGGGTGCTTAATTGCGTGAAATTTTTCCCGGGGGTCAGCGGGATTTTAAAGACCTTGGCCCAAATGGAAGACGCCGAATTTGTGCCTTACAAACATATGTTCCGCCGCTGCGACGCGATTATGCCCTCGGACATGGTATTTGCCAATATAGACCCGACCAGCCGGGCGATGATGTCAGAGCGGATTATTAAGGGCTTGCTCAAAAAACGCCTCAACTACAAGGGCTGCGTGATTAGCGCCCCGATGTACAAGAGCCGCATCCGCAATGAGGCCTCGGCCGCGCTGAAAATGATTGGCTGCGGAGTGGAGCTGATTTTGGCCCCGCAAGACCCGCTGTCCGTGCTGGATATGGTGGAGCGGGAGTTTGACAAAGGAACGATTTTGGACGCGGTCATTCACGGCATTTCCAATTTGGAAATGTTCACCAGCAAGGTGGTAACTGAGACTGTGCCCGTAATCAGCCAGCAAGAGGCGTGGGACGCCGCTCAAAATTTTAGGAAATAACAGCGGGTTGTCCCCCGTGATATATTCCTACTTTTCTCCAGGGCAGAAAAGTAAGCAAAAGGCCACCGATTTAATGTCCTTTTCTCCGGGGCAGAAAAGGACCAAAAGGCCCCGCGGGCCTGCGGAGCATAAAAAATAAAATTTTCTTATTCCGCCTTTAACTCGCCGCTTATTAGCGGCTTGAACAAAAGGCGGATTTTTGTTGTAAATTTTATTTTTTATAAACGCTCCGATGGCC
>CAVHDF010000015.1:0-27072 GCA_963634865.1 Eggerthellaceae bacterium
TTAAAAACACAACGAGATTCCCGAACCCTGCGGGCCGCAACCCCTTCGGGAATGACGTAGGGAGAGGACATGTAGGCGGCTTTACGTTGATTGAATTATTAGTCGTCGTCCTCATTATCGGCATCCTCTCCGCCATTGCCTTGCCCAAATACCAAGTGGCAGTGGGGCGTGCGCGTGTCGCGCAGGCTTTGCCGATATTGCGTGCTTTGGTGCAGGCCAAAGAGCGGTATTTTATGGCTAACGGAAGCTATTCGGCGGACATGGTAGACTGGGACGTGCAAATTCCTTATACCTCTAAAACTGAGCAAGGGGGCAGCTTCGTATACTCGGGCATTCCCGTTGGTGCATTTATGGTGGTGCCGTCCAATAGCGCGGCAGTGTTTTGGGATAGCGGGAGCGTGTCTTTAGACACTACCCCCGATAAGCAGATTTGTTACCGCAACTCCAGCGCCCCCGCCTCGGCGGAGCAAGTGTGTGCCAGCTTCGGCCCGAAAACAGGCGGCCAAAGCCAGGCCGGTACGGCGGTGTATCAAGTGAAATTTTAAACCCCCGTTTTAAGACGGGGGTTTGAAGAAGTTTATTTAGCGGAAACGGGTTTTTGAATAAGAAATAAACTGATAAAAATAATTCCCAACCCGATGAGCTCATTCCCCGCTGGCATACGGCCCAAATTAATCACATCCCCGGCCATAGCTACTACCGGGGTGAAGTAAGTGACCGAGGCCATCCGCGTGGCGCCCCAGCGTTTAATCAAGGCCACCATCAGCAAAAACGCCACCGCTGAAGACATCACGCCCGCCCACGCCAAAGACAGCAACACCTTGCCCGAGAACACCGCCGCTTGCGGCACGGGCTCTAAGCAAAACGCCACCGCCAGCAACACCACCGCAGAAAAAAGATACTGGTGAAAGGTGTTAGCCTCTAAGGTGGTGCTAGTGTCATCCACCATGATTTTTTTGGTCAATACATTGCCCAGCGCATACGACCACGCCATCACCAAAAAGCCCAAGCAGCCATACAGCGCCCACGGATTGTCACCCAATGTCAAACTGGGCCACATAATAACCAGCAGCCCGGCCACGCCGATGAGCACCCCGGCTGCACGGCGCCAAGTAAAGCGGTCCACGCCTTTGAGCAAAATGGCCCCGGCGATGAAAGACCACATCGGCACCGTACCGTTAAAAATACCGCCGATGGTAGGCGCGACAAAACGCTGGCTCCACGAAATGGCCGCAAAGGGCAGCAAAATCAACAGCAAGCCAATGACCCACGGCCGCCAAATTTGTTTGAGTGAAATGCGCAAATCCTTGCGTTGCACTCCGTATAAAATGATAAAAAACAGCAACCCGGCCAATACCCGGAAAAAAGTATTCCAATACGGCGGTAGCACTTCCACCGTGTTTTTAGTGGCCAAAAAGGCCGTGCCCCAGCACAAAGCCAAACCAAACGCCATCAAGTAACTCATGGATATCCTCCTCTTCAAAGGTCTTTCTATTATATAAAAAATCCGCCGCACGCTCAGTGCAGGTGCCAATACCAGCCCAAAATGACCAAGCCCAACAGCAGCCGGTATACCACAAACACATTAAAGCTGTGCGTTTTGATGTACTTCATCAGCCCGCCGATCACCCCCAGCGCGCCGATAAACGCGCTGAGAAAGCCCCACACCAGCGGCGCCGTCAAGTCAGCCCAACTTAACTGTCCCAGCTCTAGCACGGCCGCCCCGGCGATAATTGGGGCGGAAAGTAAAAAGGAAATCCGAGTGCTTTGGCTGCGGCCAAGTCCCAGCAGCAGCGCGGCCGTAATCGTCACGCCGGAGCGGGACACACCCGGCACCAAGGCCAAAGCCTGCGCGCAACCGATCAGCAGCAAGGTTTTTATCCCCACGGCAGTAGTTTCTTGATCGGACGCCCGGCGATCTGCTGCCCACAGCAGTATGGCAAAAATCATCAGGCATGCGGCAATGACCAGCGGGTGGCGCAAGGTGGTTTCCGCCCAGTCTTTTAAGCACAACCCCGCCACCGCCGCCGGCAGCGTGGCCAGCGCCAACCCCCACAGGGTGCGCCCCTGCGGGCTGCGCGGGCGCATGAGTCCCTCCCGCAGCAACTCCCACCAATCTTTGGCAAAATACAGCAGCACCGCCAGCAGCGTCGCCAAATGCAGCAGTACGTCAAAGGCCACCCCTTGATAGGCTTGCCCGCGGAAAAACGGCAGCAGCACCAAATGGGCCGAGCTGGAAATTGGCAAAAATTCGCCCAAGGCTTGCAACAGGCCCAATAAAACAGCGTCTAAAATTGTCATTTTTCTTCCTCCAAATATTTCGGATGCTGCGGGTCCGTCCAGTCAAAAGCGGCCCAGTCGCCCGGCCCGAAAGAGCGGTAGTGTCCGCTGAGCAGCCCGGCGGCCAGGCTCACATTGGGATTGTGCCCAATGAGCAGCACGTTATCAGCTATATCCAGCTGTTCTTGGGCCCATTGCACCAGGCCTTGTGCGCTTAAGCGGCCGTCTAAATCAAAAGCGGTATGTAGGGGAACTTGCAAAACTTCGGAAACGATTTGGCCCGTTTGTTGGGCGCGCAACAGCGGGCTGGCCAGCAGCAGCGTGGGCCGCAGGTTGCGCCGCAGCAGGGTTTGGGCGGCGCGGCGGGCTTGCTCTTGCCCGGCAGAGGTGAGGGGACGGTCGTAATCCGCCACGGCCTCAAAAGAGGCTTGCCCATGCCGCATAAGAATTAAAATTTTCATAAAAGTAGTTAAAACGCGCCAAAAATGCAATAATATGTAGGCAACTTCTTTTACTATAGCATTTTATGCACATTTATTACGCGCCCTACCGGGCTTTGGAAAAGCAATTTGTTTCTCATACCGCCGCCTTGCAGCCGGGGCCGCAACGGCGGGTGCTGGTGCTGTGCCCTTCCGGCCGGGCGGGCATGCGGCTGCGCAAGTTATTGGCGCAAAAAATGGGGCTGTTTAGCAATGTTTATTTTTTGACTTTGTCGCAGCTTTTGTCCGAGCTGGACCAAGAAACCCCGCAGCCTCAGTTGCCGCTTTTGCCCGGGGACAGTTTGCACGATTATTTGCTTAAAAATTTGCTCTCCCGCCCGGAGCTGGGCCGTTACCCGCTCAGCCGGGGCTTTATCAGCGCGGTGCGGGCCTCTCTGCGGGATATGGCCGATGCGTTGGCCGACCCGGACGTGCTGGAAGAGCATTTGCTCACTACGTCGGACCCGGCCTTGCAGGAGCAGCGTGCCCACGGGCAATGGCTGTTGCAGGTGTACCGGGCGTATTTGCAAGAAATGGACCGGGTGCCCGGTTACCGCTCCTACCGCCAATATTTTGACAATGCGCTGCATCAAGCGCAAAACTCCGCCTTTTTACATTCTTTTCAAGAAATCATCTTGTACGGTTTTTATGAATTGACCGGCCGGCAGTTGGAGCTGTTTCATGCGCTGCGTACGCAATACCCTTTAACGGTTTTTTGGTTGTATGCCAATCACCCGGCCTTTGCTTTTGGGCGGAAATTTTTTGAAACCAATATCTTGGGCAGTGGCCCGGCCGAGGCCTTGGCAGAGCCCTGGAACGAGCTGGCCGCCCAAGAAGCGGCGCAAGCTTTGTTTAGTCCGCAAACCGCCGCGCAAACGCCCGGGGCCATTCATTGGACGGCCGCGCCGGACCCGGCGGGGGAAGTCTTTTTTGTCGCCAAAGAAATTCTGCGCTTGCATGAGCAGCAGGGCATTGCGTTGGAAGAAATCGCCGTCACGGCGCGCACCTTGGAGCCGTACAAAACGCTGTTGCCGGAAGTGTTTGCGCGCAATGGCATTGCCCTCAATGCGGATTTCACCCTAAATTTTGCCGCGCGTCCGTTGGGGGTGCTGATCTTGCAGCTGCTTTCTTTGGCGCGCAACGGCTTTGAGCGAGACAGTGTGCTGGGCATTGTCACCTCGCCTTATTTTAAACAGAAAAACCGCTGGCGGTATCTAATAGATGAATGCTTGGCCCAGCGGGATTGGACGCAGTGGAATGACCTCGTGCGCTCTAGCTTAAAGCATTATGACCCGGCCTTTATGACCTGGCTGAAGGAGTGCCGCCGGCAATTGGAATTTTTGACCCAGCCGCTGCCGTGGGATACGCTGCGGCAGGCCGCGCAAGCATTTTTGGAGGAGAATTTGGATGTGGCCTCCTTCCAAGCGGCGGAGCAGTCTGTTTGGGCGGCTGCGCAAAAAGTGCTATCGGAGTTTACGCGCTACGGCGCTTTTGCCGCGCACGCCCAACCCGGGGAATTTTTAGAGGAGCTGCTGGCTGCCTTGCAGCAAACCCAGCTGCACCAAACATATCCGGCGGCGCGGGGGGTGAGCGCCGTGGACGCGCTGAACTTGCGCGGGCTGGGGTTTCAAGTGGTTTTTGTGTTAGGGCTTAACGAAAAAACCTTCCCGCAAATCATTCGCGAGGACCCGGTTTTAAAAGATGATTACCGCCGGGTTTTGCGCGACCAGTTGGGCTTTTGGATAAACCAAAAAATGGAGCGCTTTGACGAGGAACGTCTGCTCTTTTTCTGTGCGGTAGAGGCGGCGCAGGGGCAGCTGTATGCCAGTTTTTTGCGCACCGATGCCGAGGGCAAACCGTTGGTGCCTTCCAGCTATTTGACGGAGCTGGCCCGGGCCGGCCGCGTGGATTTGGCGGCCCCTCAAGTGCTCTGCACGGTCAGCGACCAGTTGCTTGAGCGGCTGACGCAAACGCCACTGCCTTTACTGCAGGAGCGGGAGCTCTCCTGGGTATTGGCTTGCGAGGGGGCGGAGAAAGAAAGCTATCAACAAGCTGGGCTGCTGGGCCCGGCGGAAGAAAACGCGTTGCAGGCGGCGCGGCGGCTTGCTTTGCGCGGGGAGTTGGGCCCGTATGACGGGCAGGTGTCCCCCGCTTGCGGAGCGGACATTTTTGCCGCGCAAAACAAGGCGGGGTTCTCGCCTTCGGCGCTGCAGGATTTGGCCCGCTGCCCGATGAAGTATTTTTTGGCCAAGGGCGTAGGTTTGCGCGAGAAGGACGAAGTGCTTTCCCGCGCGGAACTGGCGCCGGATTTGCGCGGTACGGCCTACCACGAGATTTTAATGGACTATTACCAAAAACTCTACCAAGACGGCTTGACCGGGCAACTCTTTGACAGCGCGCTGACCCAACGCCTGGACGAGGCCGTGGCGCGGCATTATACCCCGCAGAGCTACAAACAGTTTGGCATTTATCCCGTCATTTGGCAGTTGCTGCTGCAGGACGTGCGCGACAAACTGGCCGATTTTGTAGTCCAGGACGCGCAACATTTAGAGGGGTACATCCCCAGCATTTTTGAGACCCAATTTGAAAAAATCTACGCCCCGTCCCCGGCTTTGCAAATCAAGCTCAAGGGGATTATAGACCGCATAGACGTCAACGCTGCCCAAGGCACCTTCCGCGTGCTGGATTATAAATCCGGTCGCCACGGTGGCAAAGATTTGGCCGCGGATATGTTTAAAAAAGTGATTTTGCAGCCTTTTATTTATTTGATTTTGGCGGCGCAACAACCGCAGACGCAGGGGCTGCAGGCCGACGGCGCGGCCTTGTTGAATATCAACAAAGGCTATAACCGCCAAGAGCTCAGCCAGGCGGGGTTTGAGGCGGTTCGTCCGCGGGCGGAGCAGTTTGTTACTTTGTTGATGAATTGGGTGCAACAGGGCCAGTTTTTTATCAGTCCCGGCGAGCATTGCCTATATTGTCCTTACACGGCCATTTGCCGCAAGGACGCATTCCGCGCGCGTTTGCGTGCGGCCCACGCGCCGCAAAGCCACGCCTTGCAGGAGGCCAAACAATGACCCAGCTGACCGAAGACCGCTCCCGGGTGCGGACGCATTTGGATGTCAACATGGTGGTGGAGGCCGGAGCGGGCACGGGTAAGACCACGCTGCTTATTGACCGGCTTTGCTTTGCCTTGCTGGCGCAAGGCATTCGTCCGCAGCGGCTGGTGGCGCTGACTTTTACCGAAAAGGCCGCAGCGGAAATTAAAACCCGTTTGATTTTTAAATTGCAGACCGTATTGCAGGCCGCCCGCCAAAACCAACCGGAGCCCACCTTAGACGTATTGACGGGGCACTTTGCCGTGCCGCCGGCGGACGTCGTGGCCCGGGCCGAGCAGGCCTTGGCCTTGTTGGACCGCAGCCAAATTGGCACCATTCACAGTTTTTGTGCCGATATTTTGCGCAGCTTTCCGTTGGAGGCGGGGCTCTCACCCCAGGCGGAAATAGACAAGGGCCCGCGTGCGCAGCGTATTTTTGACGCCGCCTGGAACCGCTTTTTAGATGAAGAATTGGGCGAGCAAGCCCCCCGCGCCGAATTGTGGAAAGAGGTGCTGCCCTGGGTCAGTTTGGCGGAGCTGCAAAGCTGCGCGCGGGAGATGTGCAGCGGCAAAATGGGCCCGTATGACTATTTTGCCCGCAAGGATTTTTTGGCCCAAGTTTGCCAAGAACGCGCCCGGCGCGCTGAGGAGCTTTCCACCGCATTTTTAGACGGTAAGAAATCCCCGCGCGTGGTGGAAAAGGCCTTGGCGCAAGCGGCCCGGCGGTTTACGCAGGCGCAGCACTGGCTGCAAACCGGGCAATACACCGCTCCCGAGCCCCCCGAGGAAACCATAGAAATCAAATCCCTGCCCAAAGACTGGGACGAGGAAAGCGCCGAACAAGCCAAGGCGCTCTGTCGCTTTGCCGCCGCGGCGGACCCGGCGGTGCAGCTGCGGGTGCTCAAGGCGTATGAGTTGCTGCGGCCCTTGGTGCGCACCGTGCGTACGCGCTATGAACAGGAAGGCATTTTAAGCTTTGATGATTTAATTGTCAAAACGCGGGATTTGCTGCAGGGCCATTTGCCGGTGCGGCATCAGCTGCAACAGGCCTATGACGCCTTGTACATAGACGAATTTCAAGACACGGACCCGGTGCAAGGCGAACTTTTGCTCTTTTTAGCCGAGCGGCCCGGCGGCACCGCCGCCACATGGCAAGAGGTGCAGCTGCAGCCGGGCAAATTGTTTGTGGTGGGCGACCCCAAGCAGTCCATTTACCGTTTTCGCGGAGCGGATATTACCGCGTATGAACTTTTTACCCGGTTGATTTTGCAACAGGGGGGAGAAAAAGCCTATCTGCGCCAAAACTTCCGCAGTGAGCGGGAAATTATTGCCGCGGCCAATGGCGTTTGCTCGGTGGTGATGAAAGAAAAGACGGCTTGTCAACCGGCCTATGAGCCGATTTTTACGGACAAGCCGGAGCAAAACGGCGCGGCGGAATTGGTGCTGGTGTGTGCGGGGGCGGACAAGGTGTCTGCTGATGATTACCGTCACAATCAGGCCCGGTTTATTGTGCGCTGGATTGAGCAAAATGTCGGCCGCTTGATCTTGCGCGGCGGGCGCAAATTGCAATACAAAGACATTGCCTTGCTTTCCCGTGCGGCCACTACCCTGGGGCCGTATACCGATGCGTTGCGTCGGGCCGGTATTCCCTTCGCCGTAGAAGAGGACCGGGATTTTTACACCCGCCAAGAAGTGTCAGACTTTTTAAATTTTTTGCGCGCCGCAGAGGACCCGGGCAATACCATTGCCCTGGTGGGCGTGTTGCGCAGCCCGTGGGGCGCGCTGACCGATGAGGAGCTTTTTCGCGTCGCCCAACGCAGGGAGCTGGATTACCGCAAGCCTTCCCGCGATGAGAAAACGGAAACAGTTTTTAAACGCTTGCGTACTTTTGCCGCGCGGGCGGGACGGGTGCCGTTGGGGCCGCTGTTGCGGGGGCTGCTTACCGACAGCTTTTTGGGCGAAGCTTGCGCCACTGCATACGACGGGGAGCGCAGCATTGCCAATTTGGAAAAATTGGTCAGTTTGGCTGAAGGGTATGCCCAACAAACGCCGGCCACCTTGGGGCAGTTTTTGGCCCGGGTGGAGGAAATCATGCAACAAGAGGCCGGCAGCCTGACGGCGGCCAATCAAGCCCAAACCACCGATGCGCTCAACGTGATGACGGTGCATAAATCCAAGGGGTTGGAATTTCCCGTTGTGATTTTGGCGGATATTTCCAAAAAAGAGAGTGCCTCTGCTGCCAAACGGCCCACGCATTTGTATTCGTGGCGGCAGAATTTGCACGGTTTGCGCGTGGGCAAATACGCCGATATCAATTTGGCTTGGCTGGAAGAGGAGCAAAAGGAACATGCCCGGTGCGAAGAGGTGCGCGTTTTGTATGTGGCCTTGACCCGCGCCCGGGAAAAACTGCTGGTGGTGGGCAATGAAGAAAGCGACCGCCGCACCGCCGCGGAGCTGTTTATGCGGGCGGGGTATTTCCCGCAGCAGGGCGAACGCCCGGAGCAAGTGCAAGGCATGCGGGTGCATTATGAGCCGTATCAAAATCCGGCCGAATTTATTTATTTGCAGAAGGAAGCCGTGGCCGTACCGCCTCCGCCGCGGGATTTGGCCGCGTGGCGGGCCGCTTTTGACCAGCGCATGAGCCGCTATCAGGCCATGCTGACTCAGGCTCCGGCGTTGAGCCCGTCGGCGCGGGTAGCCTTGCAAACGCAACATGCCGATGCAGCGGATTTAGGCACGCTGTGTCACCGGGCGTTGGCGGATTTTTGGGCGGGGAAGCAAGCGTCCTTGGTTGCGTGCGTGCCGGGTGCGGCGCAGCAGCTGCAACGGCCGGATTTGGCGGCGGCCGCACAAGAAATATTGGGTCGTTTTGAAACGAGTGAATTGTTTGCCCAGTGGCGGCGTATGCAGCGGGTCGGGGTGGAAATGCCCTTTACCATGCTGGGCGCGGAGGGGGAATTGGTCAACGGGGTGATGGATTTGCTTTTAAAAGATGAGGCGGGCACCGTGTGGGTGGTGGATTACAAAACGGACGAAAAAACCGATGAAACCACCGCACAAAAATACCAGCCCCAGCTGCAAGTATACCAAGCCGCCGCCCAACAAATGTTTGCCCCGGCCGCCGTGCGCAGCGGCATCGCCTTTTTGCGCACGGGGCAGTGGGTGGAGAGCGGGCCGTCTGAGGAAATTGGTAAAATAAAAAAGATTTAGGAGGAACTTATGTTTGATAAATTAGGACAATTAAAAGATTTATGGCAGTTGAAAAACCAAATTCAAGAGATTAAAAAACGCTTGGACAATATGGTAATTAAGGTGGACAGCCCGAACCATTTGTTTGAAATTACGGTGTCCGGCTCGCAAGAAGTAAAAGAAGTAAAAGTGTCGGAGTTGGCGCATAATTTTCCGGCGGATAAACTGGCCGAAGATTTAAAAGCCGTCATCAACAAAGCCGTCAAAGACAGCCAAGCAATGGCCGCGCAAGCCATGGGCGGCATGGCGGGCAATTTGCCCAAGGCATAAGCATGGTTGGCGCGCCGCTTTGCCTGGCCGGACAAACCGCCACGCGCTTGGGGCTGGGCACTTGGGCCTTGGGCGGCGGGACGGATTGGGGCGCGCAAGACCGGGCGCAAGCCGAGGCGGCGGTGTTGGCCGCGTTGGACGGGGGGATCAATTGGATAGACACTTCTCCCATTTACGGTTGGGGTGCGGCGGAGGAGCTATTAGGCCGCGTGTTGCGCGGGCGGCGAAAGCAAGTGCTGCTGGCCGATAAGTGCGGCATTGTGCTTAAAGCCGGGCGGCCGGACCATTGTTTGGCGGCGGCCTCTGTGGTGGCCGAGTGTGAAGCCAGCCTCAAGCGGTTGCAGACGGATTATTTGGATTTATATCAAGTCCACTGGCCGGATCCTAAAACCCCGTTGGAAGAAACTTGGACGGCGTTGCAGCAATTGCAACAACAGGGCAAAATCCGCGCGGTGGGCGTGTGTAATTTTTCGGCTGGCTCACTACGCCAAGCGGTTGCCTTGGGCCCGGTAGCGGGGATGCAAATGCCCCTTTCTTTGCTGCGGCCGTTGCCCGATGAAATCCAAGATGTTTGCTTGCAAAAGCAAATCCCGCTGGTGGCGTATGGCGCGCTGGGGGGCGGCATTCTCAGCGGCAAATACCAAAAAGAGCCCAATTTCCGCCGTCGCGACGCCCGGCGGTATTTTTACCCGTATTATTTTGCAGAAGGTTTTACCGCCGCGCAGACGGTGGCGGCGCGCGTGCGTGTGTTGGCTGCGCAAAAGGCCGTGGCCCCGGCGGCGGTGGCCTTGGCGTGGAGTTTGGCGCGCCCGGGCGTGAGCAGTGTGTTGGTGGGGGCGCGCAGTGCCGCGCAAGTCCAACAAAATTTGCAGGCATTGCGGTTGACGTTGACCCCGCAGGAACAGGAGTTTTTGCATGGTGGAAATTAAACCCCTTTCGGATTATTTGGATGAACTGTTGCCCGCGTTGGGCGTGAATAAAAAACGCGAATTACTGCGGCTGTTGTACGAGATTATCAAGCGCGACGGCTTGGCTCCGCAATCGGCGTTGCCTGCGGAGAAAAATTTAAATTTTGAACGGGCCAAAAAGATTTTGCTGCAAAAGCGTTATCCGCATAGCTTTGGCAAAGCGCCCAAGAATGCGTTTTACTTGCCCAAACTGGAGCTGGACCCGGCCCAGCGGGCTGATTTGACTCCGCATGATTTTTCCCCGAAAAATATTTATATAGAGCCCGCCGTGGCGGACAGCCCCTTGGCGCGGCGCGCGCGGGAGAGGTTCCCCGCGGCGCAATTTCACGCGTGGGACGGCAAGGAAATGGTGGGCAGCCCGTCCTTTTCCCGGCGCAATGAAACATTGGTCATCCACCGGGAAAAATATGACTTTTTAAAGCCGTGTCCTTGCTCGGCGGGCAACGCCGGGTGCGGATATAATTTGGTCAATTTGGGTTTTGGCTGCCGGTTTGATTGCGAGTATTGTTTTTTGCAACAATACCAAAATTTGCACGCGGTGCTGCTGCCGGCCAATGTGCAGGATTTTTTGGATCAAATTGACAACGCGACTTTTCGTCAGGGGCCGTTTGACCGTCCGCGTATTGGCAGCGGGGAGTTTACCGATTCGTTGGCTTTTGATGATTTGACGCAATACAGCCGGGCTTTGGTGCCGTTTTTCCGCGCGCGGCCGCAGCTGCAGTTTGAATTTAAGACCAAGAGCACATGCATAGAGGGGCTGCTGGCCGAGGGCGGCGCGGAAAATGTGGTGGTCAGTTGGTCGGTCAATGCGCCGCGGTTTATTGAACGGGTGGAACATTTTACGCCGTCTTTGACGCAGCGTTTGGCCGCGGCCGCGCAGGTGGCGCAGGCGGGGTATCGGCTGGGACTTCATTTTGACCCGGTGGTGCCGTTTGACGGCTGGAAAGCGGCGTATACGCAGGCGGCCGAGCAAATGGCGCAGTCTGTGCCGGTGGATCAGGTGGCGTGGATTAGTGTGGGGCTGCTGCGTTTTTCGCGCGAGCTGAAAAAAGCGGTGGAAAACCGCTTCCCGGATAATTTTATTTTAGACGGGGAATTTCTTTTGGACTTTGACGGCAAAATGCGCTACCCCGAGGACCTGCGCCAAGAGGTATATGGCCATATGGTGCCGCTGCTGAGGCGGCTGTTTCCGCGGGCGGTGGTGTATGTGTGTATGGAAAAGCCGCATATTTGCCCCTGCGCTTTATAAGATAAAAAAATCCCCCGGTGTGAACCGGGGGATTTTTTGCAGTGAGAATTTATTTTAACAATTTGCTGATTTCGCGGCGGTATTCGTCGGCCAGGCGGTCGGAATAGCCACTCCACACTTTGACCAGTTTGTGCTTTTTGTCAAACAACAGAATGTTAGGGAAGCCGTTTACGCCCAAATCTTGCGCGGTTTGGCCGCCCTGATACAAAATGGTGGTTTTTAGGCCGTATTGCTTTTGAATGGCTTTGACGGCTTCTACGTTATCGTCTACGTAAATGCCGACGATTTCCACGCCTTTGTCTTTAAACTCGGCGTTGGCCGTTTCCAGCGCGGCGAGCGACTTTTTGCACCAGCCGCAATAGCTGGCCATCACGGCCACCAGGACTGGAGAGCCTTTGTGAGAGGCGGAGTTCCACACTTCGTTGGTCCCGGCCACGGGCAGCACGATGTCCAATTTCGGCGGCTGCGGTACATTGACGCACGCGCCCAACATCAGCGCGGAAAGTACAACAAAAAGAGCTTTTTTCATTTTTAATCCCCTTTTTAAATTTGGATATTTATATTGTACCTAAATTAAGGCGTTTTGAAACGTCTCTTGCGTTTGGGCGAGGGGGAAATACCGGCTTTTTGGGAAATGCGAAAATTTAGTATAGTAAAAACAGAGTAGAGAAAATAGACAAGCGGCAGAAAAGTTCTTATAATAAAAGATATTTAGTAACAGGAGTTACGTCTTGTACCTAAGCCTTAAACGCGGCTTATATATAATTTGATTCTGTTTTTGGTGACCTGTAAAGGTCGCACTTTTGCGCAAGCAAGAGAGGTTCAAAGCCAAAAACAGTCGTGTTGTGCTGGTGGGAGCGGACTAATTACCCGCTCTTGCCAGCAGTAATCCTGTATTAATTTTTTAGTACGGGTAGGCGACTGTTTATTTGTGTGCTTTGAACCTCACAAATAGCAGTCGTCTTTTTTGTTGGGGAAATTAACTTAAACAAATGGAGATAACAAAATGCAAAGGTGTAAATATTGCGTATATGAAGACGAAGGAGGTGAATATGTAAACGGTAAATGCATTTGTCCGAACAAACTGAAAAAAGGTCAATGTCTAGTAAAGTTGGGACAACCTTGTACTTTCTATACAGTATAAATATTTAAAAGGAGATAATATATGGGATTTATAATGTTTATTTTTTATGTAGCGTGGATTGTTGTAAATATTATGATTGCTAGTGAGAAACACCGTGACATAACAGGAGTAGTAGTGGGAAGTATTTTTCTTAGTCCAATCACTATCTATTTGTACTTATTGGCTGTACCAGCAAAAGAGGTAGACACTGCCAAAAATGTAAAAAAATAAATAATCATCCCCCGGAGTTGCCGGGGGGGTGATCCGCGAAACGCCATTGAACTAAGGGAAAAAGTATGAGTGATAATAATCATAAAAAGAAAACCGTCAAATGGATGGTAATCGGAGGAATATGTGGCTGTGGAGCCTTTATTCTTTTTAATATAGCTGCCTCTGCCCATGATAACAGTATTCGGTCTATTAGTCTTCTTATTGGGCTCGTTGCTCTTTTAATGTTGATTCTATCAGGTGTAATGTATATGGTCCATTATACACTTGCTTGGACAAAAAGTTCATCTGCCTCAATAGAACAAAATAATGAGAATGACACTCTTATCAAAATAAGTCAACTATACAAGGAAGGATTACTCACAAAAGAAGAGTTTGAAACAAAAAAGAAACAATTATTAGGAGGCAGAAATGAATAAAGTATCAAAATCGATGCCGTTGAAAAAGGTTGTCGCACAAATTGTTCAAAGTTCTCAGAGTCCTTTAACAGCTGCTGATATCGCACAATACATGTTAGAACATGCAAATGAATATGAATATATTGATCAATTAAAATTGAAAGAGCAAGATTTGGATAGTATAAAAGCAATTCTTAAGAGAAATGTCACAACACTATACTGTCAGGGAGCATTACAACCTTTGCATATTTCAGCTACCCCTGAAAGGCCTAGACATTTCTATTATGATAAACTTTTAACCGAATCTCAATTAGATACCACAAAAGCAAAAGAAGCAGTAAAAGATGAAAAAGATTTATACCCAAAACTTATGCAATTTTGTAAGTGGGTTTTGAATGTTGACACTTTGCGAATTGATGAAAAAACCTCAAAAAGATTGCTAGAAAAAAATAATGTTTGGTTGCATGCAGATATTGTGGGTTTTGAAGATTTAATGAATAAGTTTCAAGGAAAAGAAACAAAAGAATGTATTATTGAATACTCGTGTGAACGAAGTTTGTTGTATTCTTTTGAAGTCAAAAAACAAATTGATAAGGGAAATTTAAGAAAATGCTTTTTCCAAGCAGTCTCAAATTCTTCATGGGCTAATTTTTCTTATCTTGTTGCTGAGGATATAAACGAAGAGACAAAAGAAGAACTACAACTGCTATGTGAAAGTTTCAAGATGGGCTTTATCAAACTAAACAGAAAAGAACCCGAAGAAAGCGAAATAGTTATTCCTGCTCCTAAAACGGCTTTAGATTGGAATATGATGGATAGGATTGCACAAGCTAATTCTGACTTTAAAAAATATCTTGATAATATCTCACTAGCTTACAAGTGCCACAATGATAAAAATATCAGAAAACCCGAATGGGATTCGGACGAATTTTCTATAACTCATGAATAAATTAAAATTGAAAAGATCCTTAGAAAAATCAAAAGAATAGAGGTAATAATATGGCATTAATTAAATGTAAAGAATGTGGTAAAGAGTTTTCAGATACTTCAAATGTTTGTCCCCACTGTGGATGGGCAAGGAGAAAACAAGCTGGTTTATTGTCAGTATTTCTTGTCATTGTTGGTTTCTTTTTATTTATGGGATTGATGGCGAGCTTTGTAGAACAAGGCGGGTGTAATATGCCTAAAAATGTATCTAATTCGGCTCATAAAAAACTTATGAAAAAAGAAACCTCTGTTAATATTGTGTTAGAACCCTTAGAAAAACTAATGCAAAAAAATAAGGAAACCCCTGATTTTAATATTTGTACTGAGGGAATACCTGTACTTAAAAATATTATCAATACCAAAGGATACCAAACTGAGGTATTAAAAGTTCTAGATATATTACATGCTATGCCAACCATTAAAAAATGCCCTGAATATGGGGAAATTAAAGACACATTAGATATGGCCGATGGTTACAAAAATATCAAATGGGGTACTTCTTTGGAAAAAGCACGTGCTTCCCTGGGAAAAATGTGGTTCGCGTCGTGGCAAAACGAAAATGAGTTTTCCCCCCGCTGGGACATTTTAATTTCTTTTCCTCAAAAGGCATTTTTTGTGGGATCTCAATATGAAAGCTTGGGGGAAGAGAATGACAGAAGAACTGATACTGATAAAGGACTTGTATCTGCCCGTGCTTTGAAAATGTATGTTCAAGGAGATAAACGGTTCTTGTTTTATAAAGATAAATTTTTTGCTTATGCCGAGGACTTGCCTTGGGCAGATGATGAAAATTTATATCTGCATAATTTACAAAAAAAATATGGAAGGAATACAACTCGCAGAAAAAGCGACTTTGGTTTAGATTCTGTAAATATGATACACACCTGGATCTTTGGAAATACTTATATAGTTTTACATGACTTCCACAATGTATTGTATATAGATAAACAAACATTGGACAAATTACATGCGAGCTATCAAGAAACCCAAAATGCACTGGTAGAGGAACAAAAAGCTTGGGAGAAGAAACGACAGCAAAAAGCCCTTTCTGCTGCTAATAATTTGTAGTAGATCTTCCTAAATTAAAAAGCCGCCTAACTGGCGGCTTTTTAAATTTTTTACCGAGGAAGGAAACTTCCCTGCGATCTTTTTGCTGACAGCGCAACTGCCGCACAGGTCCGCAATTTCCCAATTTTGCAAAATAGGTTTTACGACGAGAAAAAGAGCAAAAAAAGAGAGCCGCCTTATAAAAAGCGGCTCTCGTCTAATGGTACCGGGGAAGGGACTTCCCTGCGGTCTTTTCCCTGACGGAAAAAGCCTCCGGGCCGGGCCTCGCGGTTTTTGCCTTGCGCGATAGGAAACTTTTATGCGCGCAAACAAAAACATCGCTCCGGCCTTCAAGTCCCTACGCAGGCAAAGCAGTTTGCCTGCTTCCCCACTAAAATAAAAAACCTGCCGTAAGGCAGGTTTTATATTTTACCGGGGAAGGGACTTGAACCCTTAAGCCCGTGCGGGCAATAGTTTTTGAGACTATCCTGTATACCAATTCCAGCACCCCGGCGTAAATCTCTACATCTATTTTAGCAAAAATGCAGCGGCTTTGTCACGCAACATTTTTACACAACCCCTTTCCCGCCGTTAAAAGCGCAGCATAGAGGTGTATTCTTTGAGGCGTTTTTCTATCTCGCCCGTTTTAATTCCGGCCAAGCGTTTGACGCTAAACGACTCTATGGTAAAAGAGGCCATCACATTGCCGATCATCATTGCGCGCTTAATGGCAGAGAGCGTATCCCACTTGCGCAGGCTGGCCAAATAGCCCGTCGCGCCGCCGCCAAAGGTATCGCCGGCGCCGGTGGTGTCGTGCACTTTCTCCAAAATATACGGCGGGAACTGCACGATGCCCAGCTTGCTGACCAGCATGGAGCCGTTGGGCCCCAGTTTGATAATCACATGCTCGGCGCCTAATTTTAAAATCTTTTTGCCCGCAGTGATGAGGTTGTATTCGCCGGTCAGTTGGCGCGCCTCGGCCTCGTTTAAAAAGAATAAATCCGTCTGCTTGAGCACCTTGAGCAGCGCCGCTTTCTTGGACGTAATCCAATAGTTCATCGTGTCGCACGCGACCAGCGCGGGCTTTTTGACCTGCTTGAGCACGGAGAGTTGCAGTTCCGGGTCAATATTGGCCAAAAACACAGCCTTGGCGTTTTTTTGCTCGTCAGAAAGTACCGGTTTGAAATTTTGAAAGACGTTCAGGTCCGTAAATTTGGTAACGGCGTTCTTCATGTCTTTGTCGTAGCTGCCGCCCCAATGAAAGGTCTTGCCGTCTTTGACCTGCAAGCCGGAAATGTCCACCCCGCGCTTTTTAAACGGAGCGCGGTAATTGGCGGTGAAGTCCGTCCCCACCACGGCCACCACCGACGGCTGGGCAAAATAGCTGGCCGAAAGCGACGAATAGCTGGCGGCCCCGCCCAACACGCGCTCGGCGCGGCCATGGGCGTTTTCTATGCTGTCAAAAGCAACGGAACCGACTACCAAAACATGATTTTTCACGGGTTAATCCTGTTGCTCGCCTAAGTAGGTTTTGATTTCCACGCGGTTGTTGAAATCGTCAAAAAAGGCATTCTGCGCCGTTTCCATTTTGGTTTGGAAGAGCTGCTTTTCAAAGTCTTTTTTGTTCTGGTCAAAATCTTTCATATTGCCGTTTTGCGTCAGGTAGGCAAAGCGCACTTCTTCCGGCGTGAGTTTGTACACGGAGTACAAGGCCAGGCGGAAGCGGTCGGCCAATTTGCTGCGGCGGATTTGCTCCTCAAACTGCGCCGGGGAAAAGCCCTGCTGGCGCACGGCGTATTCATAAGCGGTCTTGTTGAACTGGCCGTTTTGGTTGAAGAGCGGGGAAGAGTGAATGTCCAGGGCCACCTCATAATCCGCCACGGCCATGCCGTATTCTTGGGCGGCTTGGTTGAGCACGGCCTCGCTGATCAAGCCGTTTAAAGCGCTTTGGTTCAACATTTTGGTCATATTTTCGTCCACGTCCACACCGCTGTTGCGCAGCATGCGGGCTTGCGCCTCGGCTGCTTTGTACATCGCGCGGTAGGTAATGGGCTCCGAGCCCACCTTGGCCGCGTTGCTGCTAAAAGTGCCGCGCTGGTACGCATCCAGCCCGATGTAGGCAATACTGCCGATGAAAAACGCCAACGTGACAATCAGAATGGCCTTTTTGTATTTGATTAAGAACGATATCATGTTTTACAGCTCCTTGAGTTTATTTTTCTTCCGGTTCTTCTTCGGTGGCAACGGCCGCTTCGGCCCCGCCGATTTTGCACATGCCTTCAATGCGTCCGCCCTCTTCCACAATCATCTTTTGGGCGCGGATATCGCCCCGGATAGAGGCCTTGCCCAACACTTCCAGCATTTCGGCGCAGACATTGCCTTCAATTTCGCCGCCGCAGACCACGGTTTGCCCCGTTACGTCGCCGACGATTTTGCCGCCCTCGCCCACGATGACTTGGCGGGCATTGTCCACCGAGCCCTCCAGCGTGCCGTCCACGCGCAAAGAGCCTTGCACGCTCAACGTGCCCTGAAAATAGCACTCCGCGCTGACGATAGAGAAATGTTCGCCGGATGCAAAATCAGAATCCTTCTTTAAAAAACCCATACTTCCTCCTGACCTTATTTAAAGTAATTGCGCGGATTGACGGGGCGTCCGTCTTTCCACACTTCATAATGTAAATGGGTGCCCGTGCTGCGACCCGTGGTGCCCATAAAAGCAATTTGTTGCCCGCGTTTGACTACGTCGCCGGGTTTGACCTTGATGCCCGTGGCGTGCGCGTACAGCGTGGAATAGCCCAGCCCATGGTCCACCAAGACGGCCTGTCCGTAGCCGTTGACCCACCCGGTGTGGCGCACCACGCCGTCGGCCGTGACCACAATGGGGCTGTCCGGCTTGCCGGCAAAATCCAACCCGTTGTGCATATGGCCCACCGGCTTGCCAAACGGGTCGCGCCGATAGCCAAAGCCGGACGTAATACGCGCCGAAGACGGGCGAATGGCGGGCGTGGAGTTTAACCCTTCCTTGCGGTTGGCAAAGTACCAGGCAATTTCTTGGAACGAAGCCAAACGCTCTTGCGCCGTCTCCTGCATGCTGTCTATGTATTTTTCAAATTCTTCCGTGTCAAAATCTTTTAAATCCGAGCTAAAAAGCTTTTGGGCGCGTTCGTCGGCCTTGCGGTTTTTCTCTTCCAAAATTTTAGGCAAATTGATAAACTTGCCCCCCGGCATGCCCAGCATTTGGCGCATTTGTTTTTCCGTGGTTTGGGTTAAATTTAAATAGTTGCGCCCACGCTCCAGCTCGTCGGCGATGAGCTGCATTTTCACCCGCATTAGTTTATTGTCCGCTTTGGTCAGGTGATAGTCGTAGGCTTTGCTCCACAACCACAAAGCCCCCAGCGTGAGCCCCAGCCACACCAAGACCAAAATCACCAAGGTCAACCCCGTCAACTTGAGCTTTTTGGACGCGCCCGCACGGGGCATAATGATAATGTCCACGCGGTCGCTTAAAAAGCGGTTGAAAGGGGTAATAAACTTTTTGCCCATCCTTTCTATTCTACATAATAAAGGGGAACTTGCGGAGCGGTTTTTTGTAAAGCAGCCCGGGAAATTTAAAAGGCTTGCACAATGTTTTTTTTTTGCTAAATTTTGCGTATACGCGAAATTTAGCAAAAAAGGAAGGCAAATATGAAAAACCGTTCTACGGGCCGATTAGGTGGCTTCACGCTCATTGAATTATTAGTCGTTGTTCTTATCATTGGCATATTGGCCGCGGTGGCGCTGCCGCAGTATCAAATGGCCGTTGAAAGAGCCCGGGTGGCGGAAGCGGTGCAAAACATATCGGTTTTGGAGAAACAACTAGAGCTGTATTTGCTGGAAAATGGGGGGTACCCCTCCACCTTTGTAGCCCTGCAAGACCTCCCCTTAAGTGTTCAGATACCTGGAGGAGGTGACACTGATTTGTTTTACTATGGAGGTGGAGCTTGGTCAATAGGGATGAGTATTGAGGTTTCCCGGAACGGAGAGGGTGGCTATTATACCTTGGAGTCTTCGCGTCCGTTGGCTCAAGGAAAATGGGAAAGAACATGCATAACTCAATTAGACGATTTAGGCCGCAAGGTATGCAAAAGATTGAAAAGTGAAGGTTGGACCTACTTGGAAGGGGAGATCTAGAAGGCTTTTAATTCACCCAGCCCCCGTTATAAGCGGGGGCTGGGTTAGGTTTAAAAACTAGTTGCGTTTTTTGCCTTGGGGTTTGCGGCGTTTGGCGGGGATTTTCTTCTCCGGCCGGACTCCGTAAAAATCCAAAATGCCTTGGTAAAGCGTCTCGGCAAACAGCTCCCGCCCTTTCTCACTCATCACTAAATCTTCTTGTTCCGGCAAAATCATATAGGCGTTTTCCACCAAAATGCTGGGCAACTCCGGCATGCGCGGGATGAACAAAATATCATTGGCCAGCAGCCCGTTGTCCGGCAGCGGTACGCGCGCATTGAATGCACGGTATACGCTTTCGGCCAGTTTAAAACTGTGCGGATAGGTGTAATACACCGAATAGCCCCGCGGTACGGCCAGCGGGTTGACCGTGTCGGGCAGGGCATTGTGGTGCAGACTGACAAAAATGTGCGCCTTTTCTCGCAAGGCCATTTGATAACGGGCCGGCAGACTCATTTGATTTTGCCCATGGCGGCTGAGCAGGACGGTGGCCCCCGCGGCCTCTAATTTGGGTTTTAACGCTTCGGCTAAGGCCAAATTGGCCTCGTATTCCAAATAGCCCGACGGGCTGACCAGCCCATCATAAGGCGGCTTGCGTTTGGGGCTGTGTCCGGCGTCTATCAAAATGCGTGCCCCCGCCAGAGGCCGGCCTGGTTGCGAGGTCAATACCGGGCGGTGGCGCAGCTCCAACACAAAATCTTGGTTCTCATAACGGTAGGCATGCCCCCATAAGGCGGCGTCTTCTTTCAAATACAAAATAAATTTAATCACGCCGTCTTGCGGGGCGGTCCATTCCATGCGGTCTAAAATAGGGCCGGAAGCGTCAAAGTTAAAATTTTCCTCAAACACCGGGGTGTAATAAAACGTGACTTCCAAGCGGTTGTTAAATTCGTGGATAGACACGGGCACTTGCTTATGCGCGGTAAAGCGCACGTGGGTTTGCTCCTCATCGGCGGTCACGTGTACGTCGCTCAGCTGGTTTTCCGCATAGGAGCGGGGGGAAAAGAACTCCAGTTTTTTCTCTTCCAGCCAGGCGCTTTCCCCGTTGCCCAAGCGCAAGCGGTACAGACCGTTGTCGCGTCCGTCCACCAGCACCTCGCCAAAGGCGCGGTAAAAGGGATACAAGCTGCCTTGGTGTACGGGGATTTGGCGCAACTTTACGCCCGGGTCCGTGACGCGGGCCGGACGCAGCGGCTCTTGCACGTCTAAAATTTTCAACCGCTCCTCAGCAGTGATTTTGGCCTTGCTGTGGCTGGGCTTGTGCGTCAGCGTATAGGTGATTTTGGCGCTGCGGGGTTTTTCGTTTTCCCGCACGAGGAATTTCCCGCGATAGAGCCCCGGGGTGCGCGCGTCTTCTTTCAAGTCAATGTGCTTGCCGCCCTTGAGGCCCTGCACGCGGGCCCATACCTGGGCCCCGGGCGTGCCGCGCGCGGACAGGTTTATCACGTCGCCGGGCAGCGCCCACAGCGGTTTTGAGGGGTAAATTTCTTGCTCGTCAAAGCGGGCTTTGCCTTCAAAATTTTTAAGAGGCTGGCCGGGCACCAGCACATGGCGCACGGCTTGATACGTTTGCCCTTCGCTTTGCGCCGTCAGCAAAAAGGCAAATTCCCCTTGTTCCACGGGCAAGTAGGTGATGAAAGTGCCGTTGGGTTGCACCGGCACGGCTTGGCCGTTGATTTGCAGCGTGGGATTGTTTAAAAAAAGTTTGCCGAATAAATAAATGCGTTTAGCCCCGCGGGTGGTGGTCATTTTCTCTTGGGGAAATTGCACCGTAATGGGGGCGTTTTGCCCGTGGGCCGGGGCTTGCGCGGGCAGATAAGGGGCCACGGAGAGGTCTTCCCCGGCTTGGCCTATAACACAAAAAAACAGCGCCCAAACGCATAAAAGTATTCTTTTCATAGCATAAAAATGATAACATAAATCTATGACCACGCGCGAGGACATCGTCCGTTTCTTAAATGACTATTTGCTTATTGCGTCCGTACCTGACTGCAGCCACAACGGGTTGCAGGTGCAGGGGCGCGACGCGGTGCGCAAGGTGGTCTTTGGCGTATCGGCCAGCCTGGAGTTGTTTGAGCGGGCGGCGGACGCCGGAGCGGATATGATTATCGTGCATCATGGTCTGTTGTGGGGCAAGGAGCAACCGCTTACGGGGCTGTTTGGCCGCCGGGTGGAGTTTCTTTTCCAAAAACAAATGAGTCTGCTGGGGTATCATTTGCCCTTGGACAAGCACCCGGTTATCGGACACAATGCGCTGCTGCTGAAAACCTTGCAAGCGCAAAACGTCCGGCCGTTTGCCTTGTATCACGGGCAGGAGATCGGCTTTTGCGGGGAAGTAACCCCCGCCGCGCTGGAGCCTTTGGTGCACACCTTGGAGGGTGCTTGCGGGGCTAAAGCGTTTGTTTTGCCGTTTGGACCCCAGACGGTGCGCAAGGTGGGTGTGGTCAGCGGCGGCGGCTGGAGTATGCTGGGTGACGCGATAGACCAAAAGCTGGATTTATTTATCACCGGCGTGCTGGATGAACCCGTGCAAGAGCTCTGCCGCGAGGGGCATATCCATTGCGTGGCGTTGGGGCATTACAATTCCGAAAAGATAGGCGTGCTGGCGCTGATGGACTTGGTGCGCGCGCAGTTTGGAGTGGAGACGGAGTTCATAGACGTACAAAATCCAATTTAGGGGGACTTTATGCAAAAGCCCGAAGAACTGTTTAAAAATATTGATGCGCAGCGTGACTACATTATTGACCTGCAAACCCAAATGACGGCCTGCCCGGCCATTACCCCGCACGAAGAGGGTGGCTTGGGCGAATCGGCCAAGGCCGAAGTGTTGCTCAAAGCGCTCAAGGCGCTCAAGTTTGACGAAATCAAAGTGTTGGAAATCAAAGATTCCAAATCCCCCACGGGCGTGCGCCCCAATATCATCGCCAAATACTACGGCCAAAACCGCAAAAAAACCTTGTGGGTGATGGCGCACATGGACGTAGTGCCGCCGGGTGATTTAAAGATGTGGAAGACCGACCCGTTCAAAGTGGTCGTCAAAGGAGATAAAATTTACGGCCGCGGCGTGGAAGACAACCAACAGGGCTTGGTGTCGGGTTTGTTGGCCGTCAAAGCCATGATGGATACAGGCATCCGCCCGCCGGTCAACTACGCTTTGTTGCTTAACGCCGATGAAGAAGTCGGCAGTGATTACGGTTTGGTGCCCGTGCTGAAAAAGTACGGCAAAATGTTCGGCAAAGAGGATTCCTTTATCGTGCCCGACGGCGGCAACGCCAAAGGAGACATGGTGGAAATCGCCGAAAAAAATATGCTGTGGCTCAAGATTACCACCACCGGCAAACAGACCCACGCCTCCACCCCGCAAAACGGCAACAACGCTTCCGTAGCGGCGTGCCACTTGGTGGTGGCTTTGCGTGATTTGTATAAGAAATTTAATAAAAAAGACCGCCTTTTTGACGTGCCCTACAGCGTGTTTGAACCGACGAAACGTGAAGCCAATGTGCCCAACGTCAACACCATTCCGGGGCGCGATGTGTTTTATTTGGACTGCCGCATTTTGCCTTGCTACACCAACAAGCAAGTGGTGGCTGAAGTGATGAAAGCCGCCAAAGCGTTGGAAAAGAAATTCAAGGTCAAAATTGCCGTGGAGACTTTGATTTCCGAAGGCTCTAAACCGACGGATAAGAACGCCCCGATCGTCAAAGCGGTGGCGCAGTGCGTAAAAACCGTGTACCGCAACCAACCCAAAGTGCAAGGCGTAGGCGGCGGCACGGTGGCGGCGTATTTGCGCAATGCCGGGTTCCCCGCGGTGGTGTATTCTAAATTAGACGAAACCATGCACCAACCCAATGAGAACTCCAGCATCAAAAACACCATGGGCGACGCGAAAGTGTTTGCCATGGTGGCCATGAATTTGAAATAAGGTGCGCGTATGAAGAAAGGCTTTACAATGGTGGAAATCTTGGTCACGGTGGTGGTGTTTGCGCTGCTGGCCGGGTTTACCGTGCCGAAGTTTATCTCGCTGGTGCACAAGGCGCGCGAGGGCAGCACCAAACATCAGTTGGTGCGCCTGCGCACGGCCATTGCCGCGTATTACGGTGAGAACCAAGGCACCTACCCCACCGACGACTTAAGCTGTCTGGTGCCCAAATACATAGAGGCTATCCCGCAGGCCAATGTGCCCGGGTTGAAGCCCACCCGGCAGGTGACGGCGGGCTCGTACGAGAGCGCCTTTACCAAAACCGGCGGTTGGGCTTATGTCAATGACCCGGCGGACCCGCGCTTTGGCGATGTATTTGTCAACACCGACAAAGAAGACAGCTACGGCAAAGCCTGGAATACACACTAAAAGGATCTGTCCCCGCCGCGGGTGCGGCGGGGGCTTTTTTGTATAGGAGACCCCATGGAAACGATGATTTTGTTTTTTGCTGCTTTGTTTGGTTTGGTCATCGGCAGCTTTTTAAATGTTTGCATTTACCGCATTCCCCAAAATAAGTCTATTGTTTGGCCGGCGTCCTTTTGCCCCAAATGCGGCAAGCCGATTAAATTTTATGACAATATTCCCGTGCTGAGCTATATTTTGTTGTGGGGCAAATGCCGCCAATGCAAGGCGCCGATTTCGTGCCAATACCCCTTGGTGGAGCTGTTGACCGGGGCGTTGACGGTGTTGTTTGTGTGGCATGGCGGGCTGACCTGGTGGACGGCGGTGCAATTGGTGACGGTGTATTGCCTGATCACTTTATCCGTGATTGATTTGGAGCTGATGATCATCCCGGACCGCTTTTCTTTGGGGCTGATTGTGCTGGGGCTGGCGGTCAGCTGGCTTAATCCCAATTTTGTCGGCAGCGGTTGGAGCCGCTTCTTGGAGAGTTTGCTGGGCGCCGGAGTGGGCTTTTTGGGCACCTTGGCTGTAGCGCTGCTGGGCTTTGTGATGTTTAAAAAAGAGGCCATGGGCGGCGGCGACGTGAAATTAATGGGCGGTATCGGCGCGTTGGTCGGCTGGCAAGGGGTCATTACCACGGTGGTGTTTGCCTCGGCCCTGGGGCTGATTTACTCCGTGTTTTTGATGATTTTCAAAGGCAAGGGCAAAGGCGACGCCATTCCGTTCGGGCCGTTCTTAAGTGCGGGGGCGTTGATTAATTTGTTTTACCTCATTCGCCCGGAAATGCTGGCCATACAACTGTAAAAATAGTTTTATACCACAAAGGGATAAGACCGAAAAGGCCTTATCCCTTTTTTGCAAATACCTTAAAACCGTCTATTTTTTGGCGGCGCGTACATGCTGATACATAAATGACAGCGCTACCAGTACCACCGCTACGCCTAGCAATACCAAAATCCGCATTCCTAAAGGTAGTCTCCATACGTCATGCAGGAACAGTTTCGCCACGGAGACGCCCACCAGCACCAAACCACTGCGGTGCAGCCAAACGCTCTTGCTATGCAGCGCCAAGCACAGGCACAGCCCGCCGCTGAGCAACCAGGCCGCTGTGTAAGCGGTGGCGACGGAAAAGGACCCGAAGATTTCCAAAGAAATCCCGTGTCCGCCTGAGTAGGCTACGGCAATCTCTATGTTAAGCAGTGCAAATAAGATCAACCCACCTAACCCCTGCAACCAGTGGATAGAGCCTGTTTGCTCTTTGTTTTTCCACCCGTAAGCGCCCAAGAAAGCGGACGCTGCACAGAGAGGATAGATGTACAGAAACCAGTTAAAAATACTTTTGGGGGTGCTGTATTCCAGCACAAAGGGGTTGAGGACCAAGCGCACGGCGGCCAGGCTCAGCAGCCATTTGCCCAAAACCGATAGCAAACGCACCGGCAACCGTCTTTCCAGCCAAATCAGCGCGCACCCTTCTAAGGCGAAAGCCAAGGTCAACTGGGCTTGTGTGAACTGTTTGGCCAGTGCCCAACTGACACAGAGCACTGCGCTGGCGCACAACCAAGCCAAATGTTCGTTACGGGCCGGGTCCTGCTCCGGCGGCCACTTCCACACAAAAAAGGTCAACCCAGCAAAGACCAGGGCAAAACACAGCGGAATCAGCCCATGGGCCCAGCCCAGGCCTTCCGTCAGCAACAAACAGGTCCACAGCCCTTCCACGGCCGACAGCCCCCAAGCCAACCGTTGGGTGAGAAAAGACCGTTTAAATACAAAAGGCACGGCCATGAAGGCCGCCGCCCCCAGGGTTAACCATACATAAGAGGCCGGGTGATCCGCATCGGCAAACAACATGCAGTGCCCCATAAAGAAAAACGCCACCAATAAAATGGGCCCGCTTTGGAGTAAGGCGCCCCCCGCTGCATACAGAAAGCAAAAGAAGCATACCGCGCCCATTAACATGGACGTGTACTGACCCGAAGAAGATGTGATTAACGTCAGCAAAAAACAGCCAGTAAAAATGGACGAGGTGATGAACTGGTGTTTCCATTTGTGCCTGTAGGCTGCCGCCAAGGCCGCGGTGTTGATAAGCGCCAAGTAAACCAGCAAAAAGGGCAGATGATCGCCCAGGTCCGTCAGCAATAGCGGCGCCAAAAAGGCGGTGATTTGCGCCAAAATGCCCATGTAAGCGGTCTTCTTCCAAACGGCGGTGGCCAGGGCCAATAGGGCCGTCAGCACCATACAGCCAAAGGCCGTGTACATCCCTAAAATATGAAAAAACGCATACCCGGCAAACCAAGTGGCAAAGCAAATACAGGCGCCACATGCCGTCAGGGTATGGGCGGTAATGGTATAGGCGCCTTTTTTAATGCAAACGCCGCTTGCCCACGCGGCCACCCCAATAAGCAACAAGCCGATGAAGCGCAACGTGGGGGACAAAAAGCCGTGGTCCAAGGAATATTTAATTCCAAAAATGGCCGCCAACAGGAAGGCAAAGCCGCCCACCCAGGCAAATAATTTGACTGGCGAAAAAGGTTTTTTAGGTTCGGCGGAAATGGGTTGTGCGGGCCGTTGTGGCGCCGGGGTAGGTCGCGGCGCGGGGGATTGCAGCGCAGTGGGCACCTCTTTGGGCTGTGAGGGAAATGCCGTCCGGGCGGGTGCGGCCGCAGGCAAAACCGCCGGGGCGGCGGGCACGGGGGGAAGAGGCGTTTTGGGCGCGGCGGATGTTTTGGGTTGTTCCAATTGTTCCAAGCGCTTTGTTAAACCAGCCAACTGATCCTGCATATTAATGAGCCAAACAATTAAGCCAATGATTGCTATGGCCAACAGAGAAGTCATACATTGTCCCCCTAGTATTAAGATATCCTCAGTATATCAAAAAAAGACGTTTTACATATGCTTTTGAAATAAGCGGCTAGGGAAAGGAGGCATTGCCTTCATTAAGTAAACAACAGGGAAAATGGAAGATGCTGAGCAGAGACCCCTCAGCATGACCCTAATTTATATTTTTTGTTTTGTCGTCGTAGAAGTTGGCAACTCTTTTTAAAACACTTGCACAATGTTTTTTTTTTGATAAATTTTGCGTATAGACAAAATTTATCAAAAAAGGAACCCCA
>CAVHDF010000016.1:0-26794 GCA_963634865.1 Eggerthellaceae bacterium
GAAAATTTTATTTTTTATGCTCCGCAGGCCCGCGGGGCCTTTTGGTCCTTTTCTGCCCAGGAGAAAAGGACATAAAACAACGGAGCCTTTTGCCTACTTTTCTGTCCCAAAGAAAAGAACATCAAGCCGGGGGAACTTTGCCCCACTCATAAAAGACATAAAACAGGCGGAGCCTGTGCAACCGGCCCCGCCTGTCTAAATTTCCGCTACAACCGAGCAGTCATTATTCCTTACTGATTTCAATACCCAAGTCTTTGAGCTGTTGCTCATCCACCACATTGGGCGAATCAGTCAGCAAGCAAACCGCCTGCGTCGTCTTGGGGAAAGCAATGACCTCGCGGATAGACTCCTCGCCGCACAGCAGCGCGGTCACGCGGTCCAAGCCAATTCCAATGCCCCCGTGCGGAGGCGCGCCGTATTGCAAAGCGTTTAAAAGCATGCCAAAGCGGCGGGCGGCTTCTTCCTTGGGGTGTTTCATCAAGGCCAAAATGCGCTCTTGGATATCGCGCCGGGCATTACGCACGGAGCCGGAGGCCAGCTCATTGCCGTTGAGCACCATATCAAACTGATAGGAGCGCACGGAGCCGGGGTCGCTTTCCAGCTTATCCAAGTCTTCCTCGTGCGGGGCCGTGAACGGGTTATGCGCCGCGTCCCAGCGGTCCTCTTCGGGGATGTATTCCAACAACGGAAAATCCGTAATCCACACAAAGGCCCATTCGCATTTGGGGGTCAAATTTTTGACCAGTTCTTTGCGCAGCGCCCCCATAAAGGTTTGGCAGGTGCGCACGCAAGCGTCGCTGCCGACCAAAATGATGTCCCCCTCTTGCGCGGCCACCGCCGTCTGCAGGGCTTTCATTTCTTCTTCGGTAAAGAATTTGGCGGTCGGGCTTTCCAATTTGCCGTCTTTGACCTTCAGCCACACCAAGCCTTTAGCGCCGTTCTTTTTGGCCAGGTCGGTCAATTTGTCAATTTGCCCGCGGGAGAGGGCCGCACCCTTTTCCCCGCGTACGGCGTAAATAGCGCCCTGAGCGGCCAACACATCGGCAAACACTTTAAAACCCGTATGGGCAAAAATGTCGCTGACTTTTTTGATTTGCAAATCATAGCGCAAATCCGGCTTGTCCGAGCCGTACAAATTCATAGCGTCGTTGTAAGGCAATTTTGGAAACGGCGTTTGCAGCGTTTTGCCCGCCGTTTTAAAGATTTCCGTCATCAACCCTTCCACGATTTCGTGGATATCCTCAATGGTCACAAAGGACATTTCCATATCAATCTGCGTGTGTTCGGGCTGGCGGTCGGCGCGCAAGTCTTCATCGCGGAAGCACCGCGCCAACTGGAAGTAGCGGTCAATGCCGCTGGCCATGAGCGTTTGCTTGAACATCTGCGGGCTCTGCGGCAAGGCGTAGAACTGCCCATGATGAATGCGCGACGGCACCAAATAGTCCCGCGCGCCCTCGGGCGTGGAACGGGTCAGCATGGGGGTTTCCACCTCCAAAAAGCCTTGACCGTCCAAATAGCGGCGGGCCGCTTGGGCGATTTTGTGGCGCATGGTCAAATTGCGCACCATGACCGGGTTGCGCAAGTCCAAATAGCGGTATTTCATGCGCGTTTCTTCGGACGCTTCGCGCGATTTTTCCACGTCAAAAGGCAGCGGCACCGACGTGTTTAAAAGTTTTAAGTTTTCTACGGCAATTTCAATTTCGCCGGTGGGCAAATTTTTGTTGACCGCGCCTTCAATGCGGTGTTTGACTTCGCCGCTGACTTCCACCACATATTCATTACGCAGCGACGAGGCCAGCTCAAAAAACGGGCTTTCGGGGCCGACCACAATTTGCACCAAACCGCTGCGGTCGCGCACGTCAATAAAGAGCACGCCGCCGTGGTTGCGGTAGCTGTTGACCCAGCCGCAAACGGTCTGTTTGGTCCCAATGTGCGCGGCGTTTAACGCCCCGCAATAATTCGTTCTTTTCATACGAGTTTTTTTACCTCTTGCACAATAGTTGCCAACGGCAGTTGCTTCTGCTCGCCGCTGGTTAAATCTTTCAGCGTCACTTCTTGTTTGGCCAGTTCGTCTTCGCCTAAAATCAACGCGTAGGCCGCGCCGCAGCGGTTGGCCTGTTTCATTTGGCCCTTGGCGTTTTTATCAAACAAACCGCCCTCGGTGCGCACGCCCGCTTGGCGCAACGCTTGCATCAGGTTAAAAGCCGGCTCATTGCACGCAGGGCCCAACGAGGCCACATACACGCTCTTTTGAGGAGCTACGGGCACTTCGCCGCGCGAGGCAATCACGCGCTCCACGCCCATGGCCCAGCCCACGGCCGGGGTGGCCGGACCGCCCATGCTCTTAATCAAACCGTCATAGCGGCCGCCGGCGGCAATGGCGTTTTGAGAGGTGTCCCCCGCTTGAAACTCAAACACGGTGCGGCTGTAATAATCCAGCCCGCGCACCAGCATGGGGTCCACAATAAAATCAATTTTTCCTTTCAACAAACGCTGCACCTCTTCAAAGTGCGCTTGGCACTCCGGGCACAGGGTCATCGTCGGCACGCGGTCGGCAAAGCGCGGGCCGTCCACCTTGCAGTCCAGCACGCGCAAGGGGTTCTTTTCCAAACGCGTTTGGCAGTTCTCGCACAAGGTGTCTTTTTCCTTGGAAAGAAAATCAATCAAAGCTTGGCGGTAGAGCGGGCGGCATTTATCGCAGCCTAAACTGTTGATTTTAACGGAATAATTTTTTGCGCCGAAGGCCGATACAATATCCTTAAGCATTAAAATCATTTCCGCATCGGCGGCCGGGGCGGAATTGCCGATAGACTCGGCGCCGATTTGCTCAAATTCGCGGTAGCGGCCCGCCTGTGGGCGCTCGGCGCGGAACATATTGCCGATGTAGTAAAACTTTTGCACCGGGGCCGCTTGGGTAAAATTGTTCTCCAAATACGCGCGGACCACGCCCGGGGTACCCTCGGGGCGGATGGCCAGTTGACGGTGGCCGGCGTCTTCAAAGCTGTACATTTCTTTTTGGACGATGTCCGTCGTTTCGCCGGTGGATTTAACGAAAAGCTCTTTTTGCTCTACCGTCGGCAGGCGCAGCTCGGAAAAGCCGTAGCGGCGCAACACGCCGCGGGCGCAATTTTCCAGCTCGGTAAATAGATTAGACTGGGGCTCAAAAATGTCCCTAAAACCTCTGACTAGTTTGCTCATATAAGGTTATTTTAGCATTTTGAGATGAGCTGTGGACAGGGGCCCGCAAGCGGCTGTAGTGGCCGGCGCGCCTCCGGTTCGCAACCCGTCGGTCCGTTCGGTTCGCAAGCAACTTCAGACCATTAAAAAAGCCTCGCTTTCGCGAGACTTTTTAAATTTGGACGTGATCGGGATCGAACCGACGACCTCCTCGTTGCGAACGAGGCGCTCTCCCAAACTGAGCTACACGCCCGAAAAACGGTTTTGATGCAACTTCTTACATTTCTGACCTAGTTATTATATCATTTTTGAAAAGTTTGTAAAAATTTTTCTTTTCTCCGTCGGAAATACGGCCCACCTCTCCCCCCGCCATTGAACCCCGCCTGCAGAAAAGCTACAATATAAACAACCAATTTATTCTATGTGAGGCAAGGGCTATGTCCAGCAAAATCAGAGTCAGCGAAGTCGGCCAATACGTCGGCCAAGAAATTACTTTAAAGGGCTGGCTTTACAATAAACGCTCCAGCGGCAAACTGCACTTTTTGCAACTGCGCGACGGCAGCGGCATCATCCAATGCGTGGTGTTCAAAGGCGATGTGTCGCCAGAGTTATTTGACCTGGCAGACAAATTAACGCAGGAATCCTCTATCATCGTCACGGGCACCATCCGCGAGGACAAACGCTCCCCGCTGGGCTTTGAAATGGGCGTGAAGAATTTGCAAGTCGTGCAAATGGCCAAAGATTACCCCATTTCCCCCAAAGAACACGGGCCGGAATTTTTGATGCACAACCGCCATTTGTGGTTGCGCTCGCTCAAGCAAAACGCCATTTTGAAAATCCGCGATGAAATCATTTTCGCCATCCGCGAATACCTGCACAGTCACGGCTTTGTGTTGGCTGATTCCCCCATCTTAACCCCCGCCGCCTGCGAGGGCACCAGCACCCTGTTTGAGACGGATTACTTCGGCGAAAAAGCCTTTTTGACCCAAAGCGGTCAACTCTACGGGGAAGCCTCCGCCATGGCGCTGGGCAAGACGTATTGCTTCGGCCCCACGTTCCGCGCCGAAAAGAGCAAAACCCGCCGCCACCTGACCGAATTTTGGATGGTGGAGCCGGAAGTGGCTTACAACGATTTGGACGATAACATGGACTTGGCCGAGGACTTCATTAAATACATCGTGGCCCAAGTGCTCAAAAACCGCGCGGCCGAGCTGAAAATCTTAGAGCGCGACACCACCAAACTGCAGGCCACGGTGGACAAAAAGTTCCCGCGCATTGATTACACCGACGCCATTGAAATTTTGCACAAAAAAGGCAACAACACCCCCTGGGGCGGAGACATCGGCGGCGACGAGGAAACCTTGCTGGGTGAGGATTACGACACGCCCATTATGATTCACCGCTATCCCACCGCCATTAAGGCTTTTTATATGAAGCAAGACCCCCAAAACCCCAAAGTGGTCTTGGCGGTGGACGTCATCGGCCCCGAAGGCGCGGGCGAAATCATCGGCGGCAGCCAAAGAGAGGAAGACTACGACACGTTGGTGCGCCGTATGAAAGAAAGCGGCTTGGACCCCGCCGGGTACGATTGGTATTTGGACTTGCGCAAATACGGCAGTGTGCCGCATTCGGGCTTTGGCATGGGTATTGAGCGCATGGTGCGCTGGATTTGCGGGTTGCAGCACGTACGGGAAACCATTCCTTTCCCGCGCATGATGGACAAAATCCGCCCGTAGGATTTTGGCTTTTTGAGACCCCGCCCCTGCGGCGGGGTTTTTTATGCCCGCGGCGACGAAGTGCCCCAAAAGTGCTATCATATAATTATGATTATTGATGACGAAAAACTGCAACGAACTTTGGAGAAAGCCAAGTCCCATACGGACGCCGAAGTGACGGATATTTTAAATCATGCCAAACAATTAAAAGGCATCAGCTTAGAGCAAGCCGCCGTGCTGCTTAATATTACCGACAAAGCCCTTTTGCAAAAACTCTTTGACACGGCCAAATACATCAAAGAGGCCATTTACGGCAACCGCATTGTTTTGTTTGCCCCTCTTTACATTTCCAACATTTGCACCAATGAATGCGTCTATTGCGCGTTCCGCCGCAGCAATACTTCCCTAAAACGCCACGCCAGCACCCAAGACGAAATCCGCCAAGAGGTCACCGCACTGTTGCAACAGGGCCATAAGCGCGTGCTGATGGTGGCCGGAGAGGCCTACCCCGGCGGCGGGTTGCAATACGTCTATGACAGCATTAAAACCATTTATGACACGCGCTGGAACGGGCAGAACGTCCGCCGCGTCAACGTCAACATCGCCCCGTTGACCGAGCCGGAATTTGAAGAACTCAAAAAATGCAATATCGGCACCTATCAGCTCTTCCAAGAAACCTATCATAAAAAGACGTATGAAAAACTGCACTTGGCCGGAGCCAAAAAGGACTACCAGTTCCGCTTGGACGCCATGGACCGCGCCCTGCAGGCCGGCATTAACGACGTGGGCATCGGGCCGCTTTTGGGCTTGTACGACCATAAATACGAGATTTTGGCCACGCTAGAGCATTCGTGGTATTTGGATAAGACCTACGGCGTGGGACCGCATACCATTTCCATTCCGCGCATTGAGCCGGCGGAAGGCTCTGACTTTAGCCAACACCCCAACGACGTTTTATCCGACGACGAATTTAAAAAATGCGTGGCGGTGCTGCGCCTGGCCGTGCCGTATACGGGCATTATTTTAAGCACGCGCGAAACCCCGCAAATGCGCAATGCCTGCCTGGAGCTGGGCGTTTCGCAAATTTCCGCCGCGTCGTGCGTCAACCCCGGCGGCTATTCGTACGATAAAGACAATGGCAGCCAGTTCACGCTGACCGACAGCCGCAGTTTGGCGCAGGTCATTGACGCGGTGGTGGATGCCAAGCATATGCCCTCTTTCTGCACGGGGTGCTACCGTTTGGGCCGCGTGGGCAAAGACTTTATGGACATGGCCAAACCGGGCTTGATTAAAAAGCATTGCTTGCCCAATGCCATGTTTACTTTTGCCGAATATTTAGAGGATTTTGCCCCCGCTCCGCTCAAAGCCAAGGGCTACGCGCTGATAGACAGCACGACGAAAGAAAACTTTGCAGAGGGCAGCCCCCTCCGCCAACTGATTGACGACAATTTGTCTAAAATCAAGCAAGGCAAACGGGACTTGTACTTCTAAAGGTCCTCTTTACAAGAGCCACCCCCGGAGAGCTTTCCCCGGGGGTGGTTTTTTACCAGCAAAATTCACTATCGGTGGCCGGCAAGCCACTGGCGCGGCAGATTTTTTCTGCTTCTTCACTGGCATAATCGCAATACAGCCCGCTCTCATCCATAAACAAGCAAAGCTCTTTATTCAAAGGAAGATAATAACCATAGGCGGCTGCACCAAAAGGACCTCCACTGGCATATTCAAAATTTTTAGCTATAGCGCGGTAAGGCTCGTTTTCCTCCTGTTTCTGCCGTCCGGGAATCGTAATACTTAAATCCGCCAGAGAGGGAGAATTGCCTAAGCTATCACAAGTTGCGTCCCCCTGCTCCATAGCATATAAATTGCACGCGTCATACAGACTACGCACGACGGTCATCCCCTCTGCTAAACGCGATTTATGCACCGCCTTTTGATATTGCGGCAAGGCAACTGCAGAAAGAATGCCAATGATGAGGACGACAACCAACAGTTCAATAAGCGTAAAGCCACTTAAACGGCCCGTAGAGAAGTTTTTCATAGCAGGGTTCCTTTTTTGATAAATTTTGCCTATACGCAAAATTTATCAAAAAAAAAACATTGTGCAAGTGTTTTAAAACAGAGAGCCAACTTCTACGACGGCAAAAGCAAAAAACAATAAGGCTGAGATTCCCGATTACGACCTTCGGGAATGACGACATAAATAAGAACAAGTACAATGATAAGTGAATATGAGGCCGTTATAAAACGTCGTCATCCCCGAGTGTTTCTATCGGAGATCTCAACCGCTTTTGCCGTTACATCATTGCGTCATTTCGCCATTTATAAAAATAGGGTCATGCTGAGGGGGCCCTGCGCGGCACCGTTTCTTTTCCCGTTGGCATTTATTAAAAACCACACAAAATATCCCCCCACTCCTCTGCGCATTTTAGTAAAATATAAAAGAAGGACAGGTTTTATTTTTGTACTTGTCGGTGCATGCCGACCCTACAGGGCCCTATGGTATCTGCCATGCAGACAGCCGGGTGGTACAGAGGTAAAACTGTCCTTTTTATTTTTACCCAAGAGGTTACCCAAGCTAAAAATGAAATGGAAGTTTAAGTTCCCTCAGCTCAATACATTCGCCATTATTTTGGCGATTATTGCCCTGGTTACCGTGCTGACCTGGATTGTGCCCAGCGGCGCGTATCAACGTTTGGATGTAGACGGCCGCCAAGTGGTGGTGGCCGGCACGTACCACGCCGTAGAGGCCAACCCCCAAGGCGTGTTTGACGTCTTGACCGCCCCCATCAACGGGTTTGAAAATACGGCGCAAGTCATCGTGTTCTTGCTCGTGATCGGCGGCGTATTGGCCGTGGTGGAAAAAACCGGCGCCATTACCGCCGGCATCAAGGCCGCCAGCGTGTTCTTCTCCAAACATCCGCAGTTTAAATTTCTGTTTATTCCGCTGGGAGTGATTGTTTTTTCTTTGTGCGGGGCCACCTTTGGCATGTGCGAAGAAGCCTTAATCTTCATCCCCATTTTCATTCCCTTGGCTTTGTCTTTGGGGTATGACTCCGCCCTCGGCACCGCCATTCCGTTTGTAGGGGCGGGCGTGGGCTTTGCCGCCGCTTTTACCAACCCCTTTACGGTGGGGATTGCCCAAGGCATTGCCCAAGTGCCGCTGTATTCGGGCTTGGGATACCGCTTGATTATTTGGGTGGTGTGCACGGCGGTCGTCATCACGTTTATGGCCCTGTACGCGCGCAAAATCCGCAAAGACCCCACCCAAAGTTTGACCTATCAGTATGACTTGGAAAAACGCAAAGAGCTGGGCATGAACCAAACCATAGAAAAAATCACCCTGCGCCAAAAGCTGGTGCTGGTGGTGTTTGGGCTGGGCATGCTTACGCTGATTGCAGGCGTGCTTAAACCGCAGTTGTGTGATTTTATCAAGGTGCAGACCGGCTGGGACCTGATGACTCTGCTGAACCTGGAAGAAAGCGGCTGGTACATTACCGAAATTGCCGCGTTGTTCCTGGGCGTGGGGTTCCTTTCGGCCATCGTGGGCGGGTTGTCCATGAATGAGTTTAACGACAGCTTTTTTGATGGCGTGCGCGGCATGGCTTCTATTGCCATGTTGCTCTGCTTTGCCCAAGCCATTGTGCTCATTGCGCAAAACGGCCAAATCTTAGACACCATGCTCAATTTTATGTCTAAAGGCATTTCCAAGCTGCACCCCATTGTGGCCTCTTGGGCGGCGATGATTTTGCAGACATTTATTGACTTCTTCATCCCCTCCGGCTCCAGCAAGGCTGTGCTGACCATGCCCATTTTGGCGCCGTTGGCCGACCTCATCGGCATTACGCGCCAGACCATGGTGCTGTCCTTCCAACTGGGCGGCAGCTGGTTTAATATGGTCTTCCCGACCGACCCGGTCACCATTGCCGCTATCGGCTTTGCGCGCATTGCTTACGGGCGGTGGCTCAAGTGGATGTTGCCGCTGCTGATCGTGATGTACTTGCTGTCTTTTGCCGCGCTAATCCCGCCGTATTTTATGCACTGGCAATAAGCGTTTTTTCCTCCCGCCGCATTTTATTTTGTTTGAGCCGACGGGAGGATTTTTATTGTAAAAAGAACAGAGGAAAACAAAAAAATGAAAAAAATACTCTCCAAGTTGTGCAATACCTATTGTTTGGTTTTTGTGATTATGCTGGCCGTGGCGGCGCTGACCTATTTTGTGCCTGCCGGGCAGTATGAACGCATAGAAAAAGACGGCCGCACCTACGCGGTGGCGGGGTCTTTCCACACGGTGGCCCAAACCCCGCAAGGCATCGGCGCGGCGCTGCAGGCCCCGGTCAAAGGATTTGAGCAGTGCGCTGAAATCATCGCCTTTATTTTGGTGGTGGGCATGCTCTTTACCGTCATAGAGCGCACGGGCGCGGTCAACACGCTCATCAAAAAAGTCAGTTTCTTTTTTGCGCGTCACCCCAAGCAACGCATTTTATTTATCCCCACCTGTATGTTTTTGTTTTCCCTGTGCGGGGCATTGTTTGGCATGGAAGAGGAAACGCTGATTTTTATCCCCATTTTTATCCCCCTGGCTTTGTCCTTGGGGTATGACACCGTGGTAGGGATGTCCATTCCGTTTATTGGCGCGTTTACCGGGTTTTCCTCGGCGTTTGTGAACCCGTTTACGGTGGGTATTGCGCAGACCATTGCCCAGCTGCCCATGTATTCGGGCTGGCAATACCGCCTGGTGGTGTGGTTTGTGTTTACCTCGGTAGTGGCGGGCTTTTTTACGTGGTACGGGGAGAAAGTTCGCAAGCACCCCAGCAAAAGTTTAACCGCCAAAAAAGACATTGTCCGCCGGGCGGAGCTCAACATTGTCAACGACGTGGTGGTGGATGAGACCTTCCGCCTAACCCGCGCACACAAGCTGGTGTTCCTGTCCTTTTTGGCCGGCATGGGCGTTTTGTTTTACGGCATTATCAAATACCAGTGGTACATGACGGAAATCGCCGCCGTGTTCTTGGGCGTGACCATTGCCGCGGCGTATTTTGGCAAACTACAGCTCAACGAAGCAACCGACGCCATGATTGCCGGGGCGCAAAGCATGGTCGGGGTATGCGTGCTGATGGCGCTGGCGCGCTCTATCGTCATCGTGGCTACAGACGGGCATATTTTGGATACCTTCCTGCACACCATGACCACCGGGCTGGGCAATTTGCACCCCATTTTGGCCTCGCAGGCCATGTTTGGCGTGCAGACGATACTCAACTTCTTCATTGCATCGGGCTCCGGCCAAGCCGTACTGACCATGCCCATTATGATCCCGCTGGGGGACCTGGTGCAGGTCTCGCGCCAGACGGTCATTTTGGCCTACCAGTTTGGCGAGGGCTGGGGCAACCCGATGATTCCCACCGCCCCGGTGACCATGGGGGCCTTGGCCTTGGCGGGAATCACCTACACAGCGTGGGTCAAATGGTTTTTAAAATTGGAAATCATCCTCGTCATTCTCTCGCTGCTGTTGCTGATACCGGCGTATTATATTTGGTAAAATGAAAAGGCCCCCAAACGGGGGCCTTTTTACGGGGTTGGCTATGTTGCCCAAACTAAAAATTATTTCTTATTTGTCTGCGGCGGACTGGTGGGTCTTTGGCGGCGTATTGGCGCTGACCTTGGCCGCGGCGCTGTATGGCAACTACCGCAAAAAACGCAGCCAAAACCGCGCGCTGGACTATTTGCTCATGGGGCGGCAACTGACGCTGCCGCTGTTTGTCGCCACGCTGGTGGCCACTTGGTACGGGGGCATCTTCGGCGTCAATGAAATCACCTTTAACTATGGCATTTACAACTTTGTCACCCAAGGGGTCTTTTGGTACATTGCTTACCTGATTTTTGCGTTTTTCATCGCCGACAAAGTGGCCAAGTACCAGTCGGTTACCTTGCCGGATTTGGCCGGGCAAATGTTCGGCCCCAAAGCGGCCAAGGTGGCGGCGGTATTTACTTTTCTCTACATCACCCCGGTGGCGTATGTGCTGAGCCTGGGGCTGTTTTTGAATATGGCCTTTGGCGTCAGCGTGCTGCAGGGCATGCTGCTGGGCACGCTGTTTACCTGCCTGTATACGGCGTGGGGCGGGTTTAAATCCGTGGTGTTTTCGGACCTGGTGCAATTTTTTGTTATGTGTTCGGCGGTGGCTTTGGTGGTGGTGTTCTCCATCGGGGATTTTGGCGGCCTGGGTTTTTTAAAGGCCCATTTGCCCGCCTCTCACTTTAGCCTGACCGGGGGCAACAGCCTGCTCAACACCTTTATTTGGGGCTTTATTGCCTTGGCTACGCTGATTGATCCCAGCTTTTACCAACGCTGTTTTGCAGCCAAAAGTCCGGCCGTAGTCAAAAAAGGCGTGTTGATTTCCACGCTGATTTGGTTTTGCTTTGACATTTGCACCACCACGGGCTCTTTGTACGCCCGGGCGCTGCTGCCGCAAGCCCAACCGGCCGAAGCGTACTTTTTTTACGCGGTGCAACTGCTGCCGGCGGGGTTGAAGGGCTTTTTTATCGCCGGGATTTTGGCCATTATCTTGTCTACGCTCAATTCCTTTTTGTTCATTGCGTCCAACACCTTAAGCTTTGACTTGCTGCGCCACCGCTTTAAAAATGTGGTGCTTTCCAACCGGCTGTCTTTATTTGCCGTGGGGGTGTTGGCCATTGCCTTAAGCCAGTTGCTGCACGGCAGCTTTAAGGAAATTTGGCTGACCATGGGCTCGTATTTTTCGGCCTGCCTACTGGCGCCCATTTTGGGCGGATATCTGTGGCCGGGGCGGATTAGCGACAATTTATTTGTCACCGCCGCCTTGAGCAGTGCGGCCCTGATGACCCTTTGGAAGTTACTGCCCCTGCCGCCGTTTTGGGCGCAGTTTGACGCGTTTTATATCGGGGTGCTGACCGGGGGCCTGATTTTATTTTTCTTACGCAACAAAAAAGGTGTCTATGTCAAAAGCGTTATTGATTTGCAACGGGGAGAATGACCCCGCACTGCTTAAGCAGTTAGCCCAAGAGGCCGATTTTATCTTGGCGGCCGATGCCGGGGCCGGGGCGGCCTTGCGCGCGGGCTTGCGGCCAGACGCCGTCATCGGAGATTTAGACTCTATTTCCCCCCGCACGCGCAAACAGCTGCCCCAGGCGGCTTTTATCCACGTATTCCGCCAGGACAATACCGATTTTGAAAAAGCGCTGGACTGGCTGGTTGGACAAGCCTTTGACAGCTGCACCGTAGCCGGCTCTACGGGCAACCGCTTAGATTTTACGTTGGGCAATTTTTTGTCCGCCCGGCCCTACGCCAAAAAGCTGGATTTGTGCTTTCGGGGTAAAGGGTGGAGCGTTTGGCCGCTGACGCACAGCCGCCGCTTTGACGCCCGGCCCGGGGCACGGTTGAGCCTGCTGCCGCTTGCTGCATGCAAGGGGTTGACGCTGCGCGGGGTAAAATATCCCGTGCAAAACCGCACCTGGCGGCCGGGGCAAAATACGGGCCTTTGGCTGTCTAACCAAGCCATGGCCCGGCGCGTACAAGTGCAGCTGGCCTCGGGCTTTTTGCTGGTCTATTTGGAAGAATAACTCTACACGCAAAACAGGCGGAGCTCATAAAAGCCCCGCCTGTTTTTTATCCGTTTCAATTTAATAAGGCAATTTGGTGCTGAGCATGCCCAAAGACTTGCAAATGCCTTCGGCACGGGCGGTCTCCCCTTGGCACGCCAACGTGCGCTTGCCGCTGCCGCCTTGGCCATACGGGTTCCAAATGCGGTACTTGACGGCCTTGTCCAACCGCTCGGCCACTACGCCGCCGCAGTTGGTGCCCAAAATGGGGGCCAAGGTGGCCGCATTGAGTTTATAGGCAAAATATTTGCCTTGCACCGTCAGGTCGTCTACCTTAGAGCCCGGGATAGACACCAAAATCTTTTGAAAGCTCTCCGGGCATTTGTTGCGCTCGGCCGCGTAAGCGTACACGGCGTCATTGGCGGCCTTGACGATGTTCATGGCCTCGGTGGCGCGGGCCTTTTCCACGCTGCGCGTGTAATTGGGCAAGGCGATAGAGGACAAAATGCCAATAATCATCACCGCCACTAACAGTTCCAGCAAAGTAAAACCTTTATTCATGCTCTTCTCCTATTTTTTTAATTGGCTCATCCGCGCGGCGGCTTGCTGCGTGCGCTGCGGGGTGTTAAAAGCCGTCAGTCTAAAGTACCCTTCCCCGCTCCGGCCAAAGCCCGAGCCCGGCGTACCGACGATTTGCAACTCTTGCAACAAAAAGTCAAAGAAATCCCAAGAGCTCATGCCCTGGGGCGTCTTTAGCCAAATGTAGGGCGCATTGACCCCGCCAAACGCCTGCAGCCCGGCCTCCTGCAGCCCACGCGCAATGACGCGCGCATTGGCCTGATACAGCGCGATGACCTCGCGCGTTTGGGCCCGGCCCTCGGGGCTGTACACGGCCTCCGCCCCGCGTTGCACAATGTAGGGCACACCGTTGAACTTGGTGCTTTGGCGGCGCAACCACAAGGCGTGGGCGCTGTGGGCCGTCCCTTGTTTATCATACAATTTTAAAGCCTTGGGCACCACACAATAGGCGCAGCGCGTGCCCGTAAATCCGGCTGTTTTAGAGAACGAGCGGAACTCCACCGCGCATTCCTGCGCACCGGGGATTTCATAAATGCTGTGCGGCGCATCGGCGTCTTGGATAAAGGCCTCGTAAGCGCTGTCAAACAAAATGACTGCTTTTTCCGCACGGGCCCAGTCTACCCAAGCAGTCAGCTGCGCGCGCGTCATGGCGGTGCCGGTGGGGTTATTGGGCGAGCACAAATAAATCAAATCGGCATGCTCTTTGGGCAAAGCCGGGGCGAACTGGTTTTCCGCCGTGCAGGGCAAATAAATGATTTTTTCAAACTGCCCCTCAACGCACGCGCCGCTGCGCCCAGCCATGACATTGGTGTCTAAATACACCGGGTACACCGGGTCTTGCAAGGCTACGCGGGCCTGTGCGTCAAAAATTTCTTGGAAATTGGCCACGTCGCTTTTGGCGCCGTCGCTGACGAAGATTTCCTCAGATTGAATATCCACCCCGCGGGACTGATAGTCCCCCTGGGCAATGGCCTGACGCAAAAAATCATACCCCTCGTACGGGCCGTACCCGCGGAAGGTGTCGGCTTGGCCCATTTCATCGCAGGCTTTTTTCATGGCGTTCACCACGGCCGGCACCAGCGGGCGGCTGACGTCGCCAATGCCTAAGCTGATGACCTCTTGCTGCGGGTGGGCGGCCTTATAGGCGGCGGTGCGGCGGGCCACCTCGGCAAATAAATAGCTGCCTTGTAAATTTAAATAATGTTCGTTTAATTTCGTCATAAATTCGCTGTGAACTCCCCCTCAAACACTTTGGCGGCGGGCCCGGTCATACAAACCTCTTGCCCCGGTTGCCAAGCAATCTGCAGGGTGCCCCCGTCTAAAACCACTTGCACCTCTGCGTCGCTGCGCCCGGTCAGTTGCGCCGCCACGGCGGTGGCGCACGCCCCAGTGCCGCAAGCTTGGGTAATGCCGGCGCCACGCTCCCACACGCGCATGCGCAGGGTGTGGCGGTCCAACACTTGCACAAATTCCACATTGGTTTTTTTGGGAAAGGCCGGGTGCGTCTCCAGCAGCGGGCCGACTTGGGGCAAATTCACTTGCGTCCAATCCGGCACAAAAATCACAAAATGCGGGTTGCCCATAGACACGGCCGTCCCGGTCCAATTTTGCCCGGCGGCGGACAGGGTCAAATTGACCGCTTGCTCCTCGGCGGGCCCGGCCACGGGGATTTGTCCGCGCAACAGGCGCGGGCGGCCCATATTTACGCTGACTAAGCCGCGCGTCCAGTCTTTCACCCGGGTAATAATCGGCCCGGCCAACGTCTGCAAGGTCAGGCTGTCGCCGCTCATCCAGCCCTTTTCACGCACAAACAGCGGCACGCAGCGCGAAGCATTGCCGCACATCTCCGCCTCGGTACCGTCGGAATTGATAATGCGCATATGCACGCCGTCCGCCTGCGGACGCAGCAGCACCAAGCCGTCGGCCCCCACGCCGCGGCGGCGGTCGCATAAAATACGCGCCGCGCGGGACACGTCCGCCAAAGTTTCTTGGGACGCGTCTACAAACACAAAATCATTGCCCAGTCCATGATATTTTGCAAAGTGCATATTGCTATTGTATAAAACGCGGCGGCGTTACGCCAAGTCTTTTAAAACACCCCGCCGTTTGCTGCGCGGCGGGGTGTGTAAGAGAAACGGCTAAGCGGGGCTATTCATATCTGCACTGACAAACGAAAGGACCGTATACCACCCGGTCGTTAGATCCGCCACTCACATATTTGTACACTTCTTCCCCTTCGCTGGAGCAAGAGCCACCCTCTGACACGGAAGAAGATATTGTCCCACCTTCATCGGCCATTACGCTGGCTCCACAATCTTTTCCGCACCAAGTACAAACTTTGGTTCTCTCGTAACAATTATCTTTCCATGTGCCCCACTGGCAGGTGCTGCTGCAGGTACGCACTTGATTACCGCCGTATTGGATGCCACCGCAAGATTTGGTCTCTGTGGATCCGGCGGCGCACTCGCCTTGGCCAGAGCAAGTACCCCAGTCGCCCGTTTTCCATTGGCCGGTGGTCGTGTCGCACGTGACGGTGCGGGTTTGGCTGCCGCAATTACCGCAGTTTTGTACGGCAATTGGTTTAGACAGTTCATCACACGATTTGGCACACTCGCCCTTGCATTCACACGGATAGGCCGCGGCATACGTCGGACAAGAACAGCTGTTCGGCGCACACTCGCACGGATAGGCCGCCGCGTACGTAGAGCAAGCGCAGGTATTCGGCGCGCATTCGCAGGGATGATTTTTGGCATACGTGGCATTGGAGCAGGTATTGGTAAACTCGCATTTTTGCGTGCTGCTGTTCCACGTTTCATCACTGGCGCAGCATTTGGCCTGATTAGGCTTTTCCGTGCAGCTGCACTCATTTTTGCACTCGCACGGATGAGCCGCCGCATAAGAGGAGCTGGAGCAATCGTTGGTCTCGCAACGTTGCGTGCTGGAGTTCCACGTTTCATTGCTGCGGCAGCATTTGGCCTGATTAGGCTTTTCCACGCAAGAGCAAATGCCTTTGCATTCGCAGGAGTGGTTATTGGCATAGGCCGAGCAAGAGCAATCCACACACGGCGGAGCAGGCATCACGCCCGCACACTCATCCTCCGGTACGGAAAGGGACGAACAAGAAGGATAGCTTTTGTTTAAGCTGCTGCAATAACTCCCCTCGCAGCAGAGCACGCCGTTTTTGTAAGAGGGCATTTGAATGCTGTACCCTTTGGACGAGGTAGCATTCGCCCCCACCTCTGTCAAACTATAACTATAATTTTTGCTGGTCTTGGCCGAGGCTAAACTTTCCACCGCGGACAGGTCCGTCTGATAATTTTTGCCCAGTACGCAGCGGTATTCTTGTTCGGTGCGCAGCGAGGATAAAATTTGTTCCGCCTCGGTGGTACGGCGCGTTTCTAACACGCGCGAAAATTTGGGAACGGCCACCGCCGCCAACACGCCCAACACAATGACCACCACCAGCAGCTCCGTCAAAGTAAAGGCGTTCTTAAACCATTTATTTTTACGCATTTAAAATGCCTCCTAATCGGCCCGTAGACGCGTTTTTAATGCACCCGGCCTTTTTTTGCTAAATTTTGTCTATACGCAAAATTTAGCAAAAAAAAAAACATTAGGCAACCCTTTTAAAACCAGGTGCCCAACTTTTCTCAAAAAATTAGAAATGGCCTTTCCCGTTTGCCCCACGGGGCGGCATTATTAGGTACAATATAGTTATGACAGATTTGCTCAATCCCCCGCCACGGCATGTGGCCATTATTATGGACGGCAACGGCCGCTGGGCCCAACGCCGCGCCCTGCCGCGCTCGGCCGGGCACCGCGAAGGAGCCGCCGCCGTGCGCCGCACGATAGAGGCCGCCGCCCAACTGGGGATTCACTACCTGACTTTGTACGCCTTTTCCACGGAAAATTGGTCCCGCCCGCAAGAAGAAATAGACACGCTCATGGACCTACTGGAAAAAACCCTGGACGAATACCAAAAAAATGCCGCCAAGCAGGATTTGCGCATCCTCATCAGCGGCAGCCGCGAAAAACTCAGCGCCCGCATTTTGGCCAAAATGGACCAGCTAGTCCGCTCTACGGCGCAAAACAAAGGCTTGACTGTCAACCTGGCCTTAAACTACGGCGCGCGCCAAGAGCTGGTCGCCGCGGTCAACCGCTGGCTGGCCACCCAGCCTACCCAGCCCTGCACCGCCCAAGACTTGGCCGACCACCTTTACCAGCCGCAATTGCCGGACCCGGAGCTGCTCATCCGCACGTCCGGCGAGCAACGCCTGTCTAATTTTTTGCTGTGGCAGTGTGCATACAGCGAGCTGCATTTTACCCCCGTGCTGTGGCCGGATTTCAACGGCCAAGAACTGCAAAAAGCCGTGCTGGATTACCGCCAACGCAAACGCCGCTTCGGCGGGATTTAGTCCTTTTTATTTTTACCCCTACGCAAAAAAACCCCGCTAAAAAGCGGGGTTTTTACCGGTCAAACCAGATTTTATTGGCAATAAGACTGGTATTTGCGAGTGTTAGCACTACAGTTGGTAGACGCCGTCACTTCCGTGCCATTACTCAGCACCCAATTGCCATTTTCGCCACGGCTGACAGTGCCGGTTTCCTTTACGCCCTTATTGCCGGATACGGCACCCCAACCTGTGTTTTTTTCATACAGGGTGGTTGTATAGCTGCCCCCGTTGTCATTGACGGAGTACTTCGTATATTCATACAACCCTGTCGCTTCGTTGTAAGAAATGGTCTCATACAAATACCCTTCCGCCGTATAACGGGCGTAATACACTTCTTTGCCGTCCACGGTAATCATGTATTTGTACATGTTGCCCCTGTCTTGAACGGTTAAGGTTGCATCGCCATCCTCGCTCTTGTAGGAACAACTGCCACTGGAAGACCAAGAGCAATTCTCGTTAACACGGTTATATTTGTCATACCAAGAGTTGTACTTGGAGCCTGAACCGCTGTCGTCACCGCCGCTAAACTTCCCGTCGCCGGCTCCCTCCAGCACATAAGCGGTGTAGGCGCCGTTGGTGCCCACTTCTTCACCGCCCAGGCCCAAGCAGAGCTGGTTGGCGCGTTCGCTCTCGGTCAGGGCCTCGCAGTGAATTTCTTTGGGGAAATTCTGACTGCGGGCAAAGTACATCACGTACTTATTGTCCAGGCCTTCCTTTTGCACGGAAACGAACTCACTCTCGCCGTCGGCCGTCACTTCTACGGAAATGCCGTCGCCCATTTCGGCCTTAGAGCCACTGATGGTGCCGGGCAAGTGAATGTCCAGGCTTTGCAAGTCCGGGCTGTATTGCGCCGAAGCCATGTAGAAAGACTCCTGCGCATTGCGCACCGTCGTAGCCACCGGCATGAGGGTGGCGTAGCGGCTTTTGTCCACCGCTTTTTGGTATTGCGGCAGCGCGACCGCCGTCAATACACCGATGATTAATACTACAATCAATAATTCAATCAAGGTAAACCCTTTTTTCATTTTATCCTCCTGCAGGCCAGTGCCTGCCTTTATATTATAGTGCGATTTTCCGGCTTTTTCAAGCATAAAAAAGGGCCCGCGTCAGCTAGCCCTTTTTCGTCTGAAAATATACACTAAATTCAGCGGCGCATTTTAGAGAATTTGGGGTAGAGCGCGTCCGTAAATTTATTAAACTCTTCTTCCCCTCCGCGGATTTTTAAATTCACGGACAGCACATACACCTGCCCCGTCAAAATATCACGCCAATTATCCGGGAATTTTACAAAATCCTTAAACGTGGTAATCAGCGGCAGGCCCCCGCGGGTTTGCTCAAAGGTGCGCAGGTTTTCCTCGGTATAGACTTGATGATCGGGGAAACGCCACACCTGTTTGAGCTCCAGCCCCAAACTTTTTAGGGTGTTTTCAAAGGTTTCCGGGTGACCCAGCGCGCTAAAGCAGGCTGCCGCGCCCGTAACCGCTTTCAAGTCCACCTTTTCGGCCTTGCACACGTCAAAGTAATACTCCGGCTGGTGCACGCTTTCCAAAATTTCCGCCGTGTCATTATACTGGCGAATGGTGTCCTTGATGTCCTCTAAGGTGCGTTGGGACACCTGGTCGCAATGCGTCAGCACAAACAGCGTGCCGCGTTGCAAGGCGCTGAGCGGTTCGCGCAAGTTGCCCAGCGGCAGCAAATGTCCGCCGCCAAAAGGGTTCTTGGCGTCTATCAAAATAATGTTGGCGTCGCGTTTTAAGCGGTGGTGCTGCAAGCCGTCGTCCAACAAAACAATTTGGCTTCTAAAACGGCGCAGGGCCTCATTGGCCGCCGCGGCACGGTTGCGCCCGATGACGATGGGCACCTTGTACTGGCTAAGCACGCGGCTCATCATATACGGCTCGTCCCCGGCCGAGCGCCAGTCGGCATCCGGGTTGTCAAACAAAATGGTCACGTCATCCTTGCCGGCTTGTTGGCGCTTGTATCCGCGTGAAACGATGGACACGCGCACCCCCTCTTTGGCCAAAGCTGTCGCCGCCAGCAACACGGCTGTCGTTTTGCCCGTGCCTCCGGCGGTAATATTGCCGATACACACCACGCGGGAATTGGCCGTTTCCACCCGTTTCCACCCGTTTTCGTAGCAAGTGCGGTTGAACCATACCCCCAAGCCATACACTTTGCTGGCGGCCAACAGCACCAGCCGGCCGGCCCAGTTCTGCTTCATTTTTTCCCGTAAAGACAATGCGTCCATAGCGTATACCTCTGCCAAAATAAGTTGATATATTTTAGCATTTATTGGACGGGTATTTTTTGCCGTCGGACAAAAGAAAATTGCTATAATGAGGTATGCGTTTTCAAAAATCCCCTTCTTACTTTATCCAATACGCCGGGCTGAAGGCGGCCTGCTGGGCCCTGCGCGCGCTGCCGTATGGCGCAGCCGTTAAGGTAGGGCGTTTTGCCACCGGGGCCGCGGCGCACCTGATGAAAAAACGCTTTAAGCGCAATTTGTCTGACATTGCCCGCGCCTTTCCGCAAAAAACCCCGCAAGAGGTGCACCAAATCGCCACCAATTCTTGGCGCAATATGGGGCAAATTTTGGCCGAATTTGTAAAATTATCCTCTTACACTAAGGAAGAATTTAGCCGCCGCGTATGTATCCGCGGCGTAGAGAAACTGCACCAAGCCGAGCAAACCCACACGGGCGGGATTATCCACATTGGGCACTTTACCAACTGGGAAGCCTTTGGGCTGGCCACCTCGGTGGCCGGGCTGGACAAGGCCGTCTTGGCCCAGCGCGTGGACAACCCCTACGTAGACGAAGAAACCAACCGCCTGCGCAATATCTTCGGCGGGCGTACCTTTTACAGCAACCACGACGCCAACCCGTTTTTTGCCTGTGCGCGCTGGCTCAAACGCGGCAAACTCATCGGCATTTTGACGGACCAAAATGTGGTGGCGAGCGAAATCTTTATGCACTTTTTGGGCCGTCCGGCGGCGGTGTCGCCCATTACGGCCCTGCTGGCGATCCGGCTGCAAGTGCCGGTCTTCCCGGTGGTGGTCACGCGGGAAAAGGGGCAACTCATTTGCACCGTGCAAGACCCCTTACTCCCCCCCAAGGAATACAGCCAAGAGCACATCCGCGCTTTTGTACGAAAGCTGACGGATATTTACGAAGGCTGGATCCGCCAAAACCCGGAGAATTGGCTCTGGGCGCACAACCGCTGGAAACGCGAGGCCGAGGCCACCCGCTGGTTTACGGAGCACCCCGAATGCAAAATCAAATAAAAGCCGTCTTCTTTGACAGAGACGGTACCTTAATCCACGAAAAACCGGGCACCTATTTAAGCGACCCGGCCCGCGTGGTCCTTTATGCCCCGGTCCAAGCGGCGCTGCTGCGCCTGCAAAAGGCGGGGTTTCATTTGTTTATCGTGTCCAACCAATCCGGCATCGGCCGGGGCTATTTTACGGAAAAAGAAGTCAATGCCGTGCATGCGCGCCTGCGGGAGCTGCTCTACCCGGTGGTGATTGACGATATCGTATTTTGCCCGCACGCCCCCGGCCAAAACTGCGCTTGCCGCAAGCCGGGCACTTTGCTGGGCGAACAACTGATTAAAAAATACCACATTGACCCGGCACGCTCCTTTATGGTGGGCGACAAAAAGGCCGATGTGCTCTTCGGCCATGGACTGGGCTGCCAAAGCGTTTTGATGACCACGGCCAACGGCAAAAATCATTTGAAGAAATACCCGGACTTAAAGCCGGATTTTATTGCGCCCAACATGGCGGCCGCGGCGCGGTTTATCCTAAAACAACATGCGCAAAACGAATATTAGCTTGCTTTTTTTGAGTGCCGGTTTGTTGGCGGCGTGCCACGCGGCGCAGCCGACGACAACCGCCCCAGCGGTTCCAACGGTTACTGCCCCGGTTTCAGAAGCAGTAGCTGCTCCGGCGGACCCGGTTGTACCAGCAGCGCCACAAACAAATGTAGTGAAACCCGCCACCACAGCCCAGCTCCCCCCGGTGAAAAATACCCTTTCCTCTCCAACCCCCGCCGACGAAAAGGCGGAGCAGCGTGCGCCCGTTTCCTCTTCTGCACCTGCCCCGGCTTTACCCGCGGCGGACCAAGCGGTTTTTAAAGATGAAAAATTGATTGATTTTACAGGCCGCGCGCTGCACCCCTATGCCGCTTTGGTACCCGACCCAGCCGCGCGGCAAACCGCCCCTTGGGCCTACGAGCAGCTCAAATACGGCATTTATTACTCTTTCGTCAAAGCCGGCACGGCCTACATCCGCAACCGCGGGCTGGTGTCTGTGAACGGGCATACGGCTTATCTGCTGCAGACGACGGCTTTTTCCGCCCCGGTCATAGACGCGGTGTTTAAAGTGCGCGACGTCAACCAATCGTGGTTGGACGCAAAAGATTTTTACTCCTTGGGCTATGGTCAAAGCGTGCGTGAGGGCAGCTACCGGCGCGACGAATGGCTGTCCTTTGATTACGCCGGGCACAAATATCACGGCCAAGTGCAAAAGAAAGAGGAACCCCGCCCGATAGAGGGCGCGCTGGAAATCCCCGTGCTGGATATGCTCAGCTCCCTGTATTATGTGCGCGCGCAAAAGCTGCAAATCGGCCAAGACATCGTGTTTGACATCGTCAACCGTGAAAAGCAATATCCGCTGGTGGTCAAGGTGCTCAAAAAAGAGCGCGTCAAAACCGCCGCGGGCAGCTTTGACTGCGTGCTGGTGGAACCGCAAATCCGCGGGGAAGGGATTTTTGTTTCCAAGGGAAAAAGTTTAAAGGTGTGGCTCACGGACGACGAGTACAAAATGCCCGTTAAAATGAAAGTAGAGGTGTTTATCGGTTCGGTCTCGGCGGAGCTGCTGGAGTTTAAAAGACAAGCGCCTGCAAATATTTTATAATGGAACAATACAGAGGTTACCCATGCAAACCGTAACGACTAAAAGACTAAAAGAAATTTTACGCGCTTTTAAAGGCAAAGAAATGATCGTGGTGGGCGATATTATGCTTGACCACTTTATCAAAGGAAACGTCAGCCGCATTTCGCCCGAGGCCCCGGTGCCCGTGGTGGCGGTGAACAAAGAATTTTTCGTCGCGGGCGGGGCGGGCAATGTGGCCGTCAACCTGGCCGCCTTGGGCGCAAAACCCATTTTGGTATCCGTCGTCGGACGGGACGCAGGCGGCGAGCTGCTCAAAGACTTTCTGCGCAAACAAAACGTAGACATCAGCGGCGTGGCCGAAGATTACGACCGCCCCACCACCCAAAAGGTGCGCGTCATGGCCGAGCAGCAGCAAATCGTCCGCTTTGACCGCGAGAGCAAACACCCCGTGGCGCACGACGCCGCCGCCACCTGCATGCAGCGCTTTCAACAAGCCGTGCAAACCGCCAAGGGCGTGATTTTGTCCGACTATGGCAAGGGGATGCTCAGCGACAAAAACATCAAGGCGCTCATAGACGCTTGCCGCAAGCGCAAAATCCCCGTGTGCGTAGACCCCAAAATTGATAATTTCAAAAAATATAAAAACATTACCTGCATGACCCCTAATACCAAAGAGGCGTGGGAAGGCTCCGGCCTGGCGCCCAAAAGCGGCGAAGAAGCCATGGAAAACCTGGGGCAAAAGATTTTGAAAATGCTCAATGCAGACTCTATTTTAATTACCCGCAGCGCCGACGGTATGAGCCTGTTTGAAAAGGGCAAAAAGAAACCGGTCACCGTCAAAGCCACCGCGCGGGAAGTGTTTGATGTTACCGGCGCGGGCGACACGGTCATTTCCGTCTTTACGCTGGCGTTGGCGTGTGGCGCCAAGCTGCATGAGGCGGCGGTGCTGTCCAACTATGCCGCGGGCATTGTGGTGGGCAAATCCGGCACGGCCACCGTCACCCCGCAAGAAATTGAGGAGGTTTTACCGTGAGTGAGGTTTTAATCGTTATTCCGGCCCGTTACGGCTCCACCCGGTTGCCGGGCAAAGCGTTGAAATTATTGGCGGGCAAGCCCGTCGTGCAACACGTGTGGGAAGCCTGCGTAAAAGCCCAGGTAGGCGAAGTGCTTATTGCTACGGAAAACCAAATTGTGGTGGACGCGGTGGCTGCATTTGGCGCCAAGGGCGTGCTGACCAGCGACGCCTGCCAAAGCGGCACCGACCGCGTGTATGAAGCGGCCCAGAACCGCCCGGAGCAAATCGTCATCAACGTCCAAGGCGATGAGCCGTTTATCGCCCCGACAACCGTGCAAAAAATCGCGCAGCTTTTGCAAAAAGAGCCCTCTTGCGACATTGCCTCCGCCGTGGCGCCGACCCTGGATGAAAATAAAATCAATGACCCCAACTGCGTCAAAGCCGTTTTAAATAAAGAAGGCAAGGCCTTGTATTTCTCGCGCTCGCGTGTGCCGTTCAAACGTGAGCTCACCGAGGAAAACAAAAATATTCCCTACTGGCAGCATTGCGGCATTTACGGCTATCAGCGCAAAGCGCTGGAGCGTTTTGTCAGCCTGCCCCCCAGCCCGTTGGAGCAACTGGAGCGGTTGGAGCAGCTGCGCGCGCTGGAGGACGGCATGACCTTAAAATGTGTGGTCATTGACTCAGCCGGCCCGGCCATAGACACCGCGCAGGACCTGCAAAACGCCGAAACCTATTACAAAACACATTAGAGCGAAGAACTCCCGCCCCGGCGGGAGTTCCCCTTTTTAGGGTCCAAAACAGGCCCGGCAAAAGGTGCTCCATTGGGAAAACAGAAAGTGGCTTAGTTTGAGCAGCCGCACCATTTGACCGAAGTAAAACGCACGCAAAAAAATGCGGTGCAAACAATAGCCAGTTATGTGATTTTTTGAAATAAGAAGTCAGCAGCACCCAGTTTTTAATTTAAATCAGGAGGCGTATTCTTACATGTCTAAATTCATCATTATCACCGGCGGCGTCGTCAGCTCCCTGGGCAAAGGCATCTCCGGCGCCAGCATCGGTAAACTTTTGCAACTGCACGGTTTTAAGGTCAATATGATCAAGTGCGACCCTTATATTAACGTGGACCCCGGCACCATGAGCCCCTATCAGCATGGCGAAGTGTTCGTCACCGTAGACGGCGCGGAGGCCGATTTGGACTTGGGCCATTACGAACGCTTTCTAGACGTGAATATGACCCGCGCCAACACCAACACCGCCGGCAGCATTTACCAAACGGTCATTGACAAGGAACGCCGCGGCGAATATTTGGGCGCTACGGTGCAGGTCATCCCGCACATCACCAATGAAATCAAAAAACGCTTCTGCGCTTTTGAAAAAGATTTTGACGTATCTATCATTGAAATCGGCGGCACGGTGGGCGACATTGAGTCCTTGCCGTTCTTAGAAGCGGCCAGGCAGCTGTGCTTGGAGCGCGGCCCGCAGAACGTCATCAGCGTGCATGTGACGCTGGTGCCTTACATCTCCGTGGCGCAAGAACTTAAGACCAAGCCGACGCAGCACTCCGTCAACAAATTGCGCGAGGTGGGCATTTCCCCCAGCATGCTGATTTGCCGCACGGAAAAGCCGCTCTCGGAAGGGTTAAAAAACAAAATTTCGCTCTTTTGCAGCGTGCCGCCGCAGGCCGTCATTGAATGCGCCGACGCCAAGTCCATTTACGACGTACCGCTTAATTTCTATAAACAAAAAGTGGACGAACAAGTCATCGCACTGCTGGGGCTAAAACCCAAGCACGCCGTGGACGAAAATTGGTTCCGCTTTTTTGACAAAGCCCTGCACCCCAGCCAAAGCGTCAAAATCGCCGTGGCCGGGAAATATTCTGAGCTGCAAGACGCATACAAATCCATCAACGAGGCCTTGCGTCACGCCGGGATGAATAATGACACAAAAGTGGAAATTCTCTACGTCAACACCGAAAAGGACAATGTGGACGAAAAGCTCAAAGCCGCCGACGGCATTTTAATCCCCGGCGGATTTGGCACGCGCGGCATTGAGGGCAAGATTGAAACCGTGCGCTTTGCGCGCGAAAATAAGGTGCCCTTTTTGGGCATTTGCGTGGGGATGCAGTGCGCAGTGATTGAGGCTGCGCGGCACCTGTGTGGCTTGACTGACGCCAACTCCACCGAATTTAACCCCGCTACCAAAGACCCCGTAGTGGACTTGACCCCACAACAAAAAAACGTGGTGTACAAAGGCGGCACCATGCGCCTGGGCAATTACACAGCGGATTTGGAAAAGGGCTCTTTGGCGCACCGCCTCTACGGCAAGGACCGCATTGAGGAACGCCACCGCCACCGCTACGAATTCAACCCCGCCTATGTCAAAACCCTGCGCGAGGCCGGCCTGAAAGTCAGCGGTTGGCACGAGGGCGTGCTGCCTGAAATCGTGGAGCGCGAGGATCACCCGTATTTCATTGCGGGCCAGTTCCACCCGGAATTTGGTTCCCGTCCGCAGCGCCCGCACCCGCTCTTTGACGGGTTGGTTAAGGCCGCTCTCAAACGCAAAAACGGAAAGTAATTTTTGCTACCACAAAAACCCCGCTCTTCGGCGGGGTTTTTTTATGCGGGGTTAATTTAGTTTATAGTATTTATTGGAATTGTCCCAAGTATGGGAATAGGTCCCATAGGTAGCGCAGGCGGCATTAGCCTGATCATCACTTACCGGGGCGAAACACCAACGCGGTCGTTCCCCCTCCAACGACCACTCAAAGGACGGTAATCCCCTCATTTTGGGGGCCGCTTGAACGCGCGTGCTTGAATTGCCTGTATTGCGAACATTGTAATTATAGTACTTAGGTTTGGGCAACTGGATGTCTAAGTCGGTCACTTCCGCCGTATACGCCCCGTTGGCCATATAATAGCGGTCCAAGGCTTGCACCAGGGCGGTACCGTTGGTCATTGCCTCTACCGCGCGGGAACGCGCCACCGCCTTTTGGTATTGCGGCAAAGCAACGGCAGAAAGAATGCCGATGATAAGCACAACAACGAGTAACTCAATGAGCGTAAAGCCGCCTAAACGGCCCGTAGAACGATTTTTCATATGCGTCTTCCTTTTTGATAAATTTTCTCTTACGATAAAAATTTATCAAAAAAAAAACATTGTGCAAGTGTTTTAAATTGTGGTGCCAACTTCTACGACGACAAAAACAAAAAACAATAAGGTTGAGATTCCCGATTACAACCTTCGGGAATGACGGCATGGATGAAACGGCAAGGTCGTTATAAAAATCAGGGTCATGCTGAGGTGTCTCTGCTCAGCATCTTCCATTTTCCCTGTTGTTTATTTAATAAAGGCAACGACCACTACTAGAAAAATGGAAGATCCTGAAC
>CAVHDF010000017.1:0-26401 GCA_963634865.1 Eggerthellaceae bacterium
TGATAAATTTTGCGTATAGACAAAATTTATCAAAAAAGGAACCCCACTATGAAAGACTTCTCTACGGGCCGTTTAGGCGGCTTTACATTGATTGAATTATTGGTCGTCGTTCTCATCATTGGCATTCTCTCTTCCATTGCCTTGCCGCAATATACCAAGGCGGTCATGAAAAGCCGCTATTCCACCATGATGGCGACGGTGGACGCTTTGGCCACGGCCGAGGAGGTATATTATTTGGAAAACGGCCAGTATGCCGACGATTTTGAAGCACTGGCTGTGCGGCCCAGCGGGTGCAGTTTGTCGGCTGACAAACGCAGTTGCACCTATGAGTGGGGAAGCTGTAGACTATTGGACCCCAACGGAAATGACAGGGTGGTTTGCGTCAATAATACCTCGCTGAAAAATGGCTATGCGCGCTACTTTCAGCATGGCAATTTGAGCAGTTGGGGGCGCGTCTGCTGGGCTTTGACCCAGGATAGAAATGATAAATATGCCAAACTTTGTGAGAATATGGGGGGTAGTTACACGGGGCATGATGAGTTGATCGGCTTTGGAAATGGATTTTATTATAAATTTTGATATACTATTTGCATGAAAGAGAAAGAAATGACCTTTTGCCAAAGTTGCGGCATGCCGCTGGCGGACCCGGGCCTGTTGGGCGCCAACGCCGACGGCACCCCCAATACAGAATATTGCCTCTATTGCTACAAAGACGGTGATTTTACGGCGGATTTGACGATGGATGAAATGATAGAAACCTGCGTGCCTTTTATGGTGCAGGCCCACCCGGAATTATCCGCCCAGAAAGCCCACGAGATGATGCGGCAGGTGCTGCCAAAGTTAAAGCGTTGGCGCAAGGAATAAAGTTTTGAAGGCATAAAAAATCCCCGAGTGCTAGGCCGGGGATTTTTTTGCCTAAATTTTATTTGTTGAGTACGGTAAGGTGCTCTGCTAATTTTTTGAAGGCCTGGCCGCGGTGGCTGATGGCGTTTTTTTCCGCGTCGGTCATTTCGGCCAAGGTTTTGTTGGTGCCCGCCACAATAAACAGCGGGTCATAGCCAAAGCCGTTTTCGCCACGGTAGCCAAAGCCGATAAAGCCGTCTAGGCTGCCTTCAAAATGGACCACCTTGCCTTGCGGCGTGGCCAAGCACGCCACGGTGCGAAAGCGCGCCGCGCGCTTACCCAAAAACAAACCTTCCAGCTCATTGAGCAGCTTGCGGTTGTTGTCATCGGCGTCGGCGTTTTCGCCCGCGTACCGGGCGGTATGCACGCCGGGGCGTCCGTCTAAAAATTCCACTTCCATTCCCGTGTCGTCAGATACGGTGGGCAAACCCGATTCCTTGGCGGCGTAAACGGCTTTTACCTCGGCGTTTTCTTCCAGGGTGGAGCCATTCTCCGGCGGCAGTTTCAGTCCGCCGATGTCTGCCAAGCTGAGATATTCTATATCCTCCCCCGTTTTGGTGCGGCGGGGGAGGATTTCGGTAATCTCTTTAAACTTATGTTGGTTGCCGGTGGCGACAAGGATTTTCATAAATTTATTTTACGGTCATTTGCGCAGTTTGGGATACCAAGTTCAACGCCACTTCATAGGCCTTAAACATATCCTCTTCGCTGAGCCATTCGGTAAAGTTGTGCGGATTGTTCTGCCCGGTGAAAACCGTATATCCGCCAAAACCGTATTTGGCCATGATCATGGCCGAGGTGGTGCCGGCGCGTTCTTTTTTATAGTTCGGTTTGACGCCAGCGGCCTTCATGGCATTGTCAATCAGCTGCATGGCTCCGGCCTTGACGCCGTTGGCCACGTTTTCATATTGTTTGACGGCTTGCACTTCAATCTCTACGCCAAATTTCTGCTCGGCATATTTAACGGCGCGGTTGACGCGGTTCATCCAGCGTTTGCCGTCGTTTTGGTTGAAATAGCGGAAGCGGAAATCCACCGAGTGGGTGTTGGCTTGCGCATCATAAGAAATGTGGTGCGGCTCAATATAGCCTTGTTCACCTTCGCTGTGGTTGGGCAAGTTGTGTTTGCGCGCAACCAAACGGGTCACCAGGGCAATCGGGTCGGCCGAGTTGCGGTAGCCGTTTTCTTTGGCATAGGATTGGTGTCCGTTGACGCCTTTAGCCGTCACTACAATGCGGTCAGCCGAGAAGTTGGCTACAATGATTTCCCCTTCGCAGCCAGCGTCAAAATCAAAGGCGTAATCCGGGTGGTAGTAGTTCAAGTCCAAGCGTTCGGCGCTGCGGCCCACATCTTCGTTGGGGGTGATGACCAGCTGGATTTGCCCGTGCGGCATATCCGGGTTTTCGGCCAAGGTCTTGATCAGCGTGGTGACAATGGTGACGCCGGCTTTGTCATCGGCGCCCAACATGGTCGTGCCGTCAGAGGTGACGATGGTCTTGCCCACCATTTTTTGCAAATAGGGGTCGGTTTCAAAATTGATGACGTGCCCGTTTTTGAGCTCAATGGGTTTGCCGTCGTAATTTTTAATGACTTGCGGTTTGATGCCATAGCCGATGATATCCGGCGTGGTATCGTAGTGGGCGCTGATGCCCAACACGGGGGCTTTGCGGCCTTTTAAGTTAGAGGGAATATTCACATAAATATATTTATCTTTGGATAAATAGGTCGGGAAGCCAAAAGCTTGGATGTCTTTGTAGAGGATTTGGGCCATTTCTTCTTGGCCGGGGGTCATCCATTCGGCATCGTTGTCACTTTGGCTGGCTATTTTGGTATATTCCACAAAACGCGGCAACATACCGGCGCGGTATTGGTCGGCCAGGGTGCCTTGTGCCAAGGCGGCCGTGGCGCAAACAAATAAGGCTAGCAATACGGACACAGCTTTATTTTTTTTCATTGCGTTCTCCTGTAAATCAAAATGGGGACATAGAATCTATGTCTTTCTTTTTATTATTCTATGAATCCCACAGCCGCGGCACAAGGGCCAAAGGACCTACAAAAGGGGTAGGACCGAAAAAAGCCCCGCTTTTGGGCGGGGCCAAAGGGTGGGTATTTGTAGGTTACAGCGTACTGCGTGTGAGCAGCGTGCGCAGGGCGGCTTCCATAATATATACATCGGCATATTCCAGTTGCGTTCCCCGGTTGAACACGCCGCAGAACAGCTCTAAACTGGGCAAGCCTTGGGCCGTCAATGCGGCCGCCGTGTTTTGGGCGCGCAGGGCCACGGTTTGGGCGGAAATTTCCTCTTGGCGCAGCGCCGCTTGCAGGCTGCTTAGTAAAGCCGGGGGGAGTTTGCCCTGCAGGTTTTGGAACTCTTCTTTAAATTGCAAAGAAGTTTTTTTGTTTTTGGGGTTGAGGGCCTTGACGGTTTGAAACGCTTGTTGCACTTGGGCGGTGAGCTGTTGCATTTCCTGTGCGTCAAAGGCGCGTACGATGCCACGCACCGTGCTGACATTGCCGCGGGTCTCTAAGTCCGTGACCCACACAAAACCCCGGCGGCCGGAGGTGTTTTCCGGGCGGCTCTGGCGGGGCAGCAGGGTTTGAAAGTCCGCCGCCATCAGCAGGTTGTCTGCAAAGGCCGAGCCCATGGCTTGCCCCGGGTTGGGGCTGCGGTCCCCTTCAAATACGGCTTCAAAGGATTTCCCGGCAAAGGTTTCCGTTACCATTTCGCCTAAACGGCCCCCGTTGAGCACATAGGCGTACTCAGCCTGTACCGGGGCGGGGGCTTGCGGATCTTGCATAAAAAAGAGGTAAATCGGTCCGTGCGCAATGGCCGGGTGCCCCAATAAATAATCAGCCAGCGTCAACAAAACCGCCGCTCCCGCCCGGCCGTCTGCATTGGGGGTCAGGACCAAGTCATGCCCGTGCGCTTCTAAAAGTTGGGGATTGTCGTATTCGGTTAGGCGTATATTTTGCGTTTTATCCACCCACAGGTCCCCGCCGTTATATTTGGCTTGCAAGCGGGCCTCGGCTCCCGCCCGCGGCGGAAGAAATGCCCCCAAGGCCAATGTGGGAACGGACTGCTGGGTGGTGGCGGGAATCAGCGCGGAGACGGAGCCGTCGGCCCCGGTTTTTACATTTTGCGCGCCGGCATTTTTAAGTTCCTTGGCCAGCAACTTGGCCAAGGCCGTGCGGCCCTTGGCCGTTTCGGTAGACAGCGGCGTATATTTCCGCAACCGCTGGATTAGATCTGCCTGGGCGGCTTGTTTGTCATAACGCAGCACGGCTTTCCAATGGGCAGACTGCGCATACAGCGGCCAGCTTAAGCTCAGCAGACAGCAAAGGGTCAAAATTTTACGCATATTCCCTCCTAAAGAAAAAATCCCCGCCGACAGGTATTTTGCCGGCGGGGGAAAATGCAGCTTACGCCAAGTCTGCCAAAGCGGCTTGCGCCTGCGCCAACAGGGTTTGCGCGGCGGCCAGCTCGGCCTTGGTTTTGTCAATTTGCTCTTGCGGAGCGTGCTTGATAAAGTTCTCTTGGCTCAGGCGGGCCTGGCGGGAGGCGATATTCGCCTGCGCGGCGGCCATGTCTTTTTCCAAGCGTTTCTTTTCTTTATCAAAGTCAATCAGCCCGGTCAGCGGCACATACACCGCCACACGGCCGAAGGTGGCCGTCGCGGTTTGTTTGGGCTTTTGCTCATTGACGCCGATTTGCAGTTGGTCTATTTTGGCCATTAGGCAGATATAAGCGGCGTATTGGCGCAAGACCGTCAGGTCCGCCTCATCTTGGGCGGAGAGCACGGCATTGATTTTCAAACCCGGCGGCACATTAAATTGCGCGCGGATGGTGCGGATTTCTTTGGTAACGCCTTGGATGATTTCCATTTTCTTCACGGCGTCGGCGTCCACCAAGGCCGCGTCAAATTCCGGATAGGCTTGCTGGAGCAAGAACTCCGCTTTCTCGTCCACAAACGGACGCAAGCTTTCGGCAATTTCTTCCGTGATGAACGGAATGAGCGGGTGCAAGGCCTTGAGCGTGCCGTAGAGAATATTGACGCACAGCGCCATGACGTATTCTTTTTCCTCGGTTTGGAAGCGTTGCTTGGCCAGCTCAATGTACCAGTCGCAAAAGTCGCCCCACAGGAAGTGATACAGCGTATTGGCCGTCTGGGCCAAGTTGTATTTTTCAATGCCTTCGCGGGCGGTTTTGATCGCGTGGGTGTAGCGGTCCAAAATCCAGCGGTCGGCCAGTTCCTTGGCTTGCTTGGGCATGGCCAGGGGGCCCTGAATCCCTTCCATATTCATTAAGATAAAGCGCGAGGCATTGTAAATCTTGTTGCAGAAATTGCGTGCGCCGGTGATGCTTTCTTCGGCGTAGGGGATGTCTTTGCCGGGCACGGCCTGCATCAACAGCGAAAAGCGCACCGCGTCCGTGCCGTATTTGGCGGTCATGTCCAGCGGGTCAATGACGTTGCCCAAGGATTTGGACATTTTCTTGCCGCGTTTGTCGCGCACGATACCATTTAAAAATACGTCCTTAAACGGTAGCTTGCCTCTAAATTCCAACCCCATCATCACCATGCGGGCCACCCACAGGTACAAAATTTCATACCCGGTCACCATAGAGGTGGTGGGATAAAAATAGTTTAGCTCTTCGGTTTCGTCCGGCCAGCCGAATACGCTCATCGGCCACAGGGCAGAAGAGAACCACGTGTCCAACACGTCGGGGTCTTGCACCAAATCGTGCCCGCCGCAGTGGGGGCATTTTTCGGGTTTGCCATAGGACACAATCGGCTGGGCGCCGTCTTCAAAAGACACCTTGGTCAACTGTTCATGGCCTTGTTTGTCGGTGGTAAAAGTAAGGCCTTTTTCGCTGCAGTGGCGGCAGTACCACACCGGGATGCGGTGCCCCCACCAAATTTGGCGGGAAATGCACCAGTCTTGGATGTTCTTTAGCCAGTTGATAAACGGCGTTTTCCAGCTGGCGGGGTGGAATTGCAGCTCGCCCGATTCCGCCGCGGCCAAAGCCGGGGCAGCCAGTTTGTCCATTTTGACGAACCACTGTTCGCTCAAGTACGGCTCAATGGCGTTGTGGCAGCGGTAGCAGGTGGAAACGGCGTTGTTATATTTTTCTTCTTTGACCAGCAGGCCGGCCGCTTCCAAATCTTGGACGGTTTCTTTGCGGCAAAGGTCCCGGTCCATGCCCAGGTATTTTTCGGGGCAGTTAATCATTTTGCCTTTGTCGTTGATGACCGTCATCATTTCCAAGTGGTGGCGTTGGCCCACTTCGTAGTCGGTGGCGTCGTGGGCGGGGGTAATCTTTAAAGCCCCGGTGCCAAATTCCATTTCCACCGCTTCGTCGGCAATGACCGGAATGGCGCGCCCCGCCAGCGGGATGATGACTTTTTTGCCCACTAAATCTTTGTAACGTTCATCCTTGGGATTGACGGCAATGGCCGCATCGGCAAAAATGGTTTCCGGGCGGGTGGTGGCGATGACGACGCCCTCGGATCCGTCGGCCCCTTTGTAGCGTAGGTGCCACAGCTTGCCCGCGTGCTGTTCGTGCTCCACCTCAATATCAGACAAGGCCGTAGAGCAGCGCACACACCAGTTGATTAAGCGTTTGCCGCGGTAAATGTAGCCCTTTTCCCACAGGCGTTTGAAGCAGGCATAGACGGATTTGGCGCGTTGTTCGTCCATGGTGAAGCGGATGTTTTCTTTGGACAAATCCAAGCTCCACCCCATTTTTTTGAATTGGTTGAAAATGGCGTTGCCGCATTCGTTGTACCAGTCCCACACGGTTTGCACGAATTTTTCGCGGCCTAAATCATGGCGGGAGAGGTGCTGCTCTTTAGAGAGCTTTTTTTCAATGACGTTTTGCGTGGCGATGCCGCCGTGGTCCGTGCCCGGCACCCAATAGGCCTCTTGCCCAAACATGCGGTGGGCGCGGATGAGGGTGTCTTGCAGCGTGTCATTGAGGGCGTGCCCCATATGCAGGGCCCCCGTAATGTTCGGCGGCGGGATGACGATAACAAAGGGTTTTTTGTTTTTATCTACTTTGGCGGTAAAGAGTTTGGCGTTTTGCCATTTTTCTACGAGTTTGCTTTCTACTTCTTGCGGTTCATACGCTTTGGGCAGCATGGTGTTCTTCCTTCGGTTTTGAATTTGCGTGATGTGACTTCACGCGTAACCTATATACATTTTACCAATTTGCAGCCCGCGCGCGCCGAAAAAAAGCCCCGCCGTTTGGGGCGGGGCCGGTTTAGATTTATTGCTTTTTGGGAATAGGCAAGGTGCGGCACGAATCAAAGAAGTCCAATTGAGGGTCGTATACTTGGCTGTCTAACTCCATGAGCGTCAGCAATGAATGCGATAGATAATCGTGCGAGAAATGCCCCTCTTTGGCTTTTTTCTTGAGACATTCATAGTCTATGTGGTCGGCTTTTTTCATGACATCGCTCATCCAAATGACCATGGGCACGCGGGTTTGCTCTTTGGGAGCAATAGAGTATGGCAGCCCGTGTAGGTAGACGCCGTTTTCACCCAAAGATTCGCCATGGTCGGACACGTACATCATGCCCGCTTCCCAATGAGGATGTTCTTTGAGGATGTCAATCACCCCTGCGGCAATATGGTCCGTGTACAAAATGGTATTGTCGTAGGTGTTGATGATTTGCTCTTGCGTGCAGGTGGATATTTCTTCCGTGTCGCACGTGGGCGTAAATTTTTTGAAGGCCTCGGGGTAGCGGCGGTAATAAGTGGGACCGTGGCTGCCGATGGTGTGCAGCACCACAAAGACATGGCCGTCTTTGGTGTTTTGGAGGAAGTCGCGCAGTTCCTCCAGCAAGATATCGTCGTAGCAGTAGGTGCCGTCGCAATATTTTTTATTTTTTAAGTCCATTTCTTTGTTGGGGACGCGGGAACAGACGCCTTTGCAGCCGTTGTCGTTTTCCAGCCAAAATACTTTGTAGCCGGTTTGTTGCAGCAGGTCCAACAGGTTTTCGGTATATTTGGCGTCCGTTACGTTGAAATCTTTGCGGGATACGAATGAGAACATAGACGGCACAGAAACCGCCGTCGCCGTCCCGGCCGACTCCACAGAGGGGAAGTTAACGATGTCTTCTTTGGCCAGGCGCGGGTTGGTCTCTTTGGGGTATCCGTTGAGAGAGAAGTTCATCGCGCGGGCCGTTTCACCCAACACCAAGACAAAGACCGTCCGCTCTTCATCGGGGTAGGGCACATGGGCGGCTTGTTCATCCAGTTTGACGAAGGGCCGGCGGGCTTGGGCTTCCAACTGGAAATACCGCACGGTGGCGTAGATGTAGTTGAGCGGGTTGACCAAGCGGCGCACCTGATTGTTGTTGCGGCCGAAGGAAGCATAGGATTTGTACACAAAAGGCAACAGCACCAACAGGCACAACAGCAAAATGCCGCAGCGGGCCAAGCGGCCCAGCAATTCCTTAAAAAACGGGCGGTACACAATTTTAATTTTCAGCAACAACAACGCCGGAACAATGCCCAGCAGCGTCAGCCAAGTCACGGATTTGGGGGTGATTAAATCTTTCACTTCGCCGGGGTGCGTTTCAAAGGTATTGCGGATCATATCCGCGTCAATAAATACACCAAACTGATACATCAGGTAGTTGGTGGCGGCGGAAATAATCAGCAGCAAAAAGAACAACGGCTTGCCGATATAAGGCAGCAGCAACACGCTAAAGCTCACGTACAGCAGCGCAAAAATCAAAAACGGCACGGAGAGCAAAAATACGTAAGACGCCGCCCCGCCGAGTTCGGCATGGGTAAACACAAAACGCCAAAAGCTGATGTTCAGCGCCAACATAAAGTATAGTGCCAGCACCGCAGTCAAACGGTGCGAGGATAAATTCCATTTTTTGCAGAAGGCTTGCATGATTTTTTTCATAAGAGTCCTCTTTTAAAAGCTTACATATAAATTTTACCATATCTTATAATCCCCTTATTGGGTGGCAAAACGGCGCCAATTATGTCACAATATAAAAATATGGAAAAACAAATTTTAGAAGCCGAAGTGGTGCAACAGCACAGCCGTCCCGTCGGGCCGGCCCGCGTGCAAGAGCAGCCCGCGCCGCCGCCTAGGGCGCGTGCGGGGTTTTTTGCCGGATTTGTGGCGCTTTCGTTTAGCGTGATTATGCTGTTGCTTGCCGCCGTAGTGACCGTGTTTATTATTTTCCCGCTGATGCTGCTGGGCCGTGCACTGGGCATGCAGGTGAAAAGCTTTCGCCGCTAAGTGGCGGGCCGTCTGGGGCCCCGGCCGTGAAAGGGCAAATTGGGCTGCGGATTTTTCAAATGCTTTTTAATTTGGTATAATTTATTTGCTTTCCTAGTAGGAACCCCTTTTGGAGAGGTGGCCGAGTGGTTTAAGGCACAGTCCTGGAAAGACTGCATACGGGAAACCGTATCGAGAGTTCGAATCTCTCCCTCTCCGTGTTTTTTCTTCCAAAAATGCGTTTATTCGTTGTTGCTCGCTTGGTCGGATACCTCCGCGCTGCCGCGCGTGTGCCCACAGTATCCCTCCCGCGCTCGCGCCTAGAATAAGCGCATTTTTGTTTGAAAAAATCCGCAGGTCAACACTTTCTTTATTTTGCGCGCAAGGCAAAAACCGCGAGCCCGGACTGCAGGCCTTTTGCGTCAGCAAAAGGACCGGAAGGAGTAGCTCTCCCTCTTCGTGTTTTTTCTTCGTAAAACAGTTTCTTTCGTTGTTGCCGGCTCCTTCGGATACCTCGGGCTCCGCCCTTTTACAGTATACGCTCAGTCGCCGTCGCCTAGAAAGAAACTGTTTTTCTTTGAAAAAACCGTGATCTAATTAAGCAAAATGCCCTGGGGTAACCCGGGGCATTTATCCTAGTCCTTTATTTAGACATTAATTTAATTTCGCGCAAGACATCCATGGCCACGTCTCTGTTGTAGTTGCGGATGATACCGGGACACCGAAAGGCATCTACAAGCCACCAAACGAAAAATCCCCCCATTGTGCACAGGAAGATTATTTCCAGGCCCCATTGCCCCACATAAGCATAATGCAGGCCAAACAACCAGCACAAATAGCTCAGCCCCGTGTTTTTGGCTTTTCTGCGATAGGATTCCACAAATTCCGCTTGTTGGAGCTCCGTCATTTCGCTGAGTTCTTTTTTAGCCAGCAGGGATAAATTATCCGTAATAGACTGCGGAAGGTATAATTTGTTTTGTTCAGACATTTCATTCTCCTTGTTTTTTGTTTTGAAGGAACAAATACATAGCCGTATTGGCCCAAGGAGTGGGAGCAATGCAAGCAAAGAAGGGCAAACAAAAACGGCTGTTGTATTTGAGCTAATTGAGGTAACCCAAGATAAAACAGCCGCGGTTTATTGCCACCGGAGGGTGGCAATAAACACTCGGCACAGCGCACGCAAGGGATCGGCTCGCGCGCGTTGTGCCTAAAACGACTGTTTTTGGACCTCAATTATGCCTTTGATTTCTCAAAAGCGCACCGTATTCCACATACGGTTCCAAAAACAGAATTAAATTGTACCGGGCTTTTAAACCCGCTTTGCAACAAAATTATTATAACAACTTTTGGCCTGTTTGTCCGCAGTTATTACAAAAAGGAGGCCTACCTAAAATAGGCAGACCTCTTTAAGCTTTATGAAAACAGCTTTTTAAAAAGCTCTTTTTGCCGACCGTCTTTTTGGCCGGTTCTTTCAACCGCCCAAAAGGCGCACAACGCCGAGCCCAAAGCGCACAGCACAAAGGTAATCCCCGTGGACCACAGCATATTGCCCAGCCCCACCAAAGGGGAGACGATACTCCCAAACAAAAAGCCGCTGGCCCCCAGCAGGGCCGAGGCCGCTCCGGCCTGTTTACGGGCGCTGTCCATGGCCAGGGTGGTGGCCGCCGTCAAACTAAGGCCGACGCTAAAAAGTAAGCAGAAAAGCAGCCCTTCAAATGGCCACACGCCCGCTCCGCACGCCAAAGCACCCGCGGTGGCGGCGCCAAAAAGCAGCATTCCCGCGCAGCTGGTTTGGACGCAGCGTTGCTGGCTTGGAAACCGTACCGACAGCCCGGCTCCCATCCCAATGGCCACCGCATTGATGGCAAAGAACAGGCTAAAAGCCAGCGGGCTATAGCCATAGTGCTGCTGTATAATAAACGGCGAGGCGGCAATATAGGCAAACAAAATGCCCAACGCAAAAGCCATTTGCAGGCTGTAGCACAGAAAAATACGGTTGCTGAACAAGGGCTTGAACAGCCGGAAGGTTTTGGTAAGTTTTTCCTTGCTGCGTTTGGTGCGGGAGAGGGATTCTTTAAAATGCAAACAGGCCCCCGTGATCACCAAGCCCAATATAAACAAGACCACAAATACGCCGCGCCAACTGGTTACGCCCAGCACCAGCCCGCCGGTCACCGGGGCCGCCACCGGGGCAATGCCGTTAATCGCTCCAACGATAGCCAAGGCTTTGGCTAAATTTTTGCCCTTGAATTTATCGGTGGCAATGGAGCGGGAAATGACGATCCCGCCTGCGGCGGCGATGCCTTGGGCCAAGCGCAGCGCGACGAAAAAATAAATGTTCGGCGCAAAAATACAGCCCAGCGTGGCGACCAGATACAACCCCATAGAACCTAGCAGCGGGGTCCGCCGGCCGTATTTATCACTGAGCGGGCCGAAGACAATTTGTCCCGCCGCCAGACCCAGCATAGAGAACGTCAGCCCCAGCTGTACCGTGGAAACCGGCGCGGCAAAATACTGCGTCATCGCCGGGAGACTGGGCAAATACATATCTGTTACAAACGGGCCAAAAGCCGTTAGCATGCCCAGAAAGAAAAATAAAAACAAGGCCGAATTGCGCCTTGTTGTGGAGGATCCCTGCCAGGTTTTTGGTTGCTTCATATATAGATTTTATCTTTTTTTGGGGCGGGAAGGTAAGGCCCGCGGCCCAAGGTGCTCTGCATAAAAGCTCGCACCCGCCCGTCGCAGAGGATGTCTTGGCGGCGGAGCGCTTTTTTAAGCGTTACTCCTTCCAAACTGCGGCAGCGGCTCAGCGCCACATAGGTCTGCCCCGGGGCAAAGGCGCCATGGCCGATGTCCAAGTAAATGCCGTCAAAGGTCAGTCCTTGGCTTTTGTGAATGGTGATGGCCCAGGCCAGCTTGAGCGGGTATTGTTTGAAAAATCCATTGACCTTGGGCTCCAGTTTTTGGGTCAAGGCATTGAAGGTATATTTCACGTCTTCCCAAATGTAAGGCTCCACCTGATAAATGCTGCCCTTTAGCTCCACCTTGATAAAGTCCGGGCCCAAATCATACACGGTGCCAATGTCCCCGTTCACCCAATGTTCGTCGTTGGCCAGCATCATAATTTTGGCCCCGCGCTTTAGGCGCAGGCACTCTTCCGCCGGGACGGCCTTGCGTTTGAAGGCGTCGTCCACCACGGCGTTATAGGTAAATTCTTTTCCTTCCAGTTGCGCCAAACGGGCATTGTTGCGCCAGGCGGTCCCGCTGTTGGTGGGGGAGAGAATGACCGCATGGTCCAAATCCGACGGCTCCAACGGGCTGATGTGTGTGTTGAGCTGCTGGTCCAGCTCGGCCTGGGTGACGGTATTTTCACGGATTTTGTTAAGCAGCTGCGCAAAACGGCGGTCGCCTTTTTGGCGAAAAATATGTTGCAATTCAAACACTTCTATTTTGGTTTGTTGCACCACGCGCGCGTCAAAGAAATACGGGCTTTTGTACATTGCGCGGAAATAGTCAAACAATCCGCCCGAGGGAGGCTCTTCCACCGGGGGCAACTGAAACAAATCCCCAAACAACACAATTTGTTTGCCGCCGAAGGGTTCGTCGCTGTAGGTGGAAATGCGCAGAATATGGTCCATGGCGTCCAGCAGGTCGGCGCGCAGCATAGAGGCTTCGTCTACAATAATCGTTTCCACTGCTTCTACCGTGCGGCGGGGCAGTTTTTTAAGGTTGTCCAAGTCCAGCAAATTGCCCGGTTTTAAATGGAAAAAGGAATGCACCGTCTGCCCGTGCACATGCACCGCGGCAATGCCCGTGGTGGCCAAGACGACGGCATTTTTAACCGTATTCCGGGCGAAATATTGCAGCAGCGTGGTTTTGCCGGTGCCTGCCTTGCCCGTGATGAAAATCAGCGGGTATTGCCCCGCCGGGGCGTTGAGCAGTTCCAAGGCGTGCTTGAATTCATCGGTTATTTCTATGGTTGGGTTTTGGACGGCGGTAAACATACCCTATTATACTATTTTGCAAGGGACTGCCCGGCATACAAAAAAACCCGCCCGGACCGGGCGGGTGATGTGAAAGAAAAAAGCTTAAAACAAATACGGAGCCAAGATAAAGGAAATAATCGCCCCGAGCGAGTAACTGGTCACGTTGACCGCCACGCTGAGCGCAAAGGCGTTGCGCAGGGAAAGTTTGCGGCGGTTGCATACCCAGAAGAAAAGTCCCTCAAAAATCAGGCAGAAGAACCAAATCAACGCCGGGCGGGAAATGACCTTGCACAAGATTTGCCAAGACAGCGGCATGGTAATCAAATTGGCCACCACCACGCTGTAAATGACGCGAAAGCTCTTGCCCGTGTAGCTTAAATACGCCCATGCGGCCAAAATTTCCGTCAGCAAAATGATAATCAGCGAGGCCCACGCATCCGCACGCAGCAGGGCATTGACGTCCTGCGGTTTGGGCGAAAGTTCCACCCACAGGTCATGGTTCCGCACGAAAACGCTGAAGCTGTTGCGCAGTTTAGCCGGGGTGCGGAAGACATTGCTTTCGCGTTTGACGCCGTCGGCAAAGTCTATAATCAGCTTTTGATAGGGTTTGTATTCGTAGGCAATAGAAAAGCACCCGTCTGCCTGGCAGTAGAGTTTTTGAATACCGTACTCGCCCAGCGGGTCGGCCTGCAGGCATTGGTTGTCGCTGCATTGGATTTGCTCACTGGTAAAGGGCAGCACGGCCGGGGTTTTTTCGGTTTGGTATACAAAGGTAAAGTCCATCTCCGGTTTGGGAGATACGCCGCTCCACAAAGGGGCAAAGCTCAGCAACAAAGCCAGGCAAAGCAGGGTTTTTTTCATACATTTCGCCTCATATTTTATATTTGCTATTATAACATTATACGCAGGACAAAGGGGAACAAAAATGATTTTTACTAAAAAACAAATAGACAATTATGCCGACGTGATGATTTGGGCCATGGAAAACGCCCGCCGCGGCGGAAAGTTTAAAAAGTATGATTCGGTGTTGCTCCGCTATGACGCCGCTGCCCAAGAGCTGGCTGTGGCCGTGTATGCCAAGCTGTTGCAAAAGCGCTACAATCCGTTGGTCCGGGTTATGCTGCCCGAGCGCATGCAACGTGATTTTTATGCTTACGCCGATAATAAGCAGCTGCAATTCTTGCCGCCGGCAGAGGAACAGTTCCAAGGGGCGCTCAACGGGCTGATTGCCCTGCGGGCCCCGCAAGATTTGACCGCATTAAAAAATGCCGACCCGGCCCGTATTGCCCGTGCCGCCGTAGCGCGCAAGCCGGTGCGCGAGGTGTTGGACCGCACCGAACAAGCCGGACAGTTTGCCTGGACCTTGGCCAATTATCCCACGCAAGAGTTGGCTGACCAAGCCGGGCTGACGCTCAAGCAATATGCCGCCCAAGTGGCCAAGGCTTGCTTTTTAAATGAAAAGGACCCCGTCAAAAAATGGAAAGAGGTCATGGCGCAAATTGCCGATATTGGGGCGTGGCTGAGCGGGCTAGAAATAGAGCGTTTGCAAGTACGTTCGGCCCATATGGATTTAGAAATTTTATTGGGTGAAAAGCGCCGTTTTATCTCCGGCGGGGGGAATAATATTCCTTCTTTTGAAATCTTTACTTCACCCGACTGGCGCGGTACGCGCGGCGTGTATTATGCCGATTTGCCCTCTTACCGCAGCGGTAATTATGTCCGCGGGGCGCGTTTGGAATTTGCCAAAGGCCGCGTGGTTAATGCTACGGCGCAAGAAGGCCAGACGTTTTTGCGCAAAATGCTGGGCATGGATCGCGGCGCGGCGCAGGTGGGGGAATTTTCGCTGACCGACAGGCGCTTTTCTAAGATAGACAAATTTATGGCCGATACTTTGTTTGATGAAAATTTTGGCGGAAAGCACGGCAATTGCCACTTGGCGGTGGGAGCCAGCTACGCCGATACGTTTGCCGGCGACGTGCGCAAGCTGGACAAAAAAGCCAAACAAACGTTGGGCTTTAACGAGTCGGCCCTGCATTGGGACTTGGTCAATACCGAGGACAAAACCGTCCACGCCGTGTTACGCGGTGGCAAAACTGTGCTTATTTATGAAAAAGGACGTTTTACCCACTAGGTCCTTTGGCCTAAAAAAATAGGTCCTTTGGCCCTTGTTCCCAAGCTATGTTTATCTTATACTAATAGTGTAAGGACCCTATTCCAAAGGAGGATTTATGAAGAAATTATTTGCTGCTTTATTGCTGTGTGTGACGGCTACCGGCCTATTCGCCGCTGTGGCCCCCAAAGCCGATGATTTGGGCAAAGCGCTGGAACAAGCCCAGGCTCAGGCTGCCGCCAAACAAAGTGAAAAGGTCACCAAACTGCAAAACCAGTTGGAGAGCAACTTGGCCTATTTCAAAAAGTTTGCCGCGGACTTGGCCTACTCTGATTACAGCTTTATGTTCCAGGGTATGGACAGCCTGCGCGAAAGCTATTTGGAACTGCGCAAAGCCGACCGCGCCGCTGCCCAGGACATGGTGCTTAAGGTCAATGAGCCGATTTCTATTGACAATGGCAGCTACCAAATCCGCATTGCCGACTATGTACGCATGGAATCGGTGGTGTTGGGCTCGGTCAGTGCCCGCGAAGAAGCGACTTGGAGAGAATTTAGCGATGCGCTGGAAGCGGACCTGAGCGTGGCTAAAGCAGCTCAAAAAGCGGCCGCTAACAAAGCCGCCAAAGAGCAAAGCGTCAAAGATTTGGCGAAAGTCTCTTCCGTCCCGGCCATGCAAGAAGAGCTGAAGAAAGTGGAACCGCAAGTCAAACAGTTGAAAAATTCCTTGACGTATTTTAGAAAATTCGCTGCGGACTTGCCGTACTCCAACTACAGCTTTATGTTCCAAGGGATGGACAGCGTGCGTGAGTCCTTTATGGACCTCTACAAAGCTTCCAAACCGGCCGCCAAGGCCTTGGCCAAAGAAGTCAATGAGCCGATTTCCATTGACAACGGCAGCTACCAAATCCGCATTGCCGACTATGTGCGCATGGAATCGGTGGTGTTGGGCTCGGTCAGCTCCCGCGAAGAAGCGCTGTGGATTGAATTTAGCCAAGCGTTGGAAAAGAGCTTGAAATAAACAAAGTTTTAAATGGTAAAAAGAACCCCCGGAGAAATCCGGGGGTTCTTTTTTGCAGTGCAGGAAATTTATCTGCCGGCAAACAGCGTCATCAGCACGCCCTTAATGGCGGTCTTGGGGTCGGACACCGTGGAGCTTTTAAAGGATTTGTCCACCTCTATCAAGCGGTCCAACGCTTTTAAAAAGGTATCCTCTGAGGGGAAGTTCCGCGCGTTATTGACTAAGGAACTTTCCCAAAACATCAGCCCCGCCGCCCGGGCGATATCCCCAGCGGACATTCCGGCGTTGGAAAGGCGTTTGATGCGCGCCATTTTAAGCATAGGGTATGAGATTTTGCCCAATACCGCAATGGGCTCTTCTCCGCTGTCTATGAGCTGGTCTACCAAAGCCAGCGCACGGTTTTTATTTAAATATTGCACCGCATTGCTCAGCGCAAAGGGATTTTCTTCTTTAGAAAACCCAACCCCGGCCAGCACGTCTTCTTTGGAAATGCTTTTGTCCTCGCGGTCGGCGGTGTAGAGAGCCAATTTTTCTATTTCTTGGGCCAGCGCGTTCAAGTCGCCGCCTACGGCTTCGCACAAGGTTTCCACTGCGTCAAATTGCCCGTTGAGGCCGGCCTCTTGCAAGCGGTTTTTGACCCACATGGCCAAATCATCGCGTTTGAGCTCGTCAAAGTTGGCCACGTCGCCATGCGTTGCCGCGGCGGCGGTGAGGGCCTTTTCGGTTTTGAGCTTTTTGCTGTCGTCGTGCGTGAGCACCAATACGGTGGTGTCTAAAGGGTTTTCCAAATAGGCGGTCAGCGCTTCTTTGGGGTTTTTACGCAGCTTTTCTATGCCGGTCAAAATGACCATTCTTCGCTCAGAGAACACCGGGGCCGTATTGGCCAAAGCCAGGGCCTCGCCCAGGTCGGCCTTGTCTGCGGAAGAGGAATAAATATTGAAATCGTCCGGGTGGACGGTTTCTTTTATTTTTTTGATGAGTTCTTGTTTGCGGAACAGGTCCTCCCCCGTCAGCAAATAGACGGGAGAAACGGACCCTTTGGAAAGGGATTGGTAAATTTTGCTTTCCGTAGATTTGGGCATTATTGGGTAATGGTGGTATATTCCGGGTTTTGCATGACTTTGCGTTTGCTCTCGCTCATCACCGAGCCAAACCCGTCCACCGTGCGTTTGACAATGTCTTTAGAGAGCTTTTCCCAAATGCGTTCGCGTGCTTGTTGCTCTGTCAGACCGCCCGGCAGGGTAGAGGCCGAATAAGTCTGCGTGCCCAAAAAGGCCGGCTCCCGCCAAACGGGGGCATTGGTGGATTTGTCCATCAGCACCACGTCCAGCCATACGTCCATTTTGTATACGGTGGGGATGAGCTGGCTGTCGTACTGAATGGGCACGTTTAAATAGCGCGTAATGGTGGTGACGATGACCCCCTCTGCAGAGGCGTTTTCATTGACCACCTGATAGCTGCCGTTTTTCAAAAATTCATCGTACAAACGCAAATACAGTTTATCCTCCATGGCAAAGATTTCCGTTTTGTTGAGGATGGGGCGTATGGCGATTTTTTTGATATGCTGGGGCATAATCTGCGCCTGGGGCTTATAATAAGCGCCCTCGGTGCCGCAAGCGGCCAAGGTCAACATACATAAGGCGGAAAAGAGGATTTTCTTCATGCGTTCTCCTATTTCTTCGGTGCGGCGATAATGCTGATAATGCGCGCCGGCACGACGATGATTTTTTTGATTTCCATTCCTTCCAAGTTCTTTTTGACTTTTTCGGAAGCCAAAGCCGCTTGTTCCATGTCCTCTTTAGAGGCGCTGGCCAACACTTTCACGCGGTCGCGCACTTTGCCGTTGATCTGCACGCCCACTTCCAGCATTTCCTGACTGATGAGTGCCTGATCCGCTTTGGGCCAAGGTTGCTTGACCAAAAAGCCGCTGTGCCCGCTGGTTTGCCAAATTTCTTCGGTCAAGTGCGGGGCAAACGGGTGCAAGAGTTTAAGGAAGGTGTCAAAGGTGTCTTGGCGAATGGCTTCCAGCTTACTGATTTCGTTGAAAAGCACCATCAGCGAAGAAATGGCCGTGTTAAAGTGGAAGTTTTCAATGTCCTCAGTCACTTTGGCCACCGTTTTGTTTTTGAGGATTTCCACTTTTTGCGGATTGCTGGCCGTGGTCAGTTTGACCGACTCATTCCACGCCACAATACGCCGCAAGAAGCGGGAAATGCCCTCAATGCCCTTCATGTCCCAAGGTTTGCTGGCTTCAAACGGTCCCATAAACATTTCATACATGCGGAAGGCGTCTGCGCCATATTGGGCCAAAATGTCATCGGGGTTGATGACGTTCTTTTTGGATTTGGACATCTTTTCCACCATGGGGGAGAGTTCTTCCCCGGTGGCTTTTAAATAGGCTTTGCCGTCTTTAAAATCAATTTCGTCATAGCCGTGGTAAGCGCCCAGCTTATCGCGGTAAGAGAAGGCCAAAATCATGCCTTGGTGGCGCAATTTTTGGAAAGGTTCCTTGGTGTGCACAACCCCCAAGTCATACAGCACTTTGTGCCAAAACCGCGCATAAAGCAGGTGCAGCACGGCATGCTCCGCCCCGCCGATATAGCAGTCCACCGGGCCGTAGGCTTTTTCAATTTCCGGGTCCACGGGGGCTTTGTCGTTGTGCGGGTCCATATAGCGCAGGTAATACCAGCAAGAGCCTGCCCACTGGGGCATGGTGTTGGTCTCGCGCGTGGCCGGGCCACCGCAGTGCGGACAAGTGGTGTTGACCCAATCCGTGGCATTGGCCAACGGAGATTCCCCGGTGCCCGAGGGTTCAAAATTCTTCATTTCCGGCAGGCGCAAGGGCAGCTGGTTCTCCGGCAAGGGCACCACGCCGCATTTGGGGCAGTGCACCAAGGGGATCGGTTCGCCCCAATAGCGTTGGCGGGCAAATACCCAATCGCGCAATTTGTACGTGGTTTTGCCTTGGCCGACGCCCTTTTCTTTGAGCCATTCAATCATCTTGGCTTTGCTTTCGCGCACGCGCAAGCCGTTTAAAAAGCCGGAGTTGATGAGTTCTCCGTCGCCGGTAAAGGCGGCGTCTTTGACGCCTTGTTCCGAGGCAATGACCTCAATAATTTCCAAGCCGAATTTCTTGGCAAAGGCATAGTCGCGCTCGTCGTGGGCGGGCACGGCCATAATGGCCCCCGTACCATAGCCCATCAGCACATAGTCTGAGGTCCACACCGGGATTTTTTTGCCGTTGACCGGATTCATGGCGTACGCCCCGGTGAACACGCCCGTTTTTTCTTTGTTTAAGTCGGCGCGCTCCAAGTCACTCTTGTTGGCGGCTTGTGTTTGATAGGCGGCCACGGCGTCTTTTTGTTCTGGGGTGACAATGCGTTGCAAAATCGGATGCTCCGGCGAGACCACCATATAGGTCGCGCCGAAAAGCGTGTCGGGCCGGGTGGTAAAGACGGTCAATTTATCCGGGCTGCCGTCTATTTGAAAGGTTACTTCCGCCCCTTTGCTTTTGCCAATCCAATTTTTCTGCATGGCCAGGGTGCTCTCGGGCCAGTCCAAGCCGTCCAAGTCCTCCAACAGGCGTTCGGCATAGGCGGTAATCTTTAAAATCCATTGGCGCAGCATGCGGCGTTCAATGGGGTGGCCGCAGCGCTCGCACTTGCCGTTGAAAACTTCTTCGTTGGCCAAGCCCGTTTTGCACGACGGACACCAGTTGATGGGTACGGTGGATTCATAGGCCAAGCCTTTTTTGAACAGTTGCAAAAAGATCCACTGCGTCCATTTGTAATAGTCGGGGTCGGTGGTGTTGATTTCGCGGTTCCAATCGTAGGCCAAGCCCAATGATTTGATTTGCCGCCGGAAATTGTCAATATTTTTATGCGTGGTGACGGCGGGATGAATACCGGTGGCAATGGCGTAGTTTTCAGCCGGCAGGCCGAAAGCGTCCCACCCCATGGGGTGCAATACGTCAAAGCCGTTCATTAGTTTGTAGCGCGTCAGAATGTCAGAGGCGGTGTACCCTTCCGGGTGACCGACGTGCAATCCCGCCCCGGAGGGGTAAGGGAACATGTCCAGGCAATAGAATTTTTTGCCTTTGGGCAGACGGGGACTGGCAAAAAGATTTTCCTTTTCCCAGCGCGCTTGTTGTTTTTTGTCTATCTCTTGAAAGTTATCGGTACTCATATAGACTATTCTAACAATTTTTAAGAGGAAAAACAGCTGCTTTTGCCTATAGGTGCCCGGTCCAGCGGGGAACTAGCCGCGCGGATGAAATTTTTTGTGCTTTTCTTTGAGGTCCGAAACATCTAAGTGAGTATAAATTTGTGTGGTACCCAAATTGGCGTGCCCCAACATTTCTTGCAGGCTGCGCAAATCCGCACCGCCTTGCAGCAAATGGCTGGCAAAAGTATGACGGAACAAATGCGGGTGCAGCGGCTGGGAAATGCCCGCCTTGCGCCCCAGCGCGGCCAAGTCTTTCCATACGCTCACGCGGCTGATTTTTTTGCCGTTGCGGTTCAAAAACAGTTCCGAGCCTACATCGGTGCGGCTGGCAAAGTGCGCCTCGCGCACGGACAAATAGTATTTAAGCCGCTGGCAACACGCCGGGTGCAAGGGGACAAAACGCTGCTTGCCGCCTTTGCCGCGGGCCAAGACCCACCCTTCATTGACGTCTATATTTTCCAGTTGCAAATTGATCAATTCGCTGACCCGCAGCCCGGAGGCATACAACAGCTCCACCATGGTCAGCGTGCGCACTTCGTCAAACTTCTCTGCCGGATAGGAGAGTAAGCGGCTCATCTCTTCGCGCGAGAGTTGCTCCGGCAAATTCTGCGGCAGGCGGGGGGATTTGATAAAGCGGGTGGGGTCTTCCTTAATCCGCCCTTCAATGAGTAAAAATTTATAAAACGCTTTGACGGCTTCTTGCTTGCGAAAGACGCTGGTGGAGACGAGTTTCTCTATGCTGCGCAGTTGGTAGGTGTATTGGTCTAAAAAGGAGGGCTCCACGCCGAGGGGGTCCTTTTCATTGGCGGCGCAATAGTCCAAATAATGTGCCACGTCCGAGCCGTACGAGCGCTGCGTATTGGCGCTGAGTTGCCGCTCAAACGAAAGGTGATTTTTAAAGTCCTCCAGCAACGGGGCAAAAGCCTGCTGCGGGGGCTCGGCGGGGTTGGTTAACATAATATTTATTATAGATTTTTTGGCCCCTTTTCTCTAGGAGAAAAAAGAGCGAAAAAGGTAATGTTCCAGGATGACCTTATTTTTATAACGACTTTGTGTTCGTCTATGTTGTCATTCCCGAAGGGGTTGCGGCCCGCAGGGTCGGGAATCTCAACCTTATTGTTTTTGCTGTTTATTTTTGTTTTGCCGTCGTAGAAGTTGGCACCCTTTTTTAAAACACTTGCACAATGTTTTTTTTTTGATAAATTTTGCGTATAGGCAAAATTTATCAAAAAAGGAACCCCACTATGAAAAATCGTTCTACGGGCCGTTTAGGCGGCTTTACATTGATTGAACTTTTGGTCGTTGTCCTCATTATTGGCATACTCTCTGCCATTGCCCTGCCGCAGTATCAAAAGGCGGTGGCTAAAAGTAGGCTGTCGGAGACAATGATTATAGTGAAATCCATGCGGGATGCCTGTAATGTTTTGGCCATGGATGAAGGGCGTGCTGCTTGTTCTGAAATGGACAAAGAATTGGATGATTTAGGTATAAAAATCCCCGGAGATAATTGTACATGGAACAGTAATAATTGGAAGTGTAAAAAGACTAAAAATTTTATGTATTCGGTAAACTCTCCAGGGGGTGGTCCCGTAGCTTATTACAAATATGGCGTTGGCGGCGTTGGAAATAGTGAGGGGGATTTTTCTCTTTGTATTTTTTCCGTAGAAGAGCCCTCCACTCCAGAGCATGGACAAATTCGTTGTGGATATGCAGACGACAAATCAGAAGAAATTTGTAAGAGCAGTGGATTGATTGCCGTGGCTGAGCCTGGTGAATGTTGGTAAGAACTCCTCATTTTAAAAACCCCGGGGCGATTTTGCCCCGGGGCTTTTATGTTTTACTGCAGATTATTTTTTAGCCGTTTTTTTGTCGGCTTTGGCGGGCTCTGCCGCAGCGGCGTCGGCCGCCGGAGCTTTGGAGCCGTCGTAGTGGTGGCCGAGGTAATGCACATACAGCTTGTCCTCAATTTCCGCCGCCAACTGCGGGTTATCTTTTAAATACTGCCGCGCGTTTTCCGCACCTTGGCCCAGCTTTTCGTCGCCATAGATGAACCAGCTGCCGCTCTTTTCCAAGATGTGCGATTCCACCCCTTTGTCCAGCAGGCAGGCCTCGCGGGAAATCCCTTCCCCATGCAGCATGGTAAACTCAGCTTGGCGGTACGGGGGCGCCACTTTGTTTTTGGTCACTTTGGCGCGCACGCGGGTGCCGATGACTTCGTCGCCTTTTTTGAGGTTTTCAATACGGCGCACGTCAATGCGTACCGACGAGTAAAACTTCAAGGCCAAACCGCCCGGGGTGGTTTCGGGGTTGCCGAACATCACGCCGATTTTTTGGCGCAACTGGTTGATGAAGATAATGCTCGTTTTGGTTTTGTTCAAAATGCTGGTGAGTTTGCGCAAGGCTTGGCTCATCAAGCGGGCCTGCAAGCCCACATGCGCATCCCCCATTTCGCCCTCAATTTCGGCTTTGGGCACCAAGGCGGCCACGGAGTCAATGATAATCAAGTCCACCGCCCCGGAGCGCACCAATTTCTCGGCGATTTCCAAGGCTTGTTCGCCGGAATCGGGCTGGGAAATAAGCAGCTCGTCCACATTCACGCCGATAGAGGCCGCATACACCGGGTCCAGGGCGTGTTCCGCGTCAATAAACGCCACCACGCCGCCGTTCTTTTGCGCCTGCGCCGCCACATGCAAAGACAGGGTCGTCTTGCCGCCGGCTTCGGGGCCGTAAATTTCAATTACGCGTCCGCGGGGAATACCGCCCACGCCCAGCGCCAAGTCCAAGGACAAGGCCCCGGTGGGGATCGCGTCTACTTTTTTGACATTGGAGCTACCCAAGGTGGTGATGGCCTCTTTGCCGAAGGCCTTTTCAATTTGACCCAAGGCCAAATCCAATGCTTTTTGTTTGTTTGCGTCCATGTTTCCTCCCATGGTAAAAGGTTACGCGGCGACTGCCACCGCCGCCAAAGCAAAGCTGAGTTTGTTTTCTTCTTTATTTAAGTCTACAATAATTTGGCTCCCCGCGGGGTACTGCTGTACCAAAATATTTTCGGCCAGCGGGTCCTCCAGCAGGCGTTGCACGGTGCGCAGCAGAGGGCGCGCGCCGTATTTTTCATCAAAGCCTTGCGAGATTAAAAAGTCCTTGGCCGCATCGGTCAACTGCAGGGTCAGCTGGCGCAGGGCCAATTTGGCGTCCACTTTTTTGAGCAGCAAGTCTAAAATAGAGCCGATGTTTTGCTTGCTCAAGGGGTGGAAGACTACAATTTCGTCAATGCGGTTGATGAACTCGGGGTTAAAGGTTTTTTTGACCTCGTCCATCACGTGCTGGCGCATTTCGGTATACTGTTGCTGCTCGGAAGCCACCGCCGTAAAACCCAGGCCGGAGCCCTTGTTGGTAATTTCTCTCGCGCCGACGTTGGACGTCATAATAATTACGCAATTTTTAAAGCTGACCTTATGGCCCAAATTGTCGGTCAAAGCACCTTCGTCCAACACCTGCAACAAGATATTGTAAATGTCGGGATGGGCCTTTTCCAATTCGTCCAATACCACTACGCTGTAGGGGCGGCGGCGGACGGCCTCAGTCAGTTGGCCGCCTTCCTCATAGCCCACATAGCCCGGGGGCGCGCCGATCAAGCGCGAGACGGCAAACTTTTCCATGTATTCCGACATATCCAGCCGGATCATGGCCTCTTCGTCGCCAAACAGAAAGGTGGCCAAGCTTTTGGCCAGCTCGGTTTTGCCCACGCCGGTGGGACCTAAGAACAAAAAGCCCCCAATCGGCCGGTGCGGATTGCCCAACCCGGTGCGGTTGCGGCGAATGGCTTGCGAGACGGCCCGCACGGCTTCCTCTTGTCCGATAATCCGCTCGTGCAGGTGCTGCTCCATATGCAAAATTTTGTCCGTTTCGCTCTGCGTCAGACGTGTCACGGGGATGCCCGTCCACTTAGAAGCCACAATGGCAATATCCTCTTCGGTCACTTCCACCGTGCGCGCTTGGCGCTCGGCTTGCCATTTGTTTTTCAGTTCGTCCAAGTTCTTTTTGAGTTCTTCCTCACGGGTTTTGAGCGTGGTGGCTTTTTCAAATTCTTTGGCGCGGATGGCGGCTTCTTTCTCCGCCACGGCGGCCTGGTATTCCTGCTGCGCTTGGCGTACGTCCGGCGGCAGGGCGGCGTTTTTTAGGCGCGCGCGGGCTCCGGCCTCGTCAAAGAGGTCTATGGCCTTGTCCGGCTGGGCGCGGTCGGTAATATAGCGGTCGGCAATGGCGGCCGCGGCTCTGACGGCGTCGTCGGTATAGTGCACCTTGTGGTGCTCTTCGTATTTAGAGCGGATGCCCAGCAAAATTTGTACGGTTTGCTCCACATCCGGCGGTTCCACGGTCACGGGTTGAAAGCGCCGTTCAAAGGCGGTGTCGGACTCAATGTATTTGCGATATTCGTCAAAGGTGGTGGCGCCGATGCACTGGATTTCGCCCCGGGCCAAGGCCGGTTTGAGCATATTGGACGCGTCCATGGAGCCTTCCGCCGCGCCCGCGCCGATGAGGGTGTGCAGCTCGTCAATAAAAATAATACTGTTCCCGTCAGCGGAGGCTTCGTCAATGATATTTTTTAAACGTTGCTCAAATTCGCCGCGGTATTTGGTGCCCGCCACTACAGAGGCCAAGTCCAACCCCAGCAGACGCTTGCCGCTGAGTACGTCGGAAATATCGCCTTTGGCCATTTTTTGGGCCAAGCCCTCTACAATGGCGGTTTTGCCGGTGCCCGGCTCGCCGATTAAAACGGGGTTGTTTTTGGTGCGGCGCGCTAAGATTTGGACCAAGCGTTCTATCTCGTCCTCGCGGCCGATGACCGGGTCCAAAGAGCCCTTTTGCGCCAGGGCGGTCAGGTCGCGCGTGTACTCGTCCAACGTTGGCGTTTTGCTTTGGGTCCGGGCTTTGGCGGCCGGGCGGGGAGCTTGCGGCTCTTCGTCTTCCTCGTCCTCTTCTTCCTCTGCGTGTTCGGCGGTGTTTTCGGCCAGGTCAGCCGGTTGCGCCCCTTCCAAAAAAGCCAGGGTGCTTTCGCGCACGGCGGCCGGGGCTACGCCTAAATTTTGCAAAATAGAGGCGGCCACACCTTCTTCCTCACGCACCAAACCCAACAAAATGTGTTCCGTGCCGATGTGCTGCGTGCCCAAACTTTGCGACTCTTCTACGGCGTATTCCAGCACCTTTTTGGCGCGCGGCGTGAACGGAATTTCACCCAGCAACATCACGGCATCGCCCACGCCCACCATTTTTTCTATTTCCAGGCGCACCTTGCGAAAGGTAATGCCCAGCGAATTTAAAATTTTATTGGATACCGTGCCGTCCAGCGCGGTCAGCCCCAGCAGGACGTGTTCCGTGCCTACATAATCGTGGCTGAGGCGCTTGGCCTCTTCTTGCGCGATGAGAATGATTTTTTGCGCATTTTCCGTAAATCGTTTTGCCATCGTAAACCCCTCTGTAGATATGTACTTACATTATATAAAAACTGGAGCAGGCGGGGAGAGGGGGATAACTTTTTAGTCTGGTGGGAAAGTAGGCAAAAGGGGCCCCGCAGTTTTTATGTCCTTTTCTCTGGGGCAGAAAAGGACCAAAAGGCCCCGCGGGCCTGCGGAGCATAAAAAATAAAATTTTCTTATTCCGCCTTTAACTCGCCGCTTATTAGCGGCTCAGACAAAAGGCGGATTTCGGTATTTTATCAATGCTCCGATGTCCACTGTGTGAACAGCGAACGGCATAACGACGCAACGACGAAAGACCCTTGTTGTTATCCAATAAGGTCATCCCCGAGAGTCTCTGTCGGGGATCTTCGTCTGGCTAAATAAAAATAAGGAAAAGACCTCTTTTATATAAATATCAGCGGAAGATTCCCGACAACAACATTCGGGAATGACATTATTTT
>CAVHDF010000018.1:0-25677 GCA_963634865.1 Eggerthellaceae bacterium
CAAAATTTATCAAAAAAGGAACCCCACTATGAAAAACTTCTCTACGGGCCGTTTAAGCGGCTTATTTAATGTCGTCATCCCCGGGGTTGCGGCGTGCAACGCTCGGGGATCTCAGCCTCTTAAAAACACGACGAGATTCCCGAACCCTGCGGGCCGCCGCTCCTTCGGGAATGACGCAAGGAGAAGATATGTAGGCGGCTTTACGCTTATTGAACTCCTTGTTGTCGTTCTCATTATCGGCATACTTTCCGCGGTGGCATTGCCGCAATACCAAAAGGCCGTGATGAAGAGCAAAATGACGCAAGGTTTTGTTACGTTGCGTGCCATTGATACCGCGCAGGAGGAATATTTTTTAGCCAACGGAGTGTATAGTGATGACCTGGATAATTTGAGCATATCGGTGGACAAGACTGGTTTTGATTGCCCGAAAAAACGTGATTATTGCCAAATTTCAATTGCTACAGGCCTAAGGATGGAAATCGTTTGGAACTGGCCCAACCCGGAGGAGCGTTTGCGCTGTATAGGCACCAATCCCCGTGCGGAGGAAGTTTGTGCTTCCTTTGGTGGGCATAAATTTAGAGAACATTATTATACCTTGCCTTATAGATAAATCGGCTTGTGGGGGATTCTTTTATTGCTTAACGTGATTACATTTTGAAGCTTCTTTCGTCTCATCCGTTGAACTTTGCTATAATGAGAACATGAAGATTTTGTATGTCTGCACAAGCACCGAAGTCGGCGGGGCCGAGAAGGCTTTTTTTGCCTTGGCCCAGGCTGCGCTTCACGCCGGGCACGAAGTAAAAGTACTATCTTTGCGTCCCTTGGGGCCGTTGGGCCGGCAGCTGCAAGAGGCGGGTTTATCGGTGGAGTCCTTGGATGTGCGCGGCAAGTACCGTCCGTTGGAAACAGCGGGTGCTTTGGCGCGGTTGATTTCGCAGATACAATCTTTTGCCCCGGATGTCGTGCATGCCGGGCTATACCGGGCTATTCAATTTTGCCGTTTGGCCAAGCGGCGCACCCCTTTTAAGCTCATTACTACGCCGCATTATGACTTATCCCGTAAAAGTTATTTTTTGCGCCTGTTGGACCGTGCTTTGAAAGACGGGGACGATATGAGCTGTGCCGAGTCCCAATCCACGGCGGACTTTTTGCTGCAAAAGCAAAAATACGCCCAAGATAAGGTCCGTTTAGTGGCCAATGGGGTAGATTTGCAGATGTTCCGGCCGGACGATTCCCTGCGGGCGGCTACACGGGCGGAGCTGGGTTTTGCCGCGCAAGAAGTTGTTTTTGCCTGTGTTGCCCGGCTGTCTAAAGAGAAAAATCACGTTCTTTTACTGCAGGCTTTCCAATTGTTTTATGCCAAACATCCGCAAAGCAAACTTTTGCTGGTAGGAAGTGGCCCTGAGCAAGAAAACTTGCACCGCCAAGTGCAAGAATGGGGGCTGGAAAAAGCGGTTATTTTTACGGGGGAAGTAAGTAATGTTTGCAAATATCTCTGTGCGGCGGATATTTTTGTTTTGCCGTCCTGTATAGAGAGTTTGCCGCTAGCTTTGCTGGAAGCCGCTGCTTGCGGTTTGCCGGCTATTGTTAGTAAAGTTGGTGATATGCCCCGGGTGGTCTTCCATGGAGAAAACGGTTTTGTATTTAATGGCAAAGACGCCATTCTGCTGGCTGTATTGATGACGGAGCTGGCGGAAAATGCAGATTTACGTCAAAAAATGGGCCGTGCGGCACGGGCACGAATGGAGCGGTTTTATCCGGCCCCGGAACAAATTTATCTTAAAATTTATACAGAAATTAAATAGTTTTCACGTGAAAACAAGGAAGAAATATGGAACAAAGGCTTTTTATTATGGCTTGCATTATGTATGCCTTTTCTTGGCTGAGCAAGCGCGAGTTTTGTAAAAAGTGGCTGAAAACCCCAGTATGGTTTGGCCTGTGGCATGCGCTTTTTGTATTTGTCATTTTAGGATGTATGTATAATTTGTTTCACTTTATTGCCGCCAGCAGTGCGCCTGCGTTGGCGCAAGACCCTTTCCTAAAAAGAATTTTGCCTTGGCTGATTATTGCCGCGTTGGCTATTTATGGGTTCTTTTCCGCTAAAAAGAAAACCGATGAAAAAAAAGAAGCCTTGGTTAAAAAGGATTTGGATTGGGCAAATACAGTCTATTTTGCTGGATTTGTGGCCTCTATTGTGATGTTCTTTTTTATCCAAGCCTTTAAGATCCCCTCCGCCTCTATGCGCAATACATTGTTGGAAGGAGACCATTTATTTGTGAACAAGGCGGCCTACGGCTTTCGCATCCCGTTGACCCACATCCGCTTTGGGCAGTTTAAGCCCATTCAGCCGGGGGATATTATTGTGTTTACCTTTCCGGCCGACAGCCCTACGCAAGTGAATTGCGGCGGGTTGCAGTACGGGCGTGATTATGTTAAACGGGTCATTGCCATGCCGGGGGACAAAGTAGAAATTAAGAATGCTACCTTATATATTAATGACAAAGAGCAGCCTTTGCAGGGTTATGAGATCTTTGAGCCGGTTACCCGCTATCAGGCAGAAGAAGTGCCGGAGCCGGAAGTTTATCAATTTTTGTGGGAAAAGAGAGTGCTGGAGCATGAGCTGGGACTCACGCTGCGGGATAATTTCGGCCCTGTAGTGGTGCCGGAAGGTTCTTATTTCGCCATGGGTGACAACCGCGACAATTCCTGTGATTCCCGTTTTTGGGGGCCGGTCCCGCGCGAAAATATTAAAGGGACGGCATGGTTTATCCACTGGCCCTTAAACCGTATTCGCTTGATAAAATAAAAATTGTATAGGGGAAATTGACTCTGTGGATAAGTTATCCACAGCAATTCACAGGCCTTGTTGATACAGGGCCTGTATTGTTTTCACGTGAAAACAAATTTTTAAACGATTCCAGTTTTCACGTGAAAACAAAAAATAGTTGCTTTTCTTTTTTATTTATGATTTAATATCTTTAATGGAGGAATTATGGGTGAAATAGTAGCCATAGCAAACCAAAAAGGCGGCGTGGGTAAAACGACGACCGCTATCAACTTGGCTTATGCCTTGGCCTATCTGGACCAAGAAGTCTTGCTGGTAGATTTTGACCCGCAAGGTAACGCCGGTTCCGGACTGGGTATTAGCCTGGTAGACGGGGAAAAATCCGTTTACCACTTGTTAACCAAAAATGCATCTTTTGAAGAAGTCGTGCGCCAAACGTCCAATGAAATGTTGGATGTTATCCCCACTTGCAAAAACTTGGCCGGGGCGGAAGTAGAGCTGGTCAATATCCGTGGGCGTGAAAATATGCTGCGCGAAGCTTTGGCTCCGTTGCGCAAAATGTACCGCTACATTATTATAGACTGCCCCCCGTCTTTGGGCCTGCTGACCTTAAACGCCCTTATGGCGGCTGACAGCGTGATTACCCCGGTACAGTGCGAATACTATGCCATGGAAGGGTTGGCCCACTTTATGTCCACCATTTCCAAAATCAAGCAGTTCTTAAATAATAACTTGAAATTGGACGGTGGCCTGCTGACGATGTACGATGCGCGTATGAATTTATCCAAGCAAGTGTTTGAAGAAGTCAGCCGCTTTTTTGGAGATAAGGTGTACAAAACCCCCATTCCGCGCAATATCCGCTTGGCCGAGGCACCCAGCTTTGGGCAGTCTATTTTTGACTATGACCCGGCCTGCCGCGGGGCCAATGCCTATATCCAGCTGGCCATAGAGTTTATGGCCCGCCGCGGGGCCAACGTGGCCGACTATGCCGGATTTTCTATGAACAATTCCGGCGCTTATAATTATGATTTTGGAGGCTGAACCATATGCCCAGACAAGCATTAGGCAAAGGCTTAGACGCCTTGCTCAAACAAACCCAAGATGTTTTAAATAATCCCCCGGCGGCCCAGCCGGAGGGTACCCCTAATTCTTCCGTGCAGAAAATTGCCCTGGATAAAATCATTCCCAACCGCTTCCAGCCGCGCCGTGTATTTGACGAGGCCAAATTACAGGAATTGGCCCAGTCTATTGCCGAGCACGGTCTGACGCAGCCCATTGTGGTGGTGTATGATGCCGGGTTGGATAAATATGAAATTGTGGTTGGGGAACGCCGCTTCCGCGCCAGCCAACTGGCCGGATTGACCGAGATTGACGCTTTGGTTCACAAGGCCCTGACGGATAAACAGATGTGCGCCTTGGCCCTGATCGAAAATATCCAACGCGAAGATTTAAACCCCATAGAAACCGCTTTGGGATATCGCAATTTGATGAATAAGTTTGGCATTTCCCAAACGGATTTGGCTGGCTATTGCGGCAAATCCAAGGGGGCGGTGTCCAACTCCTTGCGCTTGCTGGACCTGCCGGAACATATGCAAGAGGCCTTGCAAGACGGCACCATTACAGAGGGGCATGGCCGGGCCTTGTTGATGCTGCCTGATTCCGCCAAGAAAGAAGCGCTCTTTCAACGGATGAAGAAGAGCAAGATGTCTGTCCGCCAGGCAGAGGATGCGGCCCGTGCCTTGTTGCAACCGGCGGCCGCGCCGAAAGCGCCCAAACCGCCGGAGGTGGCCAGCTTTGAAAACGATTTGCAAGCGGCGCTGGGCACCAAAGTGGAAGTGCGCTACGGCAAAAAAATGTCCAAAGGGTTGCTGATTATTCAGTATAATTCGTTGGAAGAGTTGGACAATTTGGCCGGACGCTTAAAAACCAAGTTGTTATAAATAGTAGTTTTACCCAAAAGACCCGGTCCTGCAGGCCGGGTCTTTTTTTATGCAAAAATTGTTCAGTTTGTAAAAAGTTTTCATGTGAAAACATTTGGGAGGGGCTCGTTTTTATGCAAAAACTGTCAAAATTAGTTTAATGGCCTCTAATTGCCTATCAAAAGCATTTTTTGCTGTTTTTGCGAGTGCTATCCTGTAAAGATAATAAAAACCGCAAAAAGGAGCTGTTTTGAAAGCTTTTTGTCTTCTCCGACGAGAGATTTTCACAAAAAACGCTCTAAAAATACTTTTTTGCTTCTTATTAAGAAAAATTTGTATTAATAAAATTAAAAACTGTAAAAGATATAAGTAAGGGCTCTTTCATTTTTTTGTGGTAGTTGCCTTTATTAAATAAACAACGAGGAAAATGGAAGATGCTGAGCAGAGACATCTCAGCATGACCCTGATTTTATAAACGGCGAAAGCGGTTGAGATCCCCGATTACAACCTTCGGGGATGACGATGTTTTATAATGACCCCGTCATTCTACCTTGCCGTCACCCTGGAAGGTAGGCGGAGTGCAACGCTCCAGGGTCCGTTGTTGTAAAAACAAGGAAAACAACAGATACTGGAACCCTGCGGGCCGCCACTCCTTCGGGAATGACGTAGCGAGAGGATATTTGCGCGGCTTTACATTGATTGAATTATTGGTCGTTGTCCTCATCATTGGCATTCTCGCCGCCATTGCCTTACCCCAGTACCGCACGGCGGTTATACGGGCCCGGTATGTGCAATTGCTTGTTGCCGCGAACGCTTTGGCTGATGCTGAGGAAAGATATTATTTGGCCAATGGAGAGTACACCTCAGTCAGGGAGAATTTAGATGTCCAAATGCCGCCGTCCACGGATTACACATTAAGCATAGATGTTCGCACGAACGGACACGGCGCTATCAGTGCCATGCTCTCAGACGGCAGTTTAAGTTATGTTCGCTACTTTGACCATTCTGCAGCGGAGCCAAGCATCAGACAATGCCGGGTTTTTAGAGATAAAAGTTATCTGCATCAGGTATGTAAAGGGCTGACTGGCAGGTACATCGGGTATCCATCAAGCGGTGGGTACGCCGTATATCTTTTTGAATAGCTTGAAAAAAATCCCCCCGCTGAAAATCCGCAGGGGGGATGTAACTAAGAACTTTTTATTTCCCTTCGTAAAACGCGCGGATGGTGTCACACACGCGGGACACCTGCTCTTGCGTCAGCTCCGGGAACATGGGAATGGAAAGCACTTCTTTGGCGGCCTTTTCGGCGTGGGGGAAGTCTTCCGCTTTCAACCCCAAGTGTTTATACGCCGGTTGCTTGTACAGCGGCACCGGGTAATATACCGCGCAGCCAATACCGTGCTCTTTGAGGTATTTTTGCAGCTCGTCGCGGTTTTCTACACGCAACGTGTATACATAATAAGACTGGGAATATCCCGCAGGCGGCACCGGCGGTGTGACAACGGGCAAGCCCTGCAAGCCTTCTTCGTACAAAGCCGCTACTTTTTGGCGCGCTTCCGTCCAGTCGGGCAAGTGGCGCATTTTCACGCGCAAAATGGCCGCTTGGATTTCGTCCATGCGCAAGGTGGAGCCTTCCAAATCATACTCATAGGCTTTGTCTTTGGCGCGGCCGCTGTGGCGCAAGCTGCGGCAGCGGTCGGCGATTTCGTCGTCGTTGGTAGTAATGGCTCCCGCGTCGCCGCAGGCCCCTAAGTTTTTGCTGGGGTAAAAGCTAAACGCGCCCGCATCCCCAATGCCGCCCACTTTTACGCCGTCGGCGGTGGCCAGGTGCGCTTGGGCGCAGTCTTCAATGACTTTTAAATTGTGTTCGCGCGCCAAATTCATAATCGCGTCCATATCGGCGGGGTAGCCGTAGAGGTGCACGGGCAAAATGGCCTTGGTTTTTTTGGTGATTTTGCGCTCAATGTCTTTGGGGTCAATGTTGTAGGTGCGCGGGTCAATGTCGGCGAATACGAATTTGGCCCCCGTTAGAGAAATAGAGGACGTGGTGGCAATAAACGTAAACGGGGTGGTGATCACTTCGTCGCCCTCGCCGATGCCGGCGGCCGCCAAAGCAATTTGAATAGCGCTGGCGCCCGACGAGCAGGTGATGCAATGTTTCACGCCGATCATTTCGGCAAATTCTTTTTCAAAGGCTTCGGTTTGGGGCCCCAGCAGCCAGTGCATGGAATTTAAGGCGTCCAATGCGGCGGCATTGAGCTGAGGTTTTAAAGATTCGTGTTGCTTTTGCAAGTTAAACAGCGGGATGGGGGTTTGTGACATAGAAGTAATTATACGCTCCTTTTATTTGTACAGGCTGTATACTTCGGGCATTTCCAGCAGTTCTCTGGTAATCTTTTGAAATTCGTGTCCCGTGAACGTCGCCACGATAGACACGCAGAACTTGCTTTCATGCTTGGATACGTCTTTTTTTAAGACCTGTACATTTTGTTTTTCAATTTTTTGACAAATCAATTCCACTACGCCCCATTCGGGTGCGCAGGTTAAATAAATGGTATCGTAGCGGCGCAATTTTTCCACCAGGCCCAAGGTGCGGCGCACGCCCAACTGCATAAGTAGCACCGCCGCGCACGCGCCGGAGGCCAGCAGATATTGGCCAAAGCCAATGGCCATACCGATAGCCGCCACCAACCACACGGCGGCCGCCGTCGTCAAGCCGGAAATTTTGTTGCCTTCGCGCAGAATGGCCCCGGCGCCCAAGAAACCCACGCCGGACACAATTTGCGCGGCGATACGGCCGGGATCTCCGCCCAGCTCTGCCATATAGAGCGAAAGGATGGTAAACAGCGTGGCGCCCACGCAGATGATGGAGTTGGTGGCATAGCCTGCGGGTTTGTCGTTATACTGCCGCTCCAAACCCATCACGCCGCCCAACACCAATGCAAGCACTACTTTAACGATGAGGTCTTCCATAGGGGTATCTTATCTAAATTATAGCAAAACGTAAAGGGGGGATGCGCTTTACGTCTCACATAAACAGTATAGAAAATGGAGAGATTTTTTGCAGCACAAAAAAGAGATTAAAAAACCCGCCGGGCTTTAGGCGCGGCGGGTGTTGAAAAAACAGACGTTTAAAACTTTACGCCCAGCTTGAGCATGACCGTCCAGTATTGGTAATTGTCATGGCCAAAGCGGTCTTTCATTTCGCTGCGCAGGCCCACCCAGTTGTAGCGGCCTTCTGCACCGAAGACAACCGTTTCGTCCAGGTCAAATTCCAACCCGGCGCCCAGCATCCAAGCTACATCCGTGCTGTCGTAGGTTTTGTTCGTATCGCCGGAGGCGGCGTCTTTTTCTTTGGCGTACATATAGCCTGCACCCAAGCCCGCCGTGCCGTACAAGCGTGTCATGGCATGGGGGAACAAGTACACTCTGCCCGTGACCAAGCCCGTCGCTACGCCGGAGCGATAGTTGACGGTGCCCGCAGCGGTGGTAAGGTCGTCACCTTTGGAAAAGCCGGCATAGTTGCCGTCCAAGCCCACGGTCAGCCACGGCAGAATATTGCGCACAAACGCAATACCCGCAGAAAAGCCCGTATCGCCGATTTGCAAGGTTTGGCCGTTTTCGGACCATTCTTTTTCCGGCAAGGCCACGCCGCCGTAGAACTCCACGCGGGTGGTGTTGGTTTTCAGCCCGTATTTGGGGGTTTCTTCATACGCACAGCAGGCATATTGCTGCGCGGCATACAGGGCCGGGGCGCACAAAAGTGCGGTCAGAATGAATAATTTTTTCATAAATCTCCTTTGGCGGTCTTTTTGGGGGACCTAATTATATTTTAATTTTTTGGGGTGGTTTTGACAATGACCAAATTATTTTCCGGGTCCTTAAACACACCGGCGGCCACATCCCGCACGACGCCGTCCCATTGGCCGCGCGCTTTTAAAATTTGCTCGCAGATATCGCGCACCGCCCCCTCTCCGCCTCGTTTAGGGGAAGCATACTGCGCCACTTGCTGCACTTCCGCTACGCCGTTGGCCACCGTCAGCGGCAGCCCGGCCGCTTGCAATACGCCCAGGTCTATGATATCGTCCCCAATAAACGCCGCTTCTTCGGGGGAGATGTGAAGACGCTCGCACGCATCCTGCAGCGCGGCGGTTTTGTTGCGCACGTCGTAGTAGAGCAAATCCATGCCCAGCATGCGGGCCCAGTTTTGCAACACGGGCGCACTGCCGCGGGAAATAATCCCGGTGCGAATGCCGCACGCGCGCAGAAAAATCAACCCCATGCCGTCTAAGGATTCAAAATTTTTGACCTCAATGTGTTTGCCGTTGCCATCGGTGTACCATACCAGTTTGCTGTCGGTCAGCACGCCGTCTACGTCGGTCAGCAAAAGCTTGAGGTTTTTGGCTTTTTCTAAAAAGGTGTTTGTCATCTTTTCATTATATCATTTCCGGCCAAACGCCCCGAATAACCGGCGGGAAAAATTATATAATAAAACTATGAAAAAATTTTTCATTTTCCTGCTGGGGCTTTTTTGGTTTGCGGGGTGTACCCCCAAAACCGTCATCAGCCAAAGCTATGATTTCAGCCAAATGAACCGCATTGGGGTCATGGGCTTTTCCAGCCCGTATAGCGGGTTGTCCGGCGTGGAAAATTTATTTGCCAAATATTTAATAGAGTCGGGCTTTAAGGTGGTGGAACGCGCCCAGCTGGAGCAAGTGTTGGGCGAGCACAATATTTCTGTATCAGGGTATTTGTCCCCGGCGACCACCAAAAAAATCGGGGAAATTTTAGGCGTGGACGTTTTGCTGATTGGAGAGGTCACCTCTTACACGCCCACCCGCACGGAGATGACCTTGGTGTCCACCCGCCGCACGGAATCTCACCCGGTGTATGCACAAGGCATCCGGCAATTGCCCGACGGCAGCTACGCCGCGTATACCCAAAATGTAGGCACGCAGTATACCCACAGCACCGACGTGCGCCCCAGCCAGTACACCATTGACGCGCAGGTGGGGATTATCGCCAAATTGGTGGATGTGGAAACGGCGGAAATTATTTGGATTGGTTCGCTGTCGCAAGAGAGCTCCAGCGCGCTCAACGCGGCCGATTACATTGCCCGCAGCTTGGTCAAAAGTTTTACCAAAGAATTGGCCAAACGCCGGGGGAAACAATGAAACCGGTGACGCAGCAAAGCAGTTTATCACGCTTAGCGCTGGGCGGATTTTTTGCAGTGGTGAAGTTGTTGACGGTCGGATTGTTTTTGTTGGTGGGGGTGTTGGTGGCTAGCCAAAGTGCGGTGGCCCCGGTGAGCACCCGTTTGTTGGGCACATACGCTTTGGAATACGCCGCCAAAACAATTAAGCCGTACCGGCATTTTTTCCCGCAGCCGTATATGGTAAATTTAGACGAAGAAGAAACGAGGTAAATTTATGTTAGACATCAAACAAATTATTGCAAATCCCGACGAGGTTAAACGCCGCTTGTCTTTGCGCAAGCCGGAGCTGGCCGCGCAAATTGACGAAGTGCTGGGCGTATATGACGCCTACAAAAAAGTATTGGCCGCAGTGGAAGAACTGCGCGCTAAACGCAATAGTTTGTCTAAGCAAATCGGCGTGATTAAGAAAGAAAAAGGTGACGAAGCCGCCAAAGAGGCCATGGCGCAGGTGGGCCAACTCAAAGAAGAAATGGCCCAAAAAGAAGCGGAATTGGACCCGCTTAAAAAACACATTGATGATTTGCTCCTAAGCATCCCCAACCTGCCCAACGAACACATTCCTGTGGGCAAGTCTGACGCGGACAACCCGGAATATTTGCCTTGCACCTTGCCTTTGCCTAAATTTGATTTTAAACCCTTGGACCACCAAGCCGTCGGTGAGAACTTGGGCATTTTGGACTTTGCCGCCGCGGCCACGCTTTCCGGCAGCCGCTTTGCCTTGTACAAGGGCGACGGCGCCCGCTTGGAGCGCGCTATCATTTCTTTTATGTTGGATATGCACGCGCGCAAGGGCTATACGGAAATTCTGCCCCCGGTCATCGTCAATGAAGAAATTTTGTTTGGCACCGGCCAGCTGCCTAAATTCCGCGAAGATATGTATGAACTGACCGGCGAGCCGAAACAGTTTTTGATTTCCACCGCCGAAATTCCGCTGACCAACTTAAACCGCGGCCGCACCATTGCCGAGGCGGAACTACCTATCAAACTGACGGCGTGGACGCCGTGCTTCCGCAAAGAGTCGGGCACGTACGGCAAAGACACCCGCGGTTTGATCCGCAACCACCAATTTAACAAGGTGGAGCTGGTGATGATTTCCAAGCCGGAAAACTCCTACCAAATGTTGGAGATTATGGTCTCTGACGCACAAGAAGTGCTCAAGGAACTGGGCCTGCCTTACCACGTGGTGGAGTTGTGCTCGGGCGATATCGGTTTTTCGTCGGCCAAGACCTATGACATTGAAGTGTGGATGCCCAGCGAAAACCGCTTCCGCGAGATTTCCTCTTGCTCCAATTGCTTGGACTTCCAGGCCCGCCGCATGGGGCTGCGCTACAAAAACGCCCAGGGCAAATTGGAATACGTACACACCTTAAATGGCAGCGGATTGGCCGTGGGCCGCACCTTTGCCGCCATTTTGGAGAACTTCCAACAAGCCGACGGCTCCGTCATTATTCCGCCCGCCTTGCGCCCGTATTTTGGCAAGGACAAAATTGAGGCCAAGAAATAATGCGACGTTTTTTTACACTCGTGGCCGCACTGGGTTTGTTGATCAGTGCGGCTGCGCCGTCTTACGGCGAGATTAAACTGCCCCCCGAGGTGATGCAATACGCCACGGTGGGGATTAACGGCGTATACAGCTTGGACTTTGCCACCGCACAGGAAAATATAGAAAAGGTCTTTGCCTTGTATCCCGATCATCCGTTTGCACACTTTGGCAATGCGATGATTGCCTGGAGCCGATACGAATATGAATTTGAAACCAGCGACGACCAGCAGCGCAAGGTATTTGAAAAAACATTGGATGACTCCATAGACGGCATCAAGCGCTGGCTTAAGAAAAACCCCGATGACCCCAACGCCTATATGGGCTTGGGCGCGCTATATGGCCTGCGGGCGATGTTTTCCATGCGTACGCGCAGTTGGGTGACGGCATATTTTTCCGGCCGCCGCGCTATCAAAAATCTGGAAAAGTCCCTTCAATTAGACCCCACGTATTACGATGCATATTTCGGCTTGGGTATTTACAATTATTTTGCGGGGACTTTACCCAGCGTGATTAAAATTTTGGCCAAAATTGTGGCCATTAAAGGCAACCCGGACCAAGGGGTGTCTCAGCTCAATTCCGCCCGGGAGAAGGCCATGTTCACCGCAGACAGCGCCAAACTGATTTTGATAGAGGTGCAAAATACCCGCGGCAGTAAATATTATGCGCCGGAGAAATCTCTGCAATACATCCGCCAGCTGCGCGCCAAATTCCCGGACAATCCGCTCATGCACTATGTAGAGCTGATTTGCCTGTTTGAGACGGGTCAATATGAGCAGGTGCTCTCCGGCGGGAAGGAGTTTCTGGCGTTGATCGGCACGGACCCGTTCTATAAAGATATTTACATTTCCCGGGCGTATACGGCCATCGGCACCGCGCTGATGGCGCAAGGGCAATGGCAGGCCGCGCGGGAAGCCTTTGAAGCCGGGCAAAAGGCGTTGGTCGCTCAAGCGCCCAGCCGCTGGGGGGTGTGGAACGAATACCGCTTGGGCCAAGTGTATGACGCCTTGGGCTTGCGGGATTTGGCGCAAGCACAATACAAAAAAGTACTTTCTTTTAAAGACAAATGGGGTTTTGACGACGTGGCCAAACAAGGCCTTAAAACCCCTTGGCAGGCAGCTACCGGCGCGCAAGTCGGGCCGTTGCCCCCGTTGTAAAAGTGGTTTTGTAGACGAAAAATTAGTATAGTCTATAAGTAGTTAATTTCCCCCTAAGGAGAATGAAATGAAGAAATGGTTGGTTGCCCTGCTGGGCGTATTATTTTTTGCTCCGGCTGTCTTTGCCGATAACTGGGGCTTGGGCTTGAAACTGGGTGTAGGTGAAAATGACCCGGAAACTTTGAAAGAACTGCAGGACCGCTCTATGGTGAACACGGAGTTGGATCAAAATAGCGGCATTTTTGGCGTAGAAGCGTTGTATGAATGGACTTTGAATGACGAATCCAACAAATTGGGTGTTAAGTTAGGCTGGACCGGCTTTGGAGAAAATGAGTTGGAGATGTCCTATGCCGGGTCTTGGGCCAAATTTACAGAGAACACGTTTGCGGTTCCGTTGACTGTTTACTATAAAAGAGATAACGGCGTAAAAGCGTGGAGCCCGTTTGCCGGAGTTGGAATTTCTTATTTCCGTTCACAGTTTAAATTTGAAGAATCTACTGGGGCGGAAGAGAAAGAGCACAAAAGCAAAGTAGTGCCCCATTTGGTGGCGGGTGCGGAGTACCGCTTTTCCAAGTGGTTTGCGTTGGGCGTGGAAGCCCAGTATACTTTCAATGCCAAAATTGAAAAAAACGAGGCAGTCTATTCTGACCGCACGGGCTTAAGCGGCGCTATTACCGGCCGGTTCTACTTCTAAGTCTACTAAGTTTGCAAAAAACCCGCACCAATCGGTGCGGGTTTTTTGTGGTTCTTTTTCACTTCCGAAAAACTATTTGTTTTTCTTTACGGTCAAATACCCCATCAAGCGGTAAATCAGCTTGGATGTATTAAACTCCGTAATGGGGTCGGCCTTGCGTTGGCACGCTTCCACCACGTCCACTGCCACAATTTTTTTAGCGGCGATGACGGCGCGGAACAAGTCCAGCGCTTCATACCAGCCAAACCCGCCGGGTTGCGGCGTGCCCGTGGCCGGGATGACGGACGGATCAAAGCCGTCTACGTCAATGGTGATGTATACCGTGTCCGTGAGCTTTTTAAGCACTTGCGGGATGAGTTTATTGACATCGCGGTGCTCGTGCATTAAAAAGGTGGTTACCTTGCCGGCATTGCAATATTGCTTTTCTTCGCTGGCGACGCTGCGGATGCCCACCTGCACCACCGGCACCTGGCGGGAGGCTGGGTACAGCGCGCAGGCGTGGCTTTTGGGCGTGCCTTCAAAGGTTTCACGCAAGTCGGCATGCGCGTCAAAGTGCAGAATGCTCAGGTTCTTGTGCGCCTCAATATAAGGCTGCGCCAAGGCCTGCGTGACGGTGTGTTCTCCGCCGATGTAGAACGGAATGCACTGCTTGTGCTGCATCAAGGCGCGGACCGTTTTATCTATCTCTTTGAAAACTTTGGTCGTAGAGCCGGCGCAGTTCACCGCGGGCAGGGTGCAGATGCCCTCTTCCCAGGTTTCGGTGCGGGTTTCTTCGTCGTAGAGCTCAATTTGGGTGGAGGCTTCAATGACGGCGGCGGGACCTTTGGCCGTGCCGTGCCCGTAGCAGACCGTTTTTTCAAACGGCACGGGTACGACGGCGAATTTACAACGGGCTAGAGAGCTGTTTTTGCTCTCTAGCCCCATAAACTTATCGGTTTGTACGTTATCGCTCACAACAATCTCGATTATTTGACAAACACGGCGGCAGCGACGACGGTGGTCCACAAACCTTCCACGCAGATAGCAGACTGCGTGATGTTGGTCGTGCGGACGATCTTGCCGCTCATTTTCCAAATTTCTTCTTTTTGGTCCCAGGTGGTGTTGTTGTCAAACTCAATGCCCAGGGTGGTGGACAACATCAACGCGGCCAAGTCTTCGGCGTAATCGCCGGCTTGTTTATCCGTTTCACCAAAGCTGTGGTGCTCGGAAATATAACCGTGGGTTTTGTTGCCGTCTTTGGGAATAGCCAAGCCCACAGAGGCGGAAATCAAGCGGCGATACTCATTGCTGGTATTGCGGCTGATCACGCAGTGCAGGATTTGGCCCGGGCGCAGTTGGCTGACACCTTTGGACACGGGGATGGTTTTGCATCCCGGGGGAAAAATGCTGGACACGGGCACAATGTTAAACGGAGCGATCTTTGCATCGCGCAAGGCTTCTTCAAAGCTCGCCAGTTTTTCTTTGTGCCGGCCGATTCCTTTGGTAAGGAATATTTCTTTGGGAACGAAAGGTTCGTACATTTTCGGTTCTTAATTCCTCGTGAATTAATATAATATAAATTATAACAAATCTAGGTTGCGCTTGTTATATTTTATATTCCGCCGCCCGCAGCGGCGGCCGGTCCTTTTAGTGTAACAAATTAAACGGATGATTGTCTTATGAAAAAATGGGTAGTGCTTATTTTTATTTTAGCCTCAGCGGCGGGAGTGTTCGGTATGGAAAATATGTTCAGAAACGGCGTCTTGCATTTTGACTACAAAGCGGAGGATTTGGCCCCGGCCGAAGCCGCCGCCCGCAAACAGTTGGAAAAAGAATTAGATGCTTTGGTGGCCATTCCCGATGAGCAGCGCAGCTTTGAAAACACTGTGCTGGGCTATGAGCGCGCTTTTGAACACTACGGCGACGCCTTGGGCATGAGCGGGTTTTTGTCTTATGTGTCTACGGATAAAGCCTTCCGCGATGCGGCGCTGGCGCTGCAAATGCAAATGAGCCAATACATGGTGGACATTGCCACCCGGCGCGACGTGTACCGCGCCATTAAGGCGTATGCCGATACCAAGCCCACCCTGGAGCCGGATCAAGCCTTGCTGCTGAAAGATATGATGATTGGTTTTAAAAACAGCGGTATGGATTTAAACGACGCCGACCTGGAAACCTTTAAAAATTTAAACAAAGAAAAAGCGCAGTACATTATCCAGTTTGACAAAAACATCCAAGAGTATAAAGACGAATTGGATGTAACGCAAGAACAGCTGAAAGGATTGGGAGCGGACTACATTTCCAAATTGCAAAAGACCGCCGACGGCAAATACCGCATTACGTTAGATTACCCCGACTATGTGCCCTTTATGCTCAACGCAGATGACGCAGCCGCGCGGAAAGAATTGGAATTTAAATACAACCGCCGTGGCGGACATGAGAACGTGGACTTGCTGGAAAAAACGCTCACGCTGCGCCGCCAAATCGCGCATTTGCTGGGGTATAAAACGCATGCGCAGCTCAAGCTGGAAAACCGCATGGCCAAAAACCCGCAGCGGGTGTTTGCCTTTTTGAAAGACTTAGAAAAGCGCCTCAAACCCATGGCCAAAAGAGAGGACAAAAATTTAATCGCTTACAAAAATGAAAAGACCGGCGGGAAGAGCCGCACCTTGCTCCCGTATGAAAGCGGCTATTGGGCCAATAAATACAAAAAGGAATATTTGGATTTGGATTCGGAAAAAATCAAAGAATATTTTCCGTCGGACGTGGTCATCAGCGGTATGTTGGATTTGTTTGGCAACTTGTTTGGCATTGCCTTTGAGCCGGTAAACATCCCGGTGTGGCACCCGGATGTGAAAGCCTTTAAAATCGTCAACCAAGCTGACGGTTCCTTGGTGGCCTATTTTTATATGGACTTGTACCCGCGCGAAGGAAAATACAAACACGCGGCCTGTTTTGACTTGGTCGGCGGGCAAGAGAAAGAAGACGGAACCTATCAGGTGCCGTTTGTAGCCATTGTGGCCAATATGAACAAGCCCTCCGCCGATACGCCGTCCTTGCTTAAACATGGTGAAGTCAGCACTTTGTTCCACGAGTTTGGGCATGTGCTGCATAACGCGTTGACGAAGGCGCGCTACGGCTCCCAAGCGGGGACCAGCGTCAGTTGGGACTTTGTAGAAGCTCCCAGTCAAATGCTGGAGCGCTGGGCGTGGAACCCGCAAGTGCTTAAAAAAATCAGCCGCCACTATAAAACCGGCGAGCCGTTGCCCGATGAGTTAATTAAAAAGATGATTGCCGCCAAAAATTTCGGCGCGGGTGGCGCGTACTTGCGGCAAAACTTTTTTGCCCAGTATGATATGACGTTGCATACGCGCTCCAAAACGCCGGACACCACGAAAACGTATTTCTATTTGACCAAAAAAATCCGTGGGTTGCCCTTGACCAAAAACACCTATCCGCAGGCTTCGTTTGGGCACATCATGGGCGGGTACGACGCGGGTTATTACGGCTATTTGTGGTCGGAGGTTATTGCGGAGGACTTCTTCCATGAGTTTGAAAAATCCGGCGTGTTCAACCCGCAAACGGGTTTGAAATTCCGCCGGGAAATTCTGGAGAAGGGCGGCACCTTGGACGAAGAGCAAATGGTGCAAAACTTTTTGGGCCGCAAAGAGGACATCGGCCCGTTCCTGAAATCTATTGGCTTAGAGGAAAAATAATGAACGTAATCATCGGAATAGACGTGGGTGGTTCCACCACCAAGATTGTCGGCTACTACGAGGACGGCAAGTTGATCGGGCGCGAGCAAGTGGAAGCGGCCGATCCGCTGACCTCGGCCTATGGGGCGTTGGGCAAATTTGTTAACGAGAACAAATTGTCTCTTTCGCAAGTGAAGCAAATTGTGTTGACCGGGGTGGGGTCGTCTTTGTTTAAAGATGAAATTTACGGTATTCCCGCCCGGCAAGTGGATGAATTTCAAGCCATTGGTTTAGGCGGGCTGGCCTTGTCTAAAAAAGAGGAAGGGTTGATTGTCAGCATGGGCACGGGCACGGCGTTTGTGCGCGCTGGCAAAGACGGCATCCGTCACATTGGCGGCTCCGGCGTGGGCGGCGGCACGGTGCTGGGCTTGTGCAGCAAGCTGTGCAATGCGCGCTCCTTTGAGACGGTGGTGGATATGGCCCACCGCGGGGATTTAAAAAAAGTGGATTTGAATATTTCCGATATTTGCAGCGGGGATATTTCCACGCTGTCTCCGGAAGTGACGGCCTCTAACTTTGGCAAAATGGCTGACGGTGCCACCTCGGAGGATTTGGCCCGCGGCGTGCTGAATATGGTGTTTCAAACCATTGGCATGCTGGCGGTGTTCGCCTGCCGCAATCACCAAGTGAAGGACGTTATTTTGACCGGCACTTTAAGCACGGTGCCTTGCGCTTCGGTGCTGTTTAAACAAGTGGAGCGGCTCTATCACATTAATTTTATTATTCCCAGCCACTCCATTTACGCCACGGCCACCGGCGCGGCGTTATCTTATATTTATCAAAACGGAAAACAAAAATGACCCCGGACCACGCCTCTTACAAAAAGTCCAGTTTCGGCCCGGCCTTTCTGTTTTTGGAAAAGCGCCGCCGCGAAGCCCTGGCCGCTTATTATGCCTTTTGCCGTTTAATGGACGATTTGGCCGACGAGCCTGAAGTCCAAGACCCCGAAAAGGAGCTTTCTTTTTGGCAAGAGGAAATCGCCCGCGCTTGGGCGGGCCGGGCGCAGACGGAACTGGGCAAGGAACTTTTTGAAGTGGCGCAAGCTTTTGGCATGGAGCAGGACCGTTTCCTTTTGCTCATTGAGGGTATGCGGGCCGATGTACAGGGCCGCACCTACGCTACATTGCAAGAGTTGGAATGGTACCTGTGGCGGGTGGCGGGCATTGTGGGGTTGGCGACATTGGACATTTTGGGCGTAAAAGGCCCCCAAGCGCAGACCTTGGCGCGGCAACTGGGCTTTGCCGTGCAGCTGACCAATATCGTGCGGGACGTGCAGGACGACGCCCGCTTGGGGCGTGTGTATTTGCCGCAAGATTTGCTGGCGAAGTGCGGGTTAACGCGCGAGGATATTTTGCAAAATACCCACCCGGAAAAAGTCCCTGCCGTGTTGGCTTCTTTGGCGCAAACCGCCCGCGGTTTTTACGCGCAAGCGGTGCAGACTATGCGCACTTTTCCCGCCCGCAAAATGCTGCCCTGCCGCGTGATGGGGTGCGTTTACCAAGCAAATCTTGCTAAAATAGAAAAAACGGGTTTTGCGTTTGCGCGGCCCGTCAAACTTACAAAATCAGAAAAATTGCTACACTGTATTTATGCGTTATTTCAAACTGTTTTTGCTCGCTAATGTATTGCTTTGCTCCGGGGTGCTGACGGCGCAAACGCCGTTTGGCGCGTGCATGGAGCAGGGTAAAAAAGAATTTGCCGGCCAAGATTTTGTGCGGGCGCGGGTCAGCTTTACCAAGTGTTTGCAAATGGACAGCAAAAATGTGGACGCCCTGCTCAGCTTGGGTGGCGTGTGCTTGAAACAAGATGATTTGGACGGCGCACAAAACTATTTTTTGGCCGCGTTGAAGAATATGAAACGTTCTTCCCCCTATTTCTCTTATACTTACTCTATGCTGGGCGACATTGCACTTAAAAAGGGGCAGAACAAGGCCGCTTTGGCTTATTACAACCGCTCGCTGAGCTTTAACGAAGCGTATGTCAATTCTTTGGTAGGCAAAGCCGTCATCACACAGGCGCAAGGGGACCAAAAGGCTGCGGCCGAGATGTACAAAACTGCCCTGGCCGTGGAGCCGTTGAACCTGATTGCCCGCAAGCGGCTGATTGCCTTGGAGCCGGTGTACTTTTCAGATGAAGAAATGCTGGAGGCGCTCAAACAGCGCTACGCCGTATTGCCGGATAAAAAAGAGCTCTCTGCTTCAGACAGAGAATTGTTTGTGAAAATGCACTCGGCCGAGCAGCGCGGCGGTATAGAATATTTAAAGGAAAAATACCCCAAACTGCCCGCCGATTACACGGTGGTTTTGTTCAAGGACACCAGCTTTGCACGGGAAGTGCTCACGATCAGCGGTTACAATGCCTTGCAAAAGCAAATCGGCCAAGACGCCATTGGCGTGTTTCAAAAGGCCGGGGTGCGGATGCAGGACGTGTTTGACTTGCGGGACATGAAAGGGCAAAAAATCTTCTTGCCGGACAGCTCGCTGACCGACAGCGGGTTCTATGTCTATACCGAGGCATTGCAAGGGCGCAAGGCGTATCTGTTGCCCAAAGAGGCCGTTCCCCCGTCGCAGGATTTTTTGGATAAGGTGGCCAAGCGCGTAGATGAATTGTATAACAACGGCTATGTGGAAATTTCCCGCGCGGAGCTGGAAGTGGTCCGGCAGCAAACGGCGTGCTCCGACGAAACCCTGCGGAAACATTTAGGCTTGTATGTGTTGCCCGTGACCAAAAATGAAAAGCATTATTTCGTGCTGTCGCGCGACACGGGCAGCGACTATAAAAACGCCCCCTATTATTTTGTGCAGCGTTACCGTGCGCGGCGCAACCCGTCGTTGCGGGTGCCTAAAAATAAACTGGCGGAACGATATGCCTTGTGGAATTTGAAGTTTTGTTCCGTAGACGGCGAACTCTTAAGCGAATAAAACAACCCCCGGGGCAACCGGGGGTTGCTTTGTGAGAGCATTTCTAATATACTAAAAGAAAAGATTCCCCAAGGAGCCCCTTATGAAAACTCTCCCCTTTGCCAAAGGTTTTACCCTGATTGAATTGTTGGTGGTTGTGCTGATTATCGGCATTTTGTCCGCGGTGGCTTTGCCACAGTATAAAAAGGCGGTCATTAAAAGCCGCCTGATGGGGCAAGTGCCTTTGCTGCGCGCGATCAGCGACGCGCAGGAAGAATATTACTTGGCCAACGGCACGTATGCCAGCTCGTTTGAGGATTTGTCGGTTTCTGTGCCGGGCAGTTTTTCCACCAATGTGGCGACGGACGAGTATTCCACCAAACAAAACAGCGAGGGGACTCTGCTGCACATTACTCCGTGGGGATATTTTGCTATTATCAATTCCAATTGGGGTGTGGGGTATGCCATTGCCGGGCAGCACATCAGCGGCACGGGGAGTTGGACCCCGGGGATGCATTATTGTATTAGCATCGGCGGGAGAAGCAACTCGGGCGGCGGAGCCGTTGGGGGTGGCAGTAGTGCCCCGTCAGAAAGCCAAGCGCTTTGCCAGTCTTTGGGTGGCAAGCAAATGCTTTTTGCAAATAGGGCCTTTCAGTATGGGGTCGGCCCTAACCAAACTGGCACGATCATTCACGGCCTTTATCCGCTGTAATTGTCTTTAGATTGACTGACCGATTAGCGCAAGGAATTCCTCGGGCGTGATGATTTTGACGCCCAGTTCTTGCGCTTTTTTTAGTTTTAGTCCGGCGGCTTTGGCGGCCACCACCAAGGAAGTTTTGGCCGATACGGTGCTGCTGGTTTTGGCCCCGTGCGCTTGCGCCAGTTTTTCGGCCTGGGTGCGGGTCAAGCCTTGCATTTCTCCGGTGAACACCACCGTCATTCCTTCCAACGCGTGGGAAGAGACTTGTTTTTGCGGTTGGGTAAAGTTTAGCCCCGCCGTGCGCAGAAGCTCTATTTGGTGCAGGGCCTCCGGGTCGTGGAAAAAGTCGTATACACTTTGCGACACTACGTCGCCGATGTCCTTAATGGCCTTCAACTCTTCCAAAGAGGCTTTGGCCAAATTGTCTAATGTATGGAAATGGTCGGCCAATACTTCGCTATTTTTGGCCCCTACAAAAGCAATGCCCAGGGCAAACAACAGGCGCGAAAGGGGCCGCTTTTTGCTTTCTTCCAAACTGTCTAAAATCTTTTGGGATTTGCGCTCTTGGAAATGTTTTAAAGAAAGCAGATGAAAGAAAGACAGCGCGTACAAATCCGAAAAATTGGTCACAAATTTTAAATCCACCAAGTCATCCACCACCACATCGCCCATGCCCTCAATATCCATAGCGCCCCGGCTGGCAAAGTGCAAAATGCGCCCCTTGATTTGCGCCGGGCAGGCGGGGTTAATGCAATAGTAGCCTACTTCGTCATCGGCTTTGTAAATGGGCCGTCCGCACGAGGGGCAAGTGGTCGGCGGCAGCAATTCCTCTTGGCCTATATGTTCGGCCACCTTGATGATTTTGGGGATGACTTCCCCCGCGCGCTCAATGATAATCTTGTCGCCTACGCGCACGCCCAAGCGTTTGATTTCGTCAAAATTATGCAGTGTGGCATTGGAAATAACGACCCCCGCGCAAGATACCGGCTCCACCTGTGCCACCGGGGTAATAATGCCAGAGCGTCCGACGGAAAAAATCACTTGGTTTAAGGTGGTGGTGGCTTGCTGCGCCGGATATTTAAAGGCAATGGCCCAGCGGGGGCTTTTGGCGGTGGCGCCCAGCTGCCGTTGCAGGGCAAAGGAATTGACCTTGATGACCAAGCCGTCGGCGTCAAAAGGTAAATCGTTTCTTTTTTCGTCAAAATTTTCGTAAAAGCGAATGATTTCGTTGATGTCGTCGGTTTGCAGGCGCACGGGGGAGACGGCAAAGCCCCATTTTTTGCAATCGTCAATAAACGCGCTAAAGCTGTCCGCTCCGATGTCCCCCGTGCCAAAGGAATGGGCAAAAAATTGCAACGGGCGTTGGGCGGTGATTTTGGGGTCTTTTTGGCGCAAGGAGCCCGCCGCTGCGTTGCGCGTATTGGCAAAGATGCTTTGGTTGCGCTCTGCTTGGCGTTGGTTTAAAAGGGCCAAGTCCTTTTTATCCAAATAAATTTCGCCCCGGATTTCCAAGGTGCCCGCGGGGGCGTTTTCCAGTTGGTGCGGGATGCCCCGTATGGTCATCACATTGACGGTAATGTCCTCGCCGGTTTTGCCGTCGCCGCGGCTGGCGGCCGTGGTTAAAACGCCGTCGGTGTAGGTCAGAGAGCAGGAAACGCCGTCAATTTTGGCTTCCAGCACCATGTCAAAAGTCTCTACGCCCAAGGCCTTGCGGCAGCGGTCGTGCCAGGCGCGTACGTCCAAGGCGTCATAGGAATTATCCAAGCTCATCATGGGCACGGCGTGTACAACGGGTGCAAACGTGGCGCTGACGGTGCCGCCCACCCGCTGGGTGGGGGAATCGGGCGTGATAAATTGGGGATATTGCGCTTCCAGGGCTTGCAATTTTTTGTACAGCTCGTCGTACTGCGTATCGGACAAAACAGGTTCGTCCAAATCATAATAGAGATGATTGTGGTGCTCTATTTCTTGGCGCAGCTTGACAATTTCTTCGGCAGGATTGGCTACCATATGCAGCCCCGGTTATTTGCGTTCTTTTTTTAATTGGTCCAGCAGGCCGTTGATGAACTTGCCGGAGTTATCGGTAGAATATTTTTTAGCCAGTTCAATGGCTTCGTCAATGACGGCCGGTACGGGGGTCTTTTCTTGGCTGAAGACCAGTTCGTATGCGGCCATGCGCAGGATGGAGCGGTCCACCACCGACATGCGGTCAATGGTCCAATTGCGCGCGTACTTAGACACCAAGGTGTCTATCTGCGGCAAATTGCGGGTGGTGCCCTCCACGAGGTCTTGGCAGAAAGGGAAGTTTTCCCCCAGCTCCCGCTGAAAGTCCTCCACGTACGGCTCCACTTTGTCGCCGTCCAGCATTTTGGCGCTGTCGGCGTAGTAAAGGCATTGCAAAGCACATTCTCTGGCCATTCTGCGGTTGCTCATAGATCTTTTGTACCTCGTCTAAATTGTTAATTTATTTTACTATATTTGTCCCCCGCTGCGCACGGCTTGCTTGTGCGTCGGAGAGGGCCTAAAAAGTCCCTGGGCCCTTTTACCGCGGCGGTATGGGCCCAAGGGCTCATGTTTTCCGAGGGGGATTTTTCTAAAATATACTTAAAGAAACACAGGAGAAAACTATGAAAAAATGGGTAATGCTTTTGGTTTTTTGTTTGACCGGTGCGGCGGCCATGGCGCAATCGCAGACCTGCCGTTTGGCTGGCGTCAACGTCGTGGACCGGGCCGTCCATACTAATGAATATACGGACGATGAATTGGAACAGAAAGTCCGCAAAATGGAGCGGATTGAACTCTCCAGAATGCCGGGTACTTTTCAGTATGAAAAGTACGATCGGTACTTGGAAAACCAGCAACAAATCAATATTTTTTATCTGGCCAAGAGCCGCTATGAAAAGAACCCCGGCAATTTTAATGCCGTTTATAATTATGCGGTAATTATTATGAGCGAAAGTTGGGCCGACGGCGGGATTTCTATTTCCGACAGACAGGTGGACGAGGCCTACAAAATTTTTGAAAAAGCGAAAAAAATGCGTCCCGATTTTTTGCAAATCTATGAACACCAAGATTTTTTGGTAGAATACAGAATTTTCGGTCCGCAGTGGATCGGGCCGTGCTTGGAAGATGCGCAAATTATCGCTGCTTACCGTGAGCGCCCGGATTTGGCCCGCCGCCGTTTGGCCTTGCAAGAAAAATTGTTGGCTAATGGGTCCGGGAATGTGGTGGCTGCTTGGCACCTGTGCGAAGCTTTGGGATATAAGGCCCAGGCTCAAAAATACCACGCCATGGTGAAACAGTTTGATGCCGAACAGGAAGCCCGTTGGGAGCAGCAGCGTAAAGAGGAAGAAGCCCGTATCGCTGCAGAAAAAAAGAGCAACCTGAAAAAATTGCAACAGCTGTTTCAAAAGAAGTCCGGCAAATAGATTTAAGCACTTGCCCCAAAACCCCGCAGCCCGCGGGGTTTTGTCTTTGCGGCGGTTTGACAGCGTTTTGCGCAACTTGCTATAATAGAAAGGTCCTCTGAAGGACGATTTTTTTACAAGAATATTTACATGGCCAGATACGATAACAGAAGAGTCTTTAAAAAAGACCTGTACACCCGCAACGGAAACATCCGTGCACAAGAAGTGAGAGTCATTGATTCTGACGGCAGCATGATCGGCATTAAGCCGCTTTCCGTCGCCATCGCAATGGCCAAAGAGCAAGAGCTGGACTTAGTGGAAATTTCACCCAACGCCCAGCCGCCTGTTTGCAAAATACTAGATTACAACAAGTATGTTTTTGAACAGAGCAAAAAGAACAAAGACGCCAAGAAGAAACAGAGCAAAGTGACGATGAAAGAGCTGCGCATTAAATCGCGCATCGCTCCGCACGACTTGGACGTCAAACTCAGACAAATAGAAGGATTTCTTAAAAAGAAAGATATGGTTCGCTTGGTCGTGGTATTCCACGGACGTGAGAACCAACACAAAGACATTGGCATGCAAATGCTCCAAGACGCCGCCAAACGGCTGGAACCCTTGGCCAATGTGGACGGCGGCCTGCAACAGCAGGGCAACCGCATGTCCATGACTTTCGTACCGAAAGCCTAACTTTCTTTTTAACTAAACACCTGCCCGCGCACTGGTTTGCGTAGGGGAGGGCGTGCCCAACGGCGCGAAATTAAACTAGAGGAAAACAAATGCCTAAAATGAAAAACCACAGCGGCGCGAAAAAACGCTTTCGCGTGACCGCAAAGGGTAAATATACCCACCGCAAAGCCGGCAGAAAACATTTGCTTACGCCTGTTTCTGCTTCCCGCAAACATGACATGCGCGCGACCGGAGTGATTGAAAAGAACTCCCTCAACGGACGCATCTTGCAGAAACAACTGCCCGTAGCTAAATAAGAGGTGAAGCAAAATGAGAATTAAATTTAGCGTTCCCAGACACGCCAGAAAGAAAAAATTGTTAAGAGCCGCCAGCGGTTATTACGGAGACAAATCCCGCCGCTTGCGCATGGCTACCCAGCAATTGGGTAAATCGTGGGTGCACTCTTATGTGGACCGCCGCGACAAAAAACACAATTACCGCCAGCTTTGGATTACCCGTATCAACGCCGCCGTGCGCGAAGAGGGTATGAGCTATTCCAAATTCATCTGCGGTATTATGAAAGCCGGCATCACGCTCAACCGCAAGATGCTCTCTGAAATGGCGATCAAAGACCCGGTGTCGTTTAAACAATTGGTGGACGTGGCCAAGAAAGCCAACGCCTAAGTTTAAGCGAGTTCCGCAAGTATTTATGCCGCCCCTCACGGGGCGGTTTTTGTTTTCTTTTTTCTGGTAAGGAAAGGGGCCAAAGGGCCCAACTCTTTTTATGTCCTTTTCTTCAGGGGCAGAAAAGGACCCAAAGGTTTCGTAATGTATTCCTACTTTTCTCCAGGGCAGAAAAGTAGGCAAAAGGCCGCCGCGGATAGATGTCCTTTTCTCCGGGGCAGAAAAGGACCAAAAGGCCCCGCGGGCCTGCGGAGCATAAAAAATAAAATTTTC
>CAVHDF010000019.1:0-25243 GCA_963634865.1 Eggerthellaceae bacterium
ATTTTATTTTTTATGCTCCGCAGGCCCGCGGGGCCTTTTGGTCCTTTTCTGCCCCAGAGAAAAGGACATCACGCCACCCACATCCCGGGTTAACAATAAAAGGGATTTTTCCCACAAAAATGGCGGAGGGAGTATTCCCCCCTCCGCCGTATTACCCAATAAGGGCTTTTAAAACCGCATACCCATGCGCAAGAACGCGCCATGGAATTGGAAATACTGGTTTTTGCCGTAGTAGCGGTTCAAATCATCCGCTTTGACAAACGCCACCGTGTAGCGGTATTCCAAGCCCATAAACAGGTCTTTGGTCAGATTGTATTGCAAGCCCAACCCGGCAAACAGGTCCAAGCCCCATTTGTCATCGCTCTGCGCGGTGGCCACGCCGCCACGCTCGCCGGCTGATTTCATACGTACTTGCGCCGCGCCCACCCCCATAGGAATGTACACGCGCCATGCGTCCCAGGCATTAAGGGTGTATTTGCCGGCCAAGCCTACGCCGTTATAGCGCAAGTCGGAATATTTATAAGTACCGTTGCCGCGGTAATTGTTGCGGCTGTGCGGGGCCAAGAGCATATAGTCCACGCCCAAGGCAAAGTGATCGGTCATGTCCCACATCACTTGGGCCGTGCCGGACCACCCCACATCGCTCAAGCGGGCCCCGGCGCTGTCTTTGGCGGCGGTGTAGCTGGCACCCACGCCCAAGGATATTTCCCCCTTTTTCTCATTGGCCAAAGCCATTTTGCTGGGCGTATACCCCTCATAGGCGGTCTGGCTGATAATACGCGTGCCGCCCTGCGGCGTGGTTTGGGTTTGTTCTACCATGCCGTATTGGGTGGTGCCCCGTTTGTTGGTGGTGGAAACATCATAGACCGTAGTGGTGTCTTGTTGAATCACACGGGCCGGGGCCGATTGGGCCGCAGCCGGAGCTTTCTGTGCAAAAGCAGCGCCAGCCAATAATGCCATGGCGGCCACTGCCATTATTCCCCTCTTCATATTATTTCCCCCTTATGTACTAGCTGGAATTAAACTACACCGTTATGGTAAAAAATCCCTTTTGGCCCGGTCAACGCCAAAAACGGATTAGTTTTGAGCGGTTGACAGCGCGCTTATATAATGTTAAGATAAGAGTGTACTAGAAAGAGCGACTTGGCAACAAGTCGCTTTTTACTTAATAGGCAGGTGTTTTATGAAAGACCCGAAAACCATTGAACAAACCGTAGCGGCCGCCTTGCAAGGCCAAGGCGTAGAACTGGTGGACTTGGTCATCCAAAACCAAGGACGCAAAAAGCTTTTGCAGTTTTTTGTAGACAAGGACGGCGGCGTCACGCTGGACGATTGCTCGGAGCTGAGCAATAAAATTGATTCCGTGCTGGAAATGGAAAGCCTCATTGACGGGGCGTATATTTTGGAGGTTTCCTCCCCGGGCGTCAAACGCGCGCTCAAAAAGCCGGAGCACTTCAAAAAATTTATTAACGAGCGCGTGCGCATCGTGCTCAAGAACCCGCTAGAAGGGCGCGGCTTTTTTACGGGCACCATTGCCTCCGCGGCCGACGACGGCTTTATTTTAGACGACGGCACCAACCAATTTAATTTTAAGTACGATAATATCAAAAAAGCCAATTTGGACCCCGTACTTGAATTTTAAAACCCCGCGCCACGCGCGTACATTACATATAAGGAGAAACATCAAAAATGGAAGGAACTGCTAAAGATTTAATCCTGGCTTTGGAAGGCTTGGAAAGAGAAAAAAACATCAAACGCGAAGACATCTTAAAAACCATTGAAGACGCCCTCGTGTCCGCCCTGCGCAAAAACCTGGGCAAAACCGCCCAAATCAGCGCCAAAATTGACGTGCAAAGCGGCACCATTCAGGCGTTCCAAACGCTCAACGTGGTAGACGTGGTCACCAATCCGGAAATGGAAATTGACGTAGAAGCCGCCAAGGCCTACCTCAAGAACCCCAAAGCCGGCGACGTTGTCACCCTGACGCAAGACGTGGAAGACTTCTCCCGCATTGCGGCGCAAATTGCCAAACAGGTGCTCATCCAAAAAGTGCGCGGCATTGAACGCGACAATTTTTACAAAGAATTCAAACCCCGCGAAGGCGAAGTGGTCACGGGCTCCGTGCGCCGCTTTTCCGACCGGGATTTGATTATTGACTTGGGCAAAGTAGAGGCCATTTTGCCTTACTGCGAACAAATCAAAAAGGAACGCTATACCAACGGTTCCCGCGTAAAAGCCATCATCGCCAAGGTGCTCAGCCAGGCGGACTTGGCCGAAATCGGCGACGACCCGGTGCTCTCGCGCTACAAATCGGCCGCGTACAAAATGGACAAAGGCCAACGCGGACCCTATGTGATTTTGTCCCGCGCCAACGGCAAATTCTTAGAGGAATTGTTCAAGGTGGAAGTGCCCGAAATCAGCGAAGGCATTGTGGAAATCAAAGCCGTCCAGCGCGACCCGGGTTTCCGCTCCAAAGTGTTGGTCTCCAGCATTGACCACAAAATTGACCCAATCGGCACTTGCGTGGGCATGCGCGGCATCCGCATCCGCGCGGTCATGAACGAATTGTCCGGCGAGCGCATTGACTTGATTAACTACTCCGACGACGTAACCACTGTCATTGCCAACTCCATTGCGCCGGCCAAGGCCAACTTTGTCAAAATCGTCAGCATGAGCGAAAAGAAAGCGTTGATCATCGTGCCCGACGACCAATTGGCCATTGCCATTGGCAAAGACTGGCAGAATATTAAGCTGGCCAGCCGCTTGACCGGGTGGGAATTGGAAGTAAAGAGTGAAACCCAAAAAGCCCAAGAGGCTGAAGCCGCCGCCGCCCAAACCCAAGGCACCTTGGAAGGCGTAGAAGGCATTGGCCCCAAAACGGCTGAAATTTTGCAAAAAGCGGGCTATACGTCCGTAGAAAAAATTGCGTCCGTAGAGCCGGAACACTTGGCCGCTTTGCAGGGCATCGGCGAGAAAACCGCCGCTAAGATTATTGAAAGCGCCAAAAAACATTTAGAGAACGCGCAGGCGCAAGCCCCCGCGCAGGAGGAAGCCGATGACGACCAAGAAAGTAAATAAGGAAGAGGACTCCTCCGAGATTAAAAAGAAACCGGCCGCCAAAAAGGCTCCCGCTAAAAAAGCCGCGGTGAAAAAGACGACCGTCAAAAAAGAAACGACGGCGAAAAAGCCCGTTACTAAAAAGACAGTAGCGAAGAAAGCCGCTCCCAAAAAAGCGGCGAAAGCCGAGGGCGAAAAGCCCGCCGTGCACCCGGTCCGGACTGCGGTTCATCCGGCCGCCCCGGAAGCGTCGGCTCCGGCCCCAAAAGCCGAGGTAAAGCAGGCTCCTGTAGCCGCTCCCAAACCGACGGTGCAGCCCGCGCCTAAACCGCAAGCGGCCCCGCAACCTGCGCCAAAGCCGCAAGCGCAACCGGCGCACGTGCAGCAGTCCAAGCCCCAACCGGCTCCGGCCCAGCAGCACGCGCCGCATCACGGACATCACAACCCGGCCAAAGAGACCCCGGCTCCGCAAAAACCCGCGGGCAAAACCGTCCGCTTAATCGGCACCGAAACGGTGAAAGATTTGGCGGAAAAGATGAATTTCAAAATCAACGATTTCATCAAAAAGTTGATGATGATGGGCGTATTTGCCACCATTAACCAACGCTTGGAAAAAGACATGGTGGAGCTGATTTGCTCCGAATGCGGCTACAGCATTGAAGAGGCCGAAGCCGAGCTGGACGAGCAAACCGTGCACATCATGCAGCAGCAAGACGACCCCGCCAGCTTGCGGCCGCGCAGCCCGGTCATTACCATTATGGGCCACGTGGACCACGGCAAGACCTCTTTGTTAGACGCTATCCGCAGCTCTAACGTGGTGGCGGGCGAAGCCGGCGCCATTACCCAGCACATCGGCGCGTACCGTGTGCGTACGCCGCGCGGAGAGCTGACCTTTTTGGATACCCCGGGCCACGAGGCGTTTACCGCCATGCGCGCCCGCGGCGCCCAAGCCACGGATATCGTGGTCTTGGTCGTGTCCGCTACCGACGGCATTATGCCCCAGACCATTGAAGCCATGGAGCACGCCAAAGCCGCCGGAGCGCCGATTATCGTAGCCGTCAACAAAATTGACCTGCCCGGCGCCAATGTGGACCGCGTCAAACAAGATTTAGCCGCCCACGGCTTAGTGCCTGAGGAATGGCAAGGCTCCACTATTTTTGTGGAAATTTCCGCCAAAAAGAAAATCAACATTGATAAACTGCTGGAAATGATTGCCCTGCAGGCGGAAATGATGGAGCTGAAGGCCAACCCGGACCGCCTGGGCGTAGGCGTCATTTTGGAAGCCAAACGCGACAACAAACGCGGCGTGGTGGCCACCGTCTTGGTGCAAAAAGGCACCATGAAAGTGGGCGATCCGTTCATCGTGGGCACCAGCTACGGCCGCATCCGCGCCTTGATTGACGAAAACGGCCAGCGGTACCAAAAAATCGGCCCCAGCGTGCCCGCTGAAATTTTGGGCATCAACGGCGAGCCGCCGCAAGTGGGCGACACGCTTTACATCATGGAAAGCGAAAAAGAAGCCCGCTATGCCGCCGAAAAGCGCAAACTGGCGCAGAAAGAAGACGTTAACGCCCGCCGCACCAAGCAAGTGTCTTTGATGAACTTGCGCAAGGACGAAAACGGCGAGAATACCGTCAAACGCCTGCCCATTGTGCTCAAGGCCGACGTGCAGGGCTCCATTGAGGCCATTAAAGACGCGTTGCTGCGCATTCCGTCCGACGAAGTGGAGCTGGATATCATCCTCTCCGCCCCGGGCAACATCAACGAGTCTGATATTCTGTTGGCTAAAGCCAGCAATGCCGTGGTCATCGGGTTCCACGTAGACGTGGAACACAAGGCCCAGGCCGAGGCGGAACACGAAGGCATCGAAATCCGCCTTTACACCATTATCTTTGAATTGCTGGAGGATATCAAAGCCGCCATGGAAGGCTTGTTGGAGCCGGACGTGGTGGAAGTATCCTTGGGCAAGGCCACTATTAAGAAAGTGCTGCGCTTGAGCTCGGGCATTATTTCGGGCTCGCTGGTGGAGAGCGGCAAAATGGTCCGCGGCGCGGAAGTAAAAGTGCTGCGCGGCGAAGAAGTGGTCGGCAAAGGGAAAATCGGCGGCCTCAAACGCTTCAAAGACGACGTAAAAGAAGTAGAAAAAGGCTTTGAATGCGGCATTCTCGTGGAAGGATTCAAAGGAGTGCAAGAAGGCGACGTCATTGAGTGCATTAAGCACGAAAACGTCACCCGCCGTATCAAGATGTAAACTTTGAATGACGCTGAAAACCCCACTGCGCCCAAAGGCAAGGTGGGGTTTTCTTATGCCTTAGGAGTGGAAGGATTCAAAGGAGTGCAAGAAGGCGACGTCATTGAGTGCATTAAGCACGAAAACGTCACCCGCCGTATCAAGATGTAAACTTTGAATGACGCTGAAAACCCCACTGCGCCCAAAGGCAAGGTGGGGTTTTCTTATGCCTTAGGAGTGGAAGGATTCAAAGGAGTGCAAGAAGGCGACGTCATTGAGTGCATTAAGCACGAAAACGTCACCCGCCGCATCAAGATGTAAACTTCAATAGCAAAAATAGCCCCCGGTGAAAACCGGGGGTTTTTTAAGTTACTTAACAGCACCAGCAAGCGTCGTTGTGTTCTATATTTAACATTTTCAACACATCCCAATCCGGGTCCCCGTAGCAATCCCCCATCAGGCCGGAGAGATGTCCGTCCCGGTGTTTGCAAATACACACATCCCACTCATTGTTTCCTTGTACATAGTCTGCATTGGCCACAATATCTGGTGCGTTTTTCGCATTTGTCGTATAGGCTTGGTAATTAAAATATTTTGTGCTACGCATTTTCTCCGTAGCATATTTATCTTCTCCCACCTGAATGTTTAAATTGTTAAAATCCCAGCAGGGCTCACTATTTTCCCCGTTTTCCAGTTCGCACAGCTGCACTGCCTCCGCTACGGATTTCAAATTGCTTAGCCCCTCCGCAAAACGGGCCTTGAGCACCGCTCTTTGATATTGCGGCAGCGCCACCGCGGCCAAAATGCCGATAATCAACACAACCACCAACAGCTCAATGAGCGTAAAGCCGCCTAATCGGCCCGTAGAACGATTTTTCATAAAAGACTCCTTTTTTGATAAATTTTCTCCTACGATAAAATTTATCAAAAAAAAAACATCGTGCAAGCCCTCTAAATTTCCCTTGCCAACTTTTTGCAAAAAATAACGGCCCAGGCCCAAATGCCACGGCCTCTCTGCACAAAAAAACAGCTTGCTTTTCCGTCGGAAAGTGTTATAATAAAAAAGACGGCAGACCCGTTTCACCGCCTGCGCGGTGTTTAAGATGTGAGGGGATAGTATGGAACCGAAACCGATTAAAATGCTAAAAATTTACGTCAGCAGCACCGACGTGGTGGACCACCACCTGCTCTACGAAACCATTGTACGCAAAGCCAAGGAATACGGTATCAGCGGCGGCACCGCGGCCAAAGGCGCCATGGGCTATGGCCTGAGCAGCGAGCTGCGCAACACCCGCTTTTTTGAGCTGGTGGAAAAATTCCCGGTGATCATTGAATTTATTGACCTGCCGGAAAAAATTGACGGCTTTTTAAAGACCCTGCTGCCGTGGCTGGAAAAGCAGCCCAAGGGGTGCCTGGTTACCACGCACGACGTAACCGCCCACTTGATTAAAAAAGGCGACACCAAAAAATAAATTTTCCCCCGCTGCGGCGGGGGTTTTTTATAGGGCAAAACGGGGCGAATTTCCCTCTCAAAATGCTATAATAAGGCTATGATAGACCGGATTAAACGCTTAGAAACCCTTTTCTTGCAAGAGATTAACACCATCATCACCAAGATGACGGCGGCGGGCAATTTCGGCGGTTTTGTTACCATTACCGCCGTGCATGTGTCCAAAGATTTGGCCTCTGCCAAGGTATATTTTTCCGTGTTCGGCAGCCCGGAGGACAAAAAGAAAACGCAAGAGCAGCTCTCGCTGCTGCGCAAAGAGCTCGGCGCCCTGCTGCGCCACCGGCTGCACTTAAAGCGCATTCCGTCTTTTAGCTTTGAATACGACGACACGCCGGAGAAAGCCAGCCGCGTGGAAAGCATTTTTAAAGTAATTGAAAAAGAACACGAACATGAATAATTACGATTCCTTTCAGCAAATTTGGCAAGCCATTGCCCAAGGGCAAAATTTCTTTGTCGCCGGGCATTTGAACCCGGACGGAGATTCGCTGGGGTGCACCTTGGCGGTGTGCTCTTTGTTGGAACGGCTGGGTAAAAGCGCCTATGCGTATGCCTCGCCAGCGATCGGCACGGATTTGCTGTTCTTGCCGGGGCTGGAGAAAATTCACGTCAACGAACTCCCCCCCAAACCGCAATTTGACACGGTCATCTTGCTGGAATGTTCGGACCGCAAACGCGGCGGCGATTTGGAAAGCGTCCTGCAAAACGCCAAGACCTTGGTCAATATTGACCACCACTTGGTCAGCGACGCATACGGACACGTCAATCACATTGACTCCACCGCCTCCTCCACCGCGGAAATCATTTTTCAACTTTTTGAAGCCAGTGAGGACAACCTGCTCCCCACGCCCGACGAGGCCACCTGCCTTTATACCGGCCTGGTGACCGATACGGGGCGCTTTTTGCACACCAACACCACCGCCGAAGCGTTGCGCGTGGCGTCTGCCTTGGTGGCCTTGGGCGCCGACGTCAACAAAATCAACCAAGTCATTTACTTTACCAAATCGTATACAGAATTAAAGCTGCTGGGCCGCGCCCTGGAAAAAATGCAGCTGCTGTTCCAAAAAAAATACAGCCAAATTGTACTGACGCAGGCGGACTTTGAGCCGCTCAATGCCGTGCCGTCTCAAACGCAGGGCATTGTCAGCCAACCCACGATGATCCCGGGGGTGGAAGTGTCGGCCTTGATTAAAGAAGAGCCGGACAAGGTGTCCGTCAATTTGCGCTCCCGCAACAAAATTGACGTCAGCTCCATTGCGCAAAAATTCGGCGGCGGCGGGCATGCCCGCGCGGCCGGCTTTAAGGTCATGGGCAAACCCGTGCAAACCGTGGCCGACGAGCTGGCGCAAGCTGTGCAAGATGTCCTCTCTCATGCCCACTGACATAAGCGGACTTTTACTTTTAGACAAACCGCAAGGCTTTACCTCTAACGATGCGGTGGCTGTGGCGCGCCGCGCCTTGGGCACCAAGTGCATCGGCCACAGCGGCACCTTGGACCCCATGGCCACCGGGTTGTTGATTTTATTGGTGGGCAGAGCTGCCACGCGCTTGCAAGAGCGTTTTTTGAAATTGCCCAAGGTCTACCGCGCCGAGCTGTGTTTGGGCACGGATACGGACTCTTGGGACGCGCAGGGCACGCCCCTGCAAACCCTGCCCGTTCCGCCGCTGACCTTGGCGCAAATTGCTGAGGCCGCACAAACGCTCACCGGCCCGGTACGTCAGCAAATTCCCCCTTTTAGCGCCAAAAAAATCAATGGCCGCAAAATGTATGATTTGGCCCGCGCAGGCCAACCCGTGCAAGACCGTTTTAACACCGTGCAAATAGACGGTTGGGACGACCTGGCCTTTGACGGAAAAAATAAAATTTCTTTTACGCTGCGCTGCGGTTGTGGCACGTATGTGCGCTCCCTGGGGCGCATGCTGGCGCAAAAGCTGGGCACCACGGGGCATTTGACCGCACTGCGCCGCCTGCAAATCGGTCCGTTTAACGTAGAGCACGCTTTGGACGGAAACAAACTCAAAACCGCGCCGCGCGAAGAAATTGTAAAATGGCTACAGGAGCCGGTATTATGACGCGAAAAAATTTGATTACCGTAGGGACGTTTGACGGGGTGCACCGGGGGCACCGCGCGCTGTTTGCGCGTCTGACCCAACTGGCGGCCCTGCACCAAATGCGCCCGCAGGTCCTGTACTTCCCGTATCCGCCCAAAACGCTCCTGTCCGCCGCACCGCAAATGACGGTGCTGTCTACTCCGCCGGAGAAAAAGGCCTTGCTCAAGGCTTGTTTGGAAACGCCGGCGGTGGAGCTGAATTTCCAAGCGTACCGCGAGTACAGCGCAGAGCAATTTTTTAAGAAAGTACTGTTGGAAAAATACCGCTGTGGCGGCATTTTGGCCGGGCCGGATTTTGCCTTTGGCAAGAGCCGCCAAGGCGACGGAGAGTTTTTAAAACGCAAATGCGCCCAGTTGGGGTTGCCGTTTGAAATTTTGCCGTTTTACGATGCCCCCGGCGGAGCCAAAGTCTCTTCTTCGCTCATTCGCAAAACCTTGGCCGAGGGAAAAATCAAAGAGGCCAACCTGCTTTTGGGGCGGCCGTACAGCCTGGAAGGGCGCGTGATTGCCGGAAAAAAGTTGGGGCGCAAAATCGGTTTCCCCACCGCCAATTTGGACATTAATTTTTATAAACTGCTGCCGCTGGGCGTGTTTGCCGTGCGCGTGCGCGTGGGCAAACGCTGGTACCGTGGCATTTGCAATATTGGCTTCCGCCCGACGGTCAATCCCATTGATTCTATTTTGCCGTTGGCCGAAGTACACATCCTGGATTTCCACCGCTCTATCTACGGCCGCCGCATAGAGGTGCGGTTTGTAGACAAACTGCGCGGCGAAGTGAAGTTTGCCGGGTTGGACGAGCTCAAGGCCGAGCTGGCCCGCAACGAGCAAACCGCCCGCCGACTCATCGCCGATAAGGATTTAATAGATTAGTTTTCCTGTGCTCGGAAGAAGTCAAGGCAATTTATAGAAAGCATAGGTGGCAGTCTGTTCGGAGTCGTTCCAACCGCTGGATGTTTTGACGCCCCCTAAGGATTTACAAATCTGATGTCCAACCCCCTTGCTTTCGTCATAAGTGCCCAAGTTACCGGCGACGCAATAGGCGTTTCCGTCTGAGCGAATGGCGTAACGGGCAATCGCTCCACTTCCTACAGACCTGGTGCTAGTTCCACACTGTACAAACGGCCCTGGGGTAAGATGGCAAAATTCCGAAGAAAAACGAGCCTGAAATCCGTCATCATACGGCGTGTAAGTGGCACCGGGAATGTGCACATCCAAGTTTTCAAAGTTCATACAATCACCGTCCGTGCCGTTGGCCATTTCACAACGTTTGGCCGCGTCGTAAATGGAGCGGGCAATCGGGGCCATTTTCATCATCTGCGCTTTGCCCACCGCCACGCGGTATTGTGGCAAGGCTATGGCAGCGAGTATGCCGATGATGAGAACAACGACAAGAAGCTCAATGAGTGTAAAGCCGCCAAATCGGCCCGTAGAACGATTTTTCATAATGGGGTTCCTTTTTTGATAAATTTTGTCTATACGCAAAATTTATCAAAAAAAAAACATTGTGCAAGTGTTTTAGAAAGGGTTGCCAACTTCTACGACGACAAAACAAAAATAAACTGCAAAAAATAAGGCTGAGATTCCCGATTACGACCTTCGGGAATGACGGCATGAATGGAACGGCCCCTGCTACTCCAAGAGCCGCCGCCGCGGGAATGACGGCATAGACAAAAAAAGTCGTTATAAAAATAGGGTCATGCTGAGGGGTCTCTGCTCAGCATCTTCCATTTTCCCGTTGTTCATTTAGTATAGCCAAAGACAACTTTTCAGAAACCCCCTTGTTTTGTCCAACAAAAACCCAAACCACTATAAATGCAGGATGCGAAAGCCCACGCTAATCAGCCACTCATTGCCGGGCATATTGCCCCCCATTTTTCCCCCGCCCCGCAGGTAAATAGAGCTGCCCTCGTTAATCATGGTGCCAATTTCCGCCTCGGGCGCGAACTGCGCCCGCCCCGCATTTTCATAGTCCATAATATAGCGCGGGTCCACCAACGCCCACCACTTGGCGTCGGACAGATAGGCTATCACGCTGCGAATGCGCCCCCGGTTGATATTCGTCCGCCCGCCGTCCCCCGCCACGGACCAATATTGCTTGTAGCCCAACGCAAAAAAGAAATTGCCCTGCGGCATATACACCGCATAGACCGACGGGTTGAGCTGCAGCTTGCCGTCGCCCAAGGTATCGTCCGAGGCCGTCGGCGTCACCACCTCTAAGGTACTGCCAAAGGACCACACCTCGCCATAAAAGCGGTTGGCACTGATAGAAAAGTTCACATCCCCCAACCCGTTTTTGCTCTGCGCCGGAGATTCAAACCGGGCCAGCGGCACTTCCAGCCCCACGTTGAGATACTTATCAAACGCATAGTAGCCCTTGAGCGTCAATTTGCTTAACGAAGTGTCCGACTTGCCCTTGGGCACCTCTAAAGACGGGTTGATTTCCAGCGAGGTAATGTTCTCCGTGGGCACTACATCCGCGATAGAGCAGCTTTTTTGCAGTTGCGCCCATACAGACACCCCCGCGCATAAAAAAACGGCACAGCATAGGATTTTGCGCATATTTTCCCCCTTTGGTTGGTACTTCAAAGGCAGGATATCAGTTTTGCGCGGTGGGATAAACCGCAAAAAGAGGTTAGATTATTGGAAAACTTCTTTGCGCAGGCGGATAATGCACTGCTCCAAATAGTCGTGCGCTTCTTTGGACAGGTCACTGCTTTTGCCCGAGGCAATGTCGGCCGACAAGGCTTGCTCGTAGCAGCTCAGAGAGCGTTTGGGGTCGCGCAATGTACCACACCCAGACGAATACAAGTCCCCCAACAGCAGCCACACGGCGGGGTCTTTTTTTTGGGAAGCCAAAATGCTGACCCATTTAAAGATAAGCGGAAAATATTTGGCGTCCTTTTCTTGGTAGAACAGCTCGCAGAAGCGGTACATAGCCTCGCAGTCGCCGGTTTTGGCGCGGGCTTCCAGCTCTTTGTACATCTTTTTTTTGGCGGCGGGAGACGGCGGCCGGCGTTGCCAAAGGCCCAGCCCCACTCCTCCGACTACGACGCAGAATAAAAAGAAAAGTACCACATTTTCCATAATCCTAGTATAGATTATTTTTAGGCGGAAAAAAAGAGGGTCAGTTCATCAGGTAATAGAGATAGTCTTGGTAAGATTGGGAAGTATCGTATTGGCCAAAAGTTTTGCAAATGGCTTCTGCACTGGCATTGCGGTGCACCACCACGCACCAATGCTTGCCTTTTTGACTGGAAAAATCTTTTCCAACCTGTTGCAAATGAAATTCAAAAACCGGCAAAGAGTTCGTTGAGGATTGCGCTGCACACGTCCGCTTTTCCCAACAATGATATCTGTAATTTTTCCCCGTGGGTAGGACAATGTCCAAACCCTCCAACGTGTTTGTATATTCCCCGTTGGCCAAATAGTAACGCTCCTGGGCATCGGTCAATGAGCGCAAATTGGTAAGGGCCTCTACGGCACGGGCACGGCCCACCGCCTTTTGATATTGCGGCAAAGCAATGGCGGAGAGGATGCCGATAATGAGGACGACGACAAGGAGTTCAATCAATGTAAAGCCACCGCACTGTTCATCACACAAGGTTATGCTGGAGTGTCTTAGTCCAGCATCTGTTGTGTTCCTCTTGTTTATAATGACAGACCCTGGACTACGACCTTCCAGGGTGACGGCGTTGAAGAATAACAGGCCTAAGCAGCCCGTAGAGAAGTTTTTCATAATGGGGTTCCTTTTTTTGATAAATTTCGCCTATATGCAAAATTTATCAAAAAAAAAACATTGTGCAAGTGTTTTAAAACAGGGAGCCAACTTCTACGACGACAAAACAAAAAAATATAAATCAGGGTCATGCTGAGATGTCTCTGCTCAGCATCTTCCATTTTCCCTGTTGTTTATCTAATAAAGACAACGACCACTACTAGAAAAATGGAAGATCCTGAACTACAATCTTTCAGGATGACCTCTTTTTGTATAACGGCAAAAGGCAAACAACAAAAAGGCTGAGATTCCCGACCCTGCGGGCCGCAACTGCGGGAATGACGGCATAGATGAAACGGCAAAGCAGTTTTATTAAACAAGGTCATCCTGGAGTGTTTGGCGGCCCGCAGGGTTCCAGGAGCTGTCGCATTTCTCTTTTTCATAACAACAGACCCTGGACTACAACTCTCCAGGGTGACGACATGGGAGGAAACAACGGACCCTGGAGCGTTGCACGCCGCCTACCTTCCAGGGTGACGGCATAAGAGGAAAAAGCCGTTTATAAAATGTCGTCATCCCCGAGTGTCTAGCGGCCCGCAGGGTTCGGGGATCTCAACCGCTTTCGTCGTTGGTCGTTTACACAGCGGCCATCGGAGCGCTGATAAAAAATAAAATTTACAACAAAAATCCGCCTTTTGTCTGAGCCGCTGTCTAGCGGCGAGTTAAAGGCGGAATAAGAAAATTTTATTTTTTATGCTCCGCAGGCCCGCGGGGCCTTTTGCCTACTTTTCTGCCCTGGAGAAAAGTAGGGATCCTTCGCGGCGGCCTTTGGGTCCTTTTCTGCCCCGGAGAAAAAGACATAAAAAAACAGCAGGAGCCCGATAAAAAGCTCCTGCTGCATAAATCTCTAAGGCGTCTGTTACTTATTTGACGTTTTTAGAAATGTATTTGCTCATGTCAAACATGCTGATTTGTTTTTTGCCTTCAAAGATAGCGGCCAATTTATCATCAGAGTTGATCATGCGTTTGTTTTTGGCGTCTTGCAAGTTGTGTTTCTTAATGTAGTCCCACATCTTTTTGACGATTTCAGTTCTAGGAAGGGGGTTGTTGCCCACCACAGCGGCCAAGGCGGCGCTGGGGGTTAAAGGGGCCATAAATTTAGCATTAGCTTTTGCCATAGTAAATCTCCTGTATCTTGGGTGATAATACCCCAAAGGGTATTTCTTTTATTCTAGTATATTACGGGCCAAATTGTAAGGGGTTTTCGCCCCTTACAATTTGGGTCAAAACTTATTTGCCGCAGCAGCAGCCGCAAGTTTCTTTCACTTTCGGCGCGGCAGCGAGCACTTCTTGGGACACGCCGTCAGCGTATTTTTTGAAGTTTTCCACAAACGCTTTGGCCAGCTCTTCGTACTTTTTCATGTACGCGGCTTTGTCTTGCCACAAGTTCATGGGGTTCAAAATTTCAGACGGTACGCCTTCGCACTCGGTCGGGATTTGGAAACCAAACACCGGGTCGGTGGTAAAGTGCACTTTGGCCAATTTGCCGTCCAAGGCGGCGTTGAGCAACGTGCGGGTGTATTTAATGCTGATGCGGTTGCCGACGCCGTAGGGGCCGCCGATCCAGCCGGTGTTGACCAACCAGCAGTCCACATTGTGCTCTTTAATTTTCTTTTTGAGCAACTGGGCGTACACATCCGGGTGCAAGGGCATAAACGGCCCGCCGAAGCAGGTGCTGAAGGTGCTCTGCGGCTCTTTGACGCCTTTTTCCGTGCCGGCCACTTTGGCGGTGTAACCGCTGATGAAGTGGTACAAGGCTTGGTCCGGGCTGAGTTTAGAGATCGGAGGCATCACACCGAAAGCGTCGCAGGTCAAGAAAATGATGTTCTTGGGGTGATCGGCGCGTTCGCTTTCCACAGCGTTGCTGATGAAGTTCAGCGGATAGCAGGCGCGGGTGTTTTCGGTCAAGGTGCCGTCGTCCAAGTCCAGCTTGCCGGTCTCGGGGTCAAAGATGACGTTTTCCAACACGGTGCCAAAGCGGCGGGTGGTGGAGTAAATTTGCGGTTCGGCTTCTTCGTTGAGTTTGATGACCTTAGCGTAGCAGCCGCCTTCAAAGTTGAACACACCGCTGTCATCCCAGCCATGTTCGTCGTCTCCGATCAAACCGCGGGACACATCGGCAGACAGGGTGGTTTTGCCCGTGCCGGACAAACCGAAGAAAATGGCGCTGTCGCCTTTGGGGCCGACGTTGGCCGAGCAGTGCATGGTCATAATGCCTTTTTGCGGCAAGAGGTAGTTCATGACCGTGAACAAGGCCTTTTTGTTTTCGCCGCCGTATTCGGTGCCAATGACCAAGACCATCTTTTTCTCAAAGTTGATCAAAATGGCCGTTTCGGAGTTGGTACCGTCGGTCTTCGGGTCGGCTTTCATGCGCGGCAAGCAAATCAAGGTAAATTCCGGCACGAAGGATTTGAGCTCTTCTTTTTTGGGCTCAATGAACATATTTTTTACAAACAAGTTCGTCCAAGCGCATTCGGTGATGGCGCGCACTTTGAGGCGGGAAGCCTCGCTGGAGCCTACATAAGCGTCGCGGGCGAACAAATCTTTGTCAGCGGCGTATTCTTGGGCCTTTTTGTACAAAATGTCCCAATATTTCGGCTCAATGCCCACATTGCCTTTGCTAAACCAAAGTTTGCCTTCCACTTCGGGGGTCTTTACAAAGAAGCGGTCATTGGGGCTGCGGCCGGTGTGTTTGCCGGTGCTGACGCACAAGGGGCCGCCGTAGACGACGTCGCCTTCTTCGCGTTTAATGGCTTCTTCATACAAGGCCGGGGTGGAATAGTTCCAATACACGGTCTTGGTGGTTTTCAGCCCGGAGTGCTCCAGGCCGTAGTCCGGCTTATAAAAGTCCGGTTTCGCGTGTTTTGTATTCATGTTCAGTTTCCTTCCTTTATAGGGAGATTTTCCAGCGCCTGTTTGATCCGTCGGACCCCCTCCACAATACTGTCCTTGGCGGCGCAAAAGCTGATGCGCAAATGGCCGTCCAGTCCGAAGGCTTTCCCAGGCACTACGGCTACCATAGCCTTTTCCAGCAGGTACTGAGCCAGCGCCTGCGAGTCCGGGTTATAATAGCTAAAATCGGCAAAAGAATAGAATGTCCCTTGCGGCTTCTGCACCACAATATGGGGAATTTGGCTCAATTCCGCCAACAAGACATCGCGGTTCTCTTGCAACAAAGAGCGCAATTCTTCAATACAGCCTTGGTCGCCGGTGAGGGCGGCCGCCGCGGCAACTTCGGACACGTCACTATTGCACGACGTGCTCTGCGCCTGCATACGGCCCATGGCACTGATTAAAGAACTGTTTTTAGATACTGCCCACCCGATACGTAACCCCGTTAGGCCGTATAATTTGGATACGCCGTTTACGACGACCAAATTCTGCCCCTGTTTGCTAAATGCATACGGATTGGGACAGCGGAGGTTATCAAAAACCAGCTGATGATAAATATCATCCATCAGCAAAAAAATCTGTTTTTCTTCGGCCAAGCGCACAACCTTTTCAATAAAATCAGCCGAGAACACCAAGCCCGAAGGATTGTTGGGGCTATTGAGTAAAATGGCCTTGGTTTGGCCCGTCACGGCCGCGCGGAGCTGCTCAAAGGAAATCTGCAGTCCCTGCTGCGGGCGCACGATGACGGGGGTGCCGCCGGCCAGCTTGACCATTTCCGGATAGCTGACCCAGTAGGGCGCGGGGAAGACGACTTCGTCGCCCGGGTTCACCGCCGCCAAAAGAAAATTAAACAAAGCTTGTTTGGCGCCTGCGGAAACCAAAATATTTTCCGCCGCCATTTTTTGTCCGTAATATGTAAGGGTATAATCCGCCACCGCCGCTTTGAGCTCCGGCGTGCCGGAAGAAGGCGTATATTTTATTTTGCGGGTTTGGGCCTTGGCAATGATCGCATCCACCGCCGCTTGCGGCGCGGGAAATACCGGCTCCCCCCCGCCCAAGTGAATGAGCGGCTTGCCTTCTTTTTTCATGGCGCGCACCATGGCATTGATTTTCAATGTGGGCGAATCGCCAATTTGCTGGGCGCGTTTGCTTAAGGTCAAATCGGACATAGCTAAATCTTCCTCTATCTATTGTAACATTTAATTTCCCACAAAAGCGCATTTCTTCGTAATTTGGGGCACTTCGTTGTTGCGCCTCGGGTCGGATACCTCCGCGCTACCGCGCGTGTGCCTACAGTATTCCTTCCCTCGCCGCGCCTAGAACTGCCCTCAAATTCCTGTGAAAGCCTTTTCCGTTTCTATTCTTTTCCCACAAAAGCGCATTTCTTCGTAATTTGGGGCATTTCGTTGTTGCGCCTCGGGGCAGAACATTTTTATAGTGCAAACCCGCCCGGCACATGGGCCGGACGGGCGAAAAAGCAAATTCTGCCTATTTTTTAATGTTGTCCAACGCTTGGAGCACCGCGTCCAACTGCGGCAAATTCAGCCCCTCAATACCCCCGCGGTCGGCTGCGGCAGCCACCTCCGGGCTCAGCGGCAAGCGGGCCGTCGCCCCAATACCAAACGCTTGGGCCGTTTCCCGCACGCGGCTTTTGCCAAAGATTTCATGCTCTTTGCCGCAATCAGGGCAGGTAAAATAGCTCATATTTTCCACCAGCGCGGTCAAGGGCAGTTTCATCAGCTGCGCCATTTTGACGGCCTTCTGCACAATCATCCCCACCAGCTCTTGCGGCGTAGTGACAAACACAATGCCGTCTATGGGCAAGCTTTGGAACACCGTCAACGTCACATCCCCCGTGCCTGGGGGCATATCCACAAACAGCACGTCTACCTTGTCCCAAATCACTTCCGTCCAAAATTGGCGCACCGTACCCGTGATCAGCGGGCCGCGCCAAATGACCGGGTCGGTTTCGTGGTCCAAAAGCAAATTCAGCGACATCAACTGCACCCCACTGGCACTAAGGACCGGATAAACCCCGGTGGGGTCCCCTTGGGCGCGGCTGTGCACGCCAAACATTTTAGGGATAGACGGCCCGGTAATATCAGCGTCTAATACCCCGGCGCGCAAGCCTTTTTTTTGTGCGGCGGCGGCCAGCAGGGCCGTCACCAAAGATTTCCCCACGCCCCCCTTGCCGCTGCACACGGCAATGACCTTGCCCACCCGGGCGCGCGGGTTGGGTTTGATTTGCAAATCTTGCGCCGTTTGGCGGCTGCTACAATGTTGCGCGCAGGACGCGCAGTCGTGATTACAATTTTCGCTCATTTTTCATCCCCCAATAGTTGTAAGTTTTTATCTGTTAATCCCGTCAAAATAAAAGAGCCGTTGCCCAACCGGGCCATGCGGGCATAAGCGGCGTTTTCATACGCTTTGGCTTTTCCCTCTTGAAAATAAAACTGGTGTGGCAAGCGGGCCTCGCCGCGCCAACCGCGGCGGCGAATCGGCACGAGGAGCGGCTGCGGGGTCTGCCCCGTTTGGACGATACCCCGGTCGCTCACATAAAAGGTCCACGCTTGGTCGGGAAATTGCCGGAGAGCCTCTTCATCGCTTTTCATCTGCTGGGTGCCTTGGGAAACAATCCATACCATCATCTCATCGTTCTTTTCTTCTTCCAGCACATAGCTTAGCTGCATATAATCACCCGAGAGCAAAGCCCGCGGGTCATACGGGGCAATTTCAAAATACACCATCTGCGCCGAAGCCAAACTGCGCTGCGTATGCCACGCATAGCCCAGCAGCCCGCCACAAAGCAAGCACACCGTCAAAAAGAAAAGTTTATTGCGCATGTTCATTCCCCTTTTTCAGCACGGCATAGGCCAGCAAGAGCAAGGCCCCGGCCCCACACAAATAGCCCGCCTTCACCAACAGCGTCGTCTGCATTTGATAATACAGCCACGTCAAAGACAGGGCGACCGTGGCCGCCCCCGCCACCGTCAGCAAACGCCGCTTTTGCGCCAGGCCCAAGCACAACAAAGCCCCACCCATAAGCGTGCCCGTATTGCTTAAATACGCCACTATCAAAATCAAGGCGGCTATCCACACGGAACTTTGCTTGCGTGCCTGCCACACATAAAACGCACACAAGACAATCCCTAAAAGCAGAGAGTTTAAACTGCCAAAAACCATCGTCCCGCCGTCATTAAAAAGAGTCACCACCAACACCGGGAGCGAACAAGTGCTCAGCAGGGCCCAGGCCACGGGCTGCATCCACTCGCGGCGCGCCAAAAACAAGGCATAGGCCGCTGTAAACACCCCGACGGACAAAAGCTCCAAATAGACCAAGGGCCAATGCAGGGTCTCGTACAAGTATCCCATGCCCAACCACCCGGCCACCAGCACCACCGCGGTGCGATCCAACGGGTGCCGAAAAAGCGGGTAGCTCAACGCCGCCAGGACGGTTGCCACTATAAAACCGCCCCCCAGCTCCAAATGATACTCTTTGCCTAAGCCAAAGAGCAGCAGGCCCTTACCACACAGCGAAAACGCCAGGGACGCCTGCGCCCAAAAGGCACTCCACGCCCCGCTGCGACGTTCCGCCCCCCGGCTCAAAACATAGGCCAAAAGCACAAAGCCCAGCCCTACCCACGGGGCCAGGTTGTACTTTAAAAAGAACATTAACGATAACACACACGCCAGCCACGCGCCAAAACCCAACAGGGCCGATACCATCCAGGGCATTTTTTGCGGATTAGTCATGTTGCTCCTCCCGGCGCGTCAATGCGTACACGCCCCACGCACTGGCAATGAATAAAATGAGGGTCAAGGCCATCAGCTCCACCGCAGCCAGCCGACGGAATTTAAAGAGGATGAGCAAGTCGGTGGCCAAAGCGCACAGTCCCAGCTGCGTAGCCCCGCGCTTGAAGACGACGGCGTAAGCCGCCAACAGCAAAACGGCCGCCAGGCAACCGCCCCACCAGCTCCACGCGTCCACGGCGCCGCGCGCAAAAAGGTCCAACAATACCGGAACTAAAAAAAGCAGAGAAAACCAACTCATGCGGCGGCTTTTGAAATAGGCCCACTCCGCCACGGCAAAAGCGGCCAGCTGCAAGAAAATAAAAAGCCAAAAGTTAGCCGGGTTGCCAAAGCCAAAGGTCACGTAAATGCTGGCCACCTCTACCCACAGCAGCCACAGCCAACGGCTGCCCGCCAGCAGCGCCAGCGGCAACAGACACCAAGCCCACGCGCGGAAAAATTCGTACACAAAAGCGCCCGTCGGATACGCCTGTGCATACACCGCCCAAAAGACCCCCAGAAACAGCCCCGCGCTGACGCTAAATACCTGCCCTGCCCCGTGGGCCGGACCTTTGCAATAAGCGCCCCAGCCGCACAGCAGCAGGCCCGCCAAAGGCAAGGCAAATTTAAGCAACAGACCCAGTGCGTCCCAGTTGTAAGCAAAGAAACACACCACGCCCGATAAAAACAACGCCGCCCCGGTCACCCCGCAGCACGGGGCCACCCAAGCGGGCAAGGCCGAACGAGAAAAGGTAAAAGAATTTCGCATAGTTCTATTTTACAATATCGTGGGAAAACGCGGGCGGAACAAAGCAGATTAGAGGCTGCCCTCGCAGTGTTCGCCTTTCGGCCTGTAGCCTCAAACTTACACAACGTTACGGGCCTCAAATCCCTGCGACACCAAGCAGTTGGTGTCGCACCCCATATTTCCGTAGAAATTCAAAACCCCGCTTGCGCGGGGGAATAATTTATTGCGAAAATATTTGGAGGATTTGGCTTCCGGTCCTTTTGCTGACGCAAAAGGCCTGCAGCCCGGGCTCGCGGTTTTTATCTTGCGCGCAAAATAAAGAAAATGTTGGCCTGCGGTTTTTTCAAAGAAAAACAGTTTCTTTCTAGGCGACGGCGACTGAGCGTATACTGTAAAAGGGCGGAGCCGTAAAGGCCCGCGGATTTTTTCAAACAAAAATGCGCTTATTCTAGGCGTGAGCGCGGGAGGAATACTGTGTGCACACGCGCGGGAGCGCGGAGGTATCCGACCAAGCGAGCGACAACGAATAAACGCATTTTTGGAAGAAAAAACGGAGAGGGAGGGATTTGAACCCTCGAAGCCTTGCGGCTTACAGGTTTTCGAGACCTGCTGTTTCAACCACTCACACACCTCTCCAAAATCACTATAACACATACATTATAACAAACTTGTTGCGTCCGCGTCGCTGTCAAAACTTTTTGAGTCAGTAAAATGATATGATAACCTTATGCTAAAAAAATATGTATCGCTTGCTCTTCTTTTTTGTTTCACATCCGGCGTGCTGGCCGCGCCGCTGCACGGGGTGGAAAATACGGAGGTGCTCTTTCCCCCCAAACACCAAAAAATCATCCGCTCGTATCAAAAAAAGGCACTGAAATATGCTTCGCGCGAGACGGCAGAACTGGTGGCCGGTGACGAAGAGGAACTTTTAAAATTTTATTCCGAAAAGATTTCTCTTATCGCCCAAGGGGAGCCTGTCCGGTTTTCCTTGGCAGACGGTTGGTACGTAGTGTGGTTCAAAACGCTTTTGCATTTCAAAACGGGCAGCGTGGCCTATGCCGGGGAATACGATGATGCCGACAAATTAGTGGGCTTTATAAAGATAAAACGCGTAAAAAAGAAAGTCTTTATGTTTTATGAATACCGCACCGATGAGGCCCAAAAGAGCGCCCGGTTGACCCATGTTATGCTGTTGCACAACAACAAACACCAAGCCGCTTTTGTGTTTAACACCACCGGGGAACTCCAAGCGTACCAGTACGACGGGAATATTTATTCCCTGCGCTTTGCCATGCCGGGCATACAACCGCTGGAGCTAAAGCTCCCCTCTAAATCCGCCAAAGACGTAGCGCAAGATGTGGTGGACACCACAGCCGGCATTGCCAAGGGCACCGCCAAAGTGACGGTAGAAGTGACCAAAACGGCCGCCGAGGTAGCGCTATCTCCCTTAGGCGGGGTAGCCATGCTGGTTTTTATGGTAGCGATGATAGCCTCAGAAGCGGACCTGTATTAACCCAGGCTCAGTACACCCCGGCCGGCAGCGCGTGGCCTATATCAGCGGCCGCGTCCGCCGCCACCGCCCCGGCCCCCGCCGGAAAAGCCGCCCCCAAAACTGCCGCTGCTACTGCTGCTGCCACTGGAGCTGCTGGGCCGGCTGTCCATAATCGTGCGGTTAATCTCCCGGCTGAGCAAGTTGTGCAGCACCACATCCCGGCCGCCTGCTTGGAGGACATATTTGTCCACCGTAGCAGCGGAGAGAATGCCGTCAAACTCTTTAATCCACCTGTTTTCAATTTCAAACGCAAAGGCGTAGGGCAGATAGTCTGCAAAAATGCGTTCCGCGTCAAAGGGATTGGATGCGATAGCGCGGTGCTCTTCCGCCACCGTCATATACCTGTGAAAACCTTTGATTTTATTCATAACCTCTCGCCCTTGAGGAGTTACGTTCTGTATATATTTTTTATACACGCCCAACCCCCACAAAGCGATAAGATACGCCACTTCCACAAATACCCAGGCGTTGTCCCCGCTATTCCAGCCGACCTTACTAATGAGGTATAAGCACACGAACAACACGGCAACCGAGAAAATAGCGCCTGCCGCTCTGGCTATCTTATTGTTAAACCCGCTGCAAATAGTGCGCAAAAATATATAGAAAATCGTTACAACCCCCGCCACCCAATTGGCAAAGAATAACACATTCAGCATAAAAAATAAAAATAAATAAGGAAACACCAAATATTTTCCATTTTTTATAATAATCAGTTGGCCTTTTTTCATCAGTTTGGCGCAGACACCGTCCATACATTTATCCAATGTTCTGCCATTACTTACGCAAAGAGCAAACGTGCCGCCAACCCCTTCCGGGAAAAGAGTTTGCATCATGTATTGCTCATCAAAGGAAAGTCCGTCGGTGTTTGCGTCTTTCACCTTCAGCACGGGGGTGCCCAGACCTTTGCGTTTAGCCGTATCCAGCCGCGTGGTTTCGGCGGTCTGTATTTCAATCTTTCGCTTCATGGCCAGGCTGAGCAACGCGGCAGAAAAAGCCCGGGTATCAGAGGAACCTTTCCAAAGATAGCGTATAAATGCCGGGGATATGCCGGCCGGAGGAGCAAATTCCGTTACAAAAACATCTTCGTGCAGGCTGCGCCCATGAGCGCGCCAAGTCAGCACATAATAGACAGGCAGAACAATCACCAGCAGTCTTAAAAAAATCCATAAGAAAATGTCGTAAACCCGTTCCCGAAGCGGTTTGCTCACCACGCCCTTGGCAAAAGGCACGGATACGGTAAAGCCTTCGCCGGGATGAAGCATTTTGGTCGTTTCAAATTCCAGCCGGCCCGGCAGCCGGATGGCGTCTTGACCCCGGGCCCCCATGGCCCCGGTATAAAGAGAAACGCCCTTTTCCAGCACCTGCGCGCCCTGCGGCAACGTCAGCACAAAAGAGGCTTTTTCTATGGGGACGAACCAATCATTACCGGTCACATTCCAGTACATCTCGTCGTAGTCTTTAAAAAACCCTGCGGCATTGCCCATGGTGTATTCCAGGACGTACGTATGCAGCCCTTTGGTAAGAAAATCATCATTGCCGAAATTTATTTCCAAGGCGCCACCGAAGAGGGAGGTCTTCTCGGTAAAATAAGGATGCGGTTGCCCGTCCATCCGCAGCGAAAGCACTTTCAAGGGACGGCGGGAAGAGGTCGGTATAGCGCGGATGATACCGCGGCGTATTTCCTTGTGCTGCGCGTTCAAGGTTATTTCTTCGCGCACGTGAACAGAAGCGTCTTTTTGCAAGGTAACATGAGACGTGAAATTTAAAATTCTTTCCCAGTTATCTGCTTGCCCCTGTGCCACGCCAGGCAAAAAGGCAAATAGGGTAAAAACCAATAAAATGAGTTTTTTCATAAAACTCATTATATCATTCTTCTACCCTGTTTAAATTCTATCAAGGCTCAATACACCCCGGCCGGCAATGGCAGGCCCGAAACATAAGCTAAAAGCGCAATGCACGCCAGGGTAAAAACAGCCGCCGAAACGGAAATGCGCGTGTGGATGCCCTCTGCCTGGTTGATGAGCAGCACCCACAGCGGCGAGGTCAGGGCCAATGTATTTAAAAAACCCGGGTTGGGGATACTCTTCATGGCAATATTTTTAGTCACCATCAGCAGCACGCTGCACAATACCATTAACAGCCCGCCCTCTAAATTTTTGTGAGAGAAAATCAGCCGCCAAAAACGGCCCTTTTCGCGCGCCCGGTCCACGCAGGCATACACTCCCGCATTAAACAGCCCGCCCACCGCACCGATCATCACCACATAGTACAGCGTGGTCTGCTCCAGCGTTCCCCGGGCCACAATATTTTTGGAATTTAACGTCATCAGCGAAAGCGCCAGCACCGCCGGAGCCATATAGCGCAGCAAGCTTTTGCGCAACTCCCCGCCCGCCAAGCGCAAATAACCGCCCACACAACCCGCCAAAGAGAGTAAAGTCCCCACAAACACCAACGGGTCATGCAATAGCGCCAGCAAATGTTTAAAATCAATCAACCACCACAGCACAATGGTCAACACAATGGCCAAAACGGTCATCATAGAAGTTCCGCCCGCACCGTAACGCGCCGAAGCCGCAAACAGGCGGTAGTCAAAAAAGCCCACCATAATCCCCTGCGCCCCGGCAAACACCCAAAACCAAATATCCATCGGCGGGGCTATCCAAAATACAAAGGGCAACGCCACCGCCAAACTGCCAAACCCGCGGTACATCCCCAAAAACGACGGTTGCATTTTGAATTTTTCATTGGTAAAAATGACCACGCTGTTGAAAAACGCATACAATAATCCGGGCAATACCCAAGCCATACTTTCCCCCTGCACTTTTCTTTTAAGATAGGCTTTCTGCGGCCCCCGCGCAAGGGAAAAAAGGGTTTAGAAATCCCGCTAGTCCAAAAATGAAACTCTCCGGGCTCACGCCCGGGGAGTTTCATTTTGAGTTAGTCTAAAAAAAGCTAAGGTAAACTGCTAGAAAGACAACCGTTCCCATAGGCCCTTCGCTCAGCCGGATAACCCATAGACAGACACAAGGCCGATGCCCGGTTGTCTCCCCCCATGCAACTGGTGCAGGTAGACCCACTGCTTTTAGGCGAGTAATAGAGATAAATCCAGGAATTATCAGAAAAACGCATGCTTCCCGCTACCTCATTAGAAGAGGGAGAATCTAAATAAATAGTATAGTTGCCACAGTGGGAAGCTTGCCCATACCAGCTATCATCCCCCGGCGCCGTGCAAGAGGAAGGTAAGGAAATATCCAACTCTTCAAATGTACGCGGATACGAACCATTGGCCATAAAATAGCTGGCCTTAGCCGACGCAATGGCCCGCAGCAAGGGCTGCATGGTGGCCACGCGGCTGCGCTCCACCGCTTTTTGATATTGCGGCAAGGCTATGGCGGCGAGAATGCCGATGATAAGTACAACGACGAGGAGTTCAATCAATGTAAAGCCGCGCAAATACCCTCTCCTTACGTCATTCCCGAAGGAGTAGCGGCCCGCAGGGTTCGGGAATCTCGTCGTGTTTTTAAGAGGCAGAGATCCCCGAGCGTTGCACGCCGCAACCCCGGGGATGACGACATTAAATAA
>CAVHDF010000020.1:0-25063 GCA_963634865.1 Eggerthellaceae bacterium
TCTCAGCCTCTTAAAAACACAACGAGATTCCCGATAACGACCTTCGGGAATGACGCAAGGATAAGATATGTAGGTGGCTTTACGCTCATTGAATTATTAGTCGTTGTCCTCATTATTGGAATACTCTCAGCCATTGCCTTGCCGCAATACCGTGTGGCGGTCGCGAAGGCCCGGGTGGTTAAAGTTTTACCTGTCCTGCGCAGCATTGCCGAGGCGAAAGAGAGGGTCTTTTTGGCTACTGGCACTTATACTACAGATTTAGACAATTTAGATATAGGTATCCCATACACTGCCCGAACAGATACTTCCGAAGGAACGGTGTACACGGGGACACCTATTGGTGGCTTTTTGGTGACACATCAGCAGTGCATAATTTACACCAATAACGAAGATTTGCCTATAATTATTGACTTTTGTTCCACCCGTAAAGTGTGCTATGGAAGAAGTGCCACGGGCGACCGAATTTGTTCTTCTTTCGGAAAAAAGAGTGGAACCGCTGATAATGGCCATCCGGTCTATACGCTTGATTTTTAGTATTCGCTTTTCTAAAAGCAAACCCCGCGGCTTTCGTTTAGGCCGCGGGGTTTTGTCCATACAAAAAACTATTTCCTCTTTTGCAAAAGTTGTACCAACGATTGCATCAAAAGGTCTCTTTCTGTTTGTTTGCGCATGATTTCTTTCACGCGGGGTTTTACCTGCGGGGCCGCCTCGGCATGCTGGGCGTACGCCGTCAGGGTGAACAATACCGCAGCTGCGTATAAGTCGGGTTGCGGGTAGGCATCCTGATTTTGAATAACCAATACAGAAGCGGAAAAGTACGCAGACAACAGCTCGTCCTGCACTTCGCTGATGCTTTTTTTGGTTTTGTTCAAAATAGCGGGAATATCCTCATTTAACAAGTGCGCAATTTTTTGTTCCCGCACATTCAAACGCCCGGAGTATTCATGTATGCTGTACTCGCCCAACCCGGAGTAAATAGCACCCATAGCGGCTTGAATTGTTTTATCATCCAAGTAATCGTAAACCGTCGGCTGTTGCTGCAGCTGATAAGCTGACGTTTCCAGCGCGTTGGCGTAATCCGCCACCGCAGCCGCCGCCGGTACCCCGCCGCAGAGCATACTGCACAGCAAACCCGTCAAAACCCATTTTTTCATTTCTTCATTCCCCCCATTGTCTCTGATTATTTTTCGCTTTGCAACATTTCTTCCATGATTTTGGCGCTTTCGTCCATCAGCACGTTGAGCACTTTCTCATCCAGCTTGCCGCTCATCATGGCGTAAGACATGGCCGTCATGCCGGCCAGCGGAGTAGCCACGTCCATGCGCGGTTGCGGATAGAGCGTTTGGTTGGCAATCAGCAGCTTGGCCAATTCTTCCGATTGGATGGTCAATTCTTTTTCCACTTCGGTAATGCTCTTTTTGATTTTGTTCAAAATTTTAGGAAAAGTTTTATCCAGCAGTTCTAGAATTTTTTTGTCTTGCGGGGTGAATTCCCCGGTAAATTCGTGGGCGGAAAAAGTCTGCAACCCGGCCTGCAGGGCCATTTGCGCCAGTTGAATATCCTTTTCGGTGACTTCGTTTTGTTCTTGGGCTTTTTCTTGCAAGGTGTAGCTGGCCTCTTTCAGCGCGTCAGCGCATTCGGTCCCGGCGGCAGCGGCCGGCCAGGCACAAGCCAACAAAAGGGCGGAAAATAAAACGGTCCATAATTTTTTGTTCATACAGGGGCTCCTTGTGTTAAAGTATACCTTTATCTTATCGGTTTGCCGTGGCGGAAAAAAGGGTCTTTGGACCTATTTTTGCGGGAAAAAGGGCCTAGGCCCCGGATTTGTTTCAAAACTAGCACTCAAATAAAATGCTTGCTAATTTTAAAAGAATGTGCTATACTTTTCTAAAATAGCCCGAAAGCGCGCTTGCGCGGGGGAATGTGAATTTCTACGATGTAGCTAGGGAGAAAATTATGTCAGAAACAGTCAAAAAGACCCTTTCTTTGCCCAAGGTAGTGCCGGCCGTCGCCATACGCGATGTGGTGATGTTTCCGGGGATGTCGCTGCCGCTGTCTGTGGACCGCCCCAAATCGGTGGTGGCCATAGAAATGGCGTTGGAAGCGCCGGGGAAATATGTGTTGGCGCTTTCCCAAAAGTCGGCCGAGGTAGAGGATCCCAAGGCCCAAGATATTTATCAGTTTGGCGTACTGAGCGAGATTACCCAGTCGCTCAAAATGCCCGACGGTTCCTTAAAAGTATTTTTGCAGGGTTTGGTGCGCGCCAAGGTGGAAAAGCTGGAGTTCAACGACCTGGCCAACACCTGGTTTGCCAGCGTGGATTATGTGGAAGAGCAAGAGGACCGCAGCCCGGTGGTGCAGGCCTTGATGCGCAAGGTGTTAGACGAGTTTGACCATTACGCCCGCGTCTCACGCCGCATTGCGGTGGAGGGGGTGTCTTTCCTGCGGCAAATAGAGGACCCGTCTAAGCTGGCCGATACCATTGCTTCTAATATGGTGGTCAAGACGGAGCAACGCCAAGAAATCTTGGAAGCCACGGGCATTAAAGAGCGTTTGGAAAAGATTTTGAAGCTTATCACCAGCGAAGTGGAAATTTTAGGCTTGGAAGAAAAAATCCACTCCAAGGTGCGCGCGCAGATTGAAAAGAACCAAAAAGAGTACTATTTGAATGAGCAAATGAAAGCCATTCAAAAAGAGCTCAGCCAAAAGGATGATTTCCAAAAGGAATTGGACGCCATCCGCGCCAAAATCAAAAAGAACGGCCTGCCCGCCGCCGCCAAAGAAGCGGCCGAAAAAGAGGTGGACCGCCTGCAAAAAATGGCGCCGTTCTCGCCGGAAGCGACGGTCTCTCGCACCTATTTGGATTGGCTGGTCAATATGCCGTGGAACCAAACCACGCAAGACGTGCTGGACATTGCCGCCGCTAAAAAGGTGTTGGACGAGGACCACTTCGGCCTGGACAAGCCCAAAGAACGCATTTTAGAATACATTGCCGTGAGCAAGCTGACCGAAGGCTTGCGCGGCCCGGTGCTGTGCTTTGTGGGGCCTCCGGGTGTGGGCAAGACCTCTTTGGCCAAGTCCATTGCGCGGGCGATCGGGCGCAAATTTGTGCGGATGTCTTTGGGCGGCGTGCGCGATGAAAGCGAAATCCGCGGCCACCGCCGCACCTACATTGGTTCTATGCCCGGGCGCATTATTCAAGGCATCAGCAAGGCCAAAAGCTCCAACCCGGTGTTTTTGTTGGACGAAATAGACAAAATGGGCTCGGACTGGCGGGGCGACCCGGCGGCTGCGCTCTTGGAGCTGCTGGACCCGGAGCAGAACAAAGACTTTGTGGACCACTTTTTGGACGTGCCGTACGATGTGTCCAAGGTATTGTTTATTACCACGGCCAACTCGCTCTCTGGCATTCCCAACACGTTGCGCGACCGTTTGGAGATTATAGATTTCTCCGGCTATACTGATTATGAAAAGCACGAAATAGCCGACCATTATCTCATCCCCAAACAGATGAAATTGCACGGCTTGAAACCCGGCTCTTTGGAAATTGCCAAAGACGCGGTGGCCCTGATGATGCGCGAGTACGTGCGCGAGGCCGGCGTGCGCAATTTAGAGCGCGAAGTGGGCACCCTCTGCCGCAAGGCAGCCAAAAAATATGTGGAAAACGGCGGCAAAAAAATCAGCATTACCGCCAAGAACCTGCATGAATATTTGGGCGTGCCCAAGTACTCCAACTTTGCCACGGAAGAAAACGGCGTCGGCATTGCCACGGGCCTGGCCTGGACCAGCGTAGGCGGAGAGACCCTGTCTATTGAGGCGGCCAAAATCCCGGGCAAAGGCCAGCTGATTTTAACGGGTATGCTGGGCAACGTGATGAAGGAATCCGTCCGCGCCGCGCTGACGTATGCGCGCAGCCGCGGCTTTGGCAAAGGGGTCAATTTTGACCATACGGACTTCCATATTCACTTTCCAGAGGGCGCCGTACCGAAGGACGGCCCGTCGGCGGGTATTACCATTACTTCGGCGTTGGTCAGTTTGCTCTCCGGCTTGCCGGTCAAGAAAAACCTGGCCATGACGGGCGAGGTAACCATTACCGGCCGCGTGTTGCCCGTAGGGGGAATTAAAGAGAAATTCCTCGCCGCGTACCGCGAGGGGGTCAAAACCATTCTCTTCCCGCACACCAATGAAAAGGACGTGGCTGAGCTGCCCGAAAAGGTCCGCCAAGCGCTGACGCTCATCCCCGTCAAGCATATGGATGAGGTGCTGCCGCTGGCCCTGGAGGGCTACAAAGCCCCTAAAACGGGGAAAAAGACGGCCGTTAAAAAAGCCGCGGCGAAAAAGGCAGAGGTTCAAAAAACCGCCGCCAAAAAACCGTCCGCCCGCAAGGCTGCGCCGAAAGCAAAGACGAAAGCCCAGGCCAAGGCTCGGGCGAAAGCCCCGGCCCGCCGGGTCAAAAAATCCGTCAAAAAAAGCACCCGCCGTTAGTCTGGCAACAGGTCTTTTGAAACCGCGCCGCAGTTGGGCGCGGTTTTTTGCGGCCTGCGCAGAGGTATTTTTGTGCAAAAGTTAGTTGAAAAAAGTTCTTTTATGAGTTATACTAAAATAAATAACCTATATCTATATGGGGAGAGGACAGCTATGAAAAAGTTTTTTGTATTTTTTGCATTAGCCTTGGCGATGCCGTGTTTTGCGGCGGACAATATTAAAATGGTGACCTATTTCCCGGTGCCCTACTTGGCGTACAATGAGCTGGGGGTCGTCGGTACGTGTGATTTAGGTTTAATGGGCACCTGTGGTTTGGACGCGGGCAAATACTTGTCTGTGCGGCCCAATGCCGGCGTGGCCCAAAGCGGTTTGAACCGCGGCGTGTTGGCGTTAAAGGGCAGCGAGTTGGACCTGCAGTCCACGGCCCTGTCTCCGCATGTGCAGAGCTATGTGCTGCGCGTGGGGGACCAGCCCACCAGCAAAGCGCAAGAGGCGTTGCTGACGTTCCGCCACCGTTTGGAAGTGGGTTCTTTGCAAGGGGATTTGCAGAGCATAGAGGCCGACAACACGGCCTATATGGACAGCCTGACCCTGTTCGGCTCCACCTTTCCGGCGTGCACCAGGGACGATCACCGGATTTCTTGGCAGCGTTTGACTTTTGATTATAAAGAGAGCACCTTTTTGGTTTGCGGTAATGCCGTGTCCGATAAACGTTGCCCGATGAAATTGACTTACACGGCCACTGGCCCTGGTACCACGACACGCCCGGCAGCCTCGGCTGATACTTGCGACGGCGATGTGGACAAGAAATATGAGGGGGGCACGCGCTTAGCCTCGGAGGGAAACTGCGTGGACTACTATTCCGTTCCCGCGGGCACCTACGAGGGCAATCAGACGATTGTGAACGAGTCCTCCGCCACGTTCACTACCGAAGATACCTCTCCGGCCAAAGACCATGTGGCCAAGTATACCTGCACCGCCAGCGAACTGGCCAGCAAGGCCACCATTTTGGGCGATGTATACCGCACGCCGGAGTATACGTGGAGTGTGAACCCGGATGTGCGCTATTGCTCGGCCAAAGACGGCCCCACCCTGTGCACGGGGACTAACTTTACCTACGACTCGACTAAGCCGGATGATTATATGTTTTATCAAAAGAGCCAAGAGTACAAGGCGGCGGGGGGACGGATGTTTATGTCTGGCGAAAGCTCAGGTTGGACCAACGGTTCTGAACAAGATTTTTGTGATGATTTAGAAAAGATCGGCTGGCTGAAGTCGGGCGGTACCTATACGTGCACCTTGAAGAGAGGGGTCATCGACCCGGGCGCTTGCAATGGCAGCACCGATGGCACATACATTCCGTTTACCTGTAAGGGCGGCACCTACCGCTCCCGCGTGATTGTGTGCGATAAGGTAAAACTGTACAAACAAGCCAACTGGAGTTTGGATTGTTCAAATTAGTGGTAAAAGAGCTTTGTTTTTGCTATAGTTGAATAGAAGAGGACTACTTATGAGAAAACATCTTCTGTTACTTTGTACTTTCATATTGTCTGTGCCGTGTTTTGCGGCGGACAATATTAAAATGGTGACCTATTTCCCGGTGCCCTACTTGGCGTACAATGAGCTGGGGGTCGTCGGTACGTGTGATTTAGGTTTAATGGGCACCTGTGGTTTGGACGCGGGCAAATACTTGTCTGTGCGGCCCAATGCCGGCGTGGCCCAAAGCGGTTTGAACCGCGGCGTGTTGGCGTTAAAGGGCAGCGAGTTGGACCTGCAGTCCACGGCCCTGTCTCCGCATGTGCAGAGCTATGTGCTGCGCGTGGGGGACCAGCCCACCAGCAAAGCGCAAGAGGCGTTGCTGACGTTCCGCCACCGTTTGGAAGTGGGTTCTTTGCAAGGGGATTTGCAGAGCATAGAGGCCGACAACACGGCCTATATGGACAGCCTGACCCTGTTCGGCTCCACCTTTCCGACCTGCACCCTTAACAACCATAAAATCGGTTGGAAACGCTTAACCTTTGATCAGCACGAAAGCACCTTCTTGGTCTGTGGTGAGGGGGAAGCCGACTGCACGGATCAATACGGCGAATGGACGACGATCTTGGACGGTACGCTGGCCCCCGTGGATACCTGCAATGGCAATACTACCTCTGCTTTCACCTGCTCGGGCACGGCCATGACCTGCCGGGACGTGGTGACCACCGCGAATAACAAGACTTTTTATAAAGCCACGTATGGGACAGCTAAAAATAGAACGAACGAATCCGATACTTGTGATGGAGACGCCGTCAATAAGTATACCCCACTTTGTTCGTCTTTTAGTTCTTGCAAAGATGTGTATAGAGAAGAAGATACTTCGGGTATAAACGTCTGCACTAAATGCGGCGGTGGAGCGGGGTTTGACTGCGTCGCCTGTGGAAATGCGGGGGATACCGATACTACAGCTTGGTGTGAAGCGCATCCGGGCACTTCTTGCTGCTTTGACGGTACGCCGGTAGTTTGCCCGAATATTAGTATCAAAGTCCGCAGCGTTACTTGTCGCGAGCAATCTTCGTCCATCACAACGACCAAGTATCGCACAGTGACCTGCTGCGGCTCGTCCGGCGGTGGTAGCACCCCCTCGGACCCGGTGACTAAAAAGCTTGTGTGGACCAAAGTGGCCAACTCCGTCAGCTTTGGTGTGAGATGCCCCGGTGGCAAGGGCGACCCGATATTTTACCCGACGGGAGCGACCATGGTTGCTGCCCCCAGTGGCACCTGCAGTACGGAAGGCGAAAAACGCTACATCATTTTGGGCCTTGGCGGGTCAGGCGCAGAGTATTTGGCCGACCCGTACAGCTATTGCCAGGCGCAAACCATCGGTACGGACACGCAGGTGGCGCAGGGCGCAACCTACGAGTGCAAGGCGCAATAGGAGTGGATTTAAACTAATTCGGAGAAATCCTATGAAAAACAAAATAGCAATCCTTTTAGGCATGGTTTTATGTGCCGCTTCCGCTTCGGCGGAAGTCGTGGAGAGCGTGTCTTTCAACCCCTCCCGTTTGGGGCAGTTTGAACGCTTGAAGATCTCGGACCGGCTGAATGCACCCGGTGGGGTCCAGTCCTCGCGCATGACTGTGCACTCGGGCAACCGGGTGGCGGTGGAAAACGCGGGCAACTACCAGCTGGACTACGCCCTGCCCAGCGGCAAAGTGGCCATGCCCGGCACCCAGTTTGAAACTACCAACCTCAAAGCCAAAGGGGGCGAAGGGGAATTCGGCCGCGAAGGAAACAGCTATGTCTCCACCGTTGGCACCCTGCAGGGGGATATGGTGCGCCTGAAAGCTAATGTGCTCAAGGTTAACCAAATCAGCGTGGAGGGCTCTCCGGCGGCCTCTTATGACGGCAACAGCATTCAAGGGCTGGAGTTAGGCCTCAACGACATTCCTAACCCCGGTTCTACGGGCAACTGCTCTTTGCAATGGGTGGAGCGCAAGGCAGACGACGGCAATAAATACCAGGTCTTGGCTACGGCTTGCAAAGCGACCACCCCAGAGTGCAATAAGCTTTGCGGCAGTAATTTTACGCTGAACAAAACTACTTGTTCCTGCGTGTGCACCAAAACCTGCCCCACAGGACAAAAGTTAGACTCCTCTTCCTGCATCTGTGTAAATGAAGGACAGTGGTGCTTGGGGCCGACATCACACAAGACGGCGGCTACATCCCACTTTGAGTCAAATTTGGCAACCTCGGGGTGTTCCAGCACTTCCAGCTTGACATTCTTAGATTGCTATTTGACTTTTAGTACTGATTTTTGGGTGGCCGCTAATAGCTGCCAGGGCGTTTCCGACCCTTATTCCGCCTACTCAGTCGGGGCGAATTTGGGTTGTACCCCCGGGAAGGCCTGTGCTGCCTGCTCAAAGACCGAAAACCAGTCAAAACGCTGGGTGTTTAACTTCCAGTGTGGGGATTCCTGTCAGAGGACCGCCGGTACTACAGATCGGGTTTGTACTTACGGTTTTGCTTGGGATGAGGCGCGCTGCCAGTACTCCAGTGATGATTGTTCAGCGTTGCTGGTAGGCTCTGGGGATCTCCTCATTGAGGGAGAGAAGGAGCTTCTCCTGCCCTAGTTGAAAACAGTTTGAAATCCCCGGGGATGGCAGTTGACCCCCGGGGATTTTTTTGTGCCTTTGTCGGGGCAAAAGGCCACCGCGGATTGATGTCCTTTTCTCTGGGGCAGAAAAGGACCAAAAGGCCCCGCTGGTTGATGTCCTTTTCTCTAGGGCAGAAAAGGACCAAAAGGCCCCGCGGGTTGATGTCCTTTTCTCCAGGGCAGAAAAGGACCAAAAGGCCCCGCAGGCCTGCGGAGCATAAAAAATAAAATTTTCTTAGTCCGCCTTTAACTCGCCGCTTTATAGCGGCTCAAACAAAAGGCGGATTTTTGTTGTAAATTTTATTTTTTATCGGCGCTCCGATGGCCGCTGTGTGAACGGCGAACGGCATAACGGCGAAAGTGGTTGAGATCCCCGATAGAAACACTCGGGGATGACACTTAGTTTTGTAACGACTTTATTGTTGCGTCCATGCCGTCATTCCCGAGGGTCGTAATCGGGAATCTCAGCCTTATTACTGTTCGTCTTTTTGTCGTTATGCAAAAAGGGGTCATCCTGAAAGGTTGTAGTTCAGGATCTTCCATTTTTCTAGTAGTGGTCGTTGCCTTTATTAAATAAACAACAGGGAAAATGGAAGATGCTGAGCAGAGACACCTCAGCATGACCCTGATTTTTATAACGACCTTGCCGTTTCATCCATGCCGTCATTCCCGAAGGTTGTAATCGGGAATCTCAACCTTATTGTTTTTGCCTTTCCGTCGTAAAATAAAATAAGGTCATCCTGAAAAGTTGTAGTTCAGGATCTTCCATTTTTCTAGTAGTGGTCGTTGCCTTTATTAAATAAACAACAGGGAAAATGGAAGATGCTGAGCAGTAGCACCTCAGCATGACCCTAATTTTTAAAACAGCCTTAGCCTTATAGTTTTTGCTGTTTATTTTTGTTTTGTCGTCGTAGAAGTTGGCAACACAATTTAAAACACTTGCACAATGTTTTTTTTTTGATAAATTTTGCTTATAAGCGAAATTTATCAAAAAAGGAGCCCTACTATGAAAAACTTCTCTACAGGCCGTTTAAGCCGTCTATTTAATGTCGTCATCCCCGGGGTTGCGGCGTGCAACGCTCGGGGAGCTCAGTCTCTTAAAAACACGACGAGATTCCCGAACCCTGCGGGCCGCCACTCCTTCGGGAATGACGTAGCGAGAGGATATTTGCGCGGTTTCACATTGATTGAACTCCTTGTCGTCGTCCTCATCATTGGCATTCTCTCGGCCATTGCCCTGCCACAATATCAAAGAGCGGTGGCGCGCAGCCGTTATCAGCAATTGGTTGTTGTGGGGAGCGCCTTGTATCAGGCTGTGGAGCGCTATTATATAGCCAACGGCGAATATCCCACCGATTGGCGTGATTTGGACATTTCTGTTGGAAAGGCTTCTGCGCAGCATGATACAAACGATACCGGCAATTATCATGTCACTCAGGGGAAAAATTTCCATTGTACCTTGCGCGATTATGCCTTAGGAGTGGTGATATGCCGCAGTGATTTTTCGGATGTGCCGGAGATTTATGTTCGCCCTGCTTTTCGCGCATGCGTGGCGGAGAACAATAACGAAAAAACTCAGCGGATTTGCGTGCTGGAGACGGGGGACTCTTCTCCCTCTTTAGACGGTAAATGGCTTTATTACAAATATTGATTTAGCTTAAATCAATCAGGTGCCAGTTTTTTTGATACAGCTCTTGCAGGCGCGCCTTAAAGGCGGCGTGTTCGGGTTTTTGCAGGAGCGGGTCGTCGCGCAGCAGTTCGTCTCGGTCGTCCAAAGCCCATTGCAAAATATTGCGGTCCTTAAAAAAATCCCCGGCTTTAAATTCCAACTCGCCGCTTTGGCGCGTGCCTAAAATCTCGCCCGGACCGCGCAGTTGCATGTCCCGCTCGCCGATTTTAAAACCGTCGCAGCTGTCGCAAATAATGCGCAGCCGTTCGCGCGCCACGCTGCCTTTGTGTTGGGCTACCAAAATACATTGGCTGTCATATTGTCCACGTCCAACGCGCCCGCGCAACTGGTGCAAGCTGGCCAGGCCAAAGCGCTCGGCATTTTGGATGACCATAACGGTGGCGTTAGGCACGTCTATGCCCACTTCTATGACGGGGGTGGCCACCAAAATATCGGTCTTGTGCGCGGCAAAATCTTTCATCACGCTTTCTTTTTCGGTGCGGCTCATTTGCCCGTGCAGCATGGCCAGTTTAAACTGTGGGAAAATCTTTTTTAATTTTTCAAATTCTTCACTGACAGCTTTGGCGGAAATATTTTCGCTCTCTTCAATCAGCGGATAAACGATATAGGCCTGGCGGCCCTTTTGTACCTCTTGCGCCACGATGTGGTTGGCCTGGTATTCGTCGGCCTGTTGGGTGGCGATGGGGCGGCGGCCGGGGGGCAGCTCCGTCAGCGTAGACACCGCCAAATCCCCATAAAAAGCCAGCGCCAAGGTGCGCGGAATAGGCGTGGCCGTCATGGTCAGCAGGTCCAGCTTGGCAGTTTTTTCTTTGAGCAAACCGCGCTGGCGTACCCCGAAACGGTGCTGCTCATCAATGACCGCCAGTTTTAAATTTTTAAATTGTACGTCCTCTTGCAGCAGCGCGTGCGTACCCACCACCACGCTGAGCGACCCGTCCGCCAGCGCGGCTAAAATTTTTCTGCGTTCGGGCGTTTTGGTGCTGGACGTCAGCACCGCTACGGGCACTTTGAGTTTCTTTAAAATTTTTTGAAAGGTCAAATAATGTTGTTCTGCTAAAATTTCCGTCGGGGCCATGATGGCGCTTTGATAGCCGTTTTCGGCCGCGAGCAGCATGGCTGACAAGGCCACCAGCGTTTTGCCTGAGCCCACATCACCCTGCAGCAGGCGGTTCATCGGCAGCGGGGATTGCAAATCGGCAAAAATTTCATTGATGACTTTCTTTTGGCTGTTGGTAAATTCAAAACCCAAATTTTGCCGAAACGGGGTCAGCAGGTGTTTTTTTACTTCGTAGGTATAGCCCTTGGCCACGGTTTTGGTTTGCGTGCGTTTGACGCCCCACGCCGTAGCCAATAGCAAAAATTCTTCATACGCCAGCCGCGCCCGGGCGTTTTCCAGTTCGGCCAAACTGTTAGGGAAATGCACCGCGCGCAGGGCTTGGGCGCTGCCCAAAAATTTGCGCTTTTCAGACAAAGCCGGCGGCAAAATGTCCGGCTCACCGGCGGCCTCGGCCTCGTGCAGGGCCTCTTGCATAAACTGGCGGAACTGTTTGTTGGTCAGTCCTTCGGTCAGCGCGTAAATGGGGGTAATGCGTCCGGTGTGCCACGCACTGTCCGGCGCGGCAACGGGGTAATATTCTTCCACTGTGATTTTATTGTCAAAAAAGTTGTTGCGGTTTTCTTTGCGGCCGATGACCCACACCTGCGCATTGGTTTTGAAATCTTTTTTAATCGGAGCAAACGGGTCAAAGCGAAACGCGCGGAAGGAGCGTTTTTTAAACCAAGTGCACTCTATTTGATTATTTTTTTCATCAGCCAAAAACGCTTTAAAAATCAGCACGGACCGCGCCGGGATGAGCTGGGTGCGCAGCACCTTGCCTTTAAATACCGTCAAAGAAGGGGGATTGAGCTCGCCGGCGGCGGCGTTTTCGCGCCGGTCTTGGTATGTGCGCGGATAATAGTGCAGCAAGTCCGCCACGGAGGAAATTCCCAACCGTTCAAACAGTTTGGCTTTGGCCGGGCCGATGCCCTTGAGGTGATCAACGGAGCTCATGTATCTATTTTAGCAATTTAATTTTTGCTACAATGAAAAAAAGGAGGCATTATGACTTTAGAGACGATTTCTACGCACATCAGTGCGCATTTTATGACGCTGGCCGCCCAAACGGGGCGCGTGCTGGCGGCTTTGTTGGTGGCGGTGTTGATTTTGGTAATAGGGTTGTATGTGTCGCGCTTTGTGGGGTCCTTTGTCAAAAAGTGGCTGGGTAAAATGGATTTTGACGGCAAGACTTCCAAGCTGGGCGTTAACGAGTTGTGCGTGCGTTTTGGGCTGGGCAAATCACCGACGTATATTATTTCTTTTGTGTTGGCTTGGGCGGTAATTTTTTATGCGGTGGTGTTGGCGGCCGATGTGCTGCATTTGGCTATCATCCGGGATTTGTTTACCCGCTTTTTGGAGTTTATCCCCACGTTGTTTGTATCGGTGCTTATTTTGTTTGCCGGGTTGTTGCTGGGCAAATTGCTCGGCAATATTATGGAAAACTCCGCCAAGGCCAATAACTTGAAGGGCGGCGTGCTGCTCGCGCGGGTGGTGTATGGATTTGTCGTCTTTTTCTGTGCGCTGGTCGCTATAGAAAATTTGGGCTTGGCCAGCCATTTGGTCCGCTCGGTGGCGGTGGTGCTGCTGGCGTCGTTTGGGTTGGCTTTTGCCATTGCCGTGGGGTTGGGCGCCAAGCCGCTGGTGGAAGAATTTTTACGCGGTATGTTTGAAAAAACCCAAAACAAAAAATAGGAAGAAAATTTTGCAGTGCTAAAAAGAGCCCCGGGGTTAAACCCCGGGGCTCTTTGGTATTTTACTCTTGGTAATCTTTGAGCATTTTGGTGCGGCTGGGGTGGCGCAGTTTGCGGATGGCCTTGGCCTCTATCTGCCGTACGCGCTCGCGCGTTACGTTGAACATTTTGCCCACTTCTTCCAGCGTGCGCGGGTAACCCGAGTCTATGCCAAAGCGCAAGCTGATGATTTTCGCCTCGCGCTCCGACAGGGTGGCCAACACGTCGGCCACTTCTTGTTTGCGCAAGAAGTCCACGGCCGAGGTGGTCGGGTTGGGCCCGTTTTTATCTTCAATAAAGTCTTCCAAGTTAGAGTCCTCATCCTCACCAATCGGGGTGGACAGAGAGATGGGGTCCTGCATAATTTTCAGCACGCTTTTCACCTTTTCCACCGACAGGCGCAACGTTTTGGAATAATCTTCCAGCGTCGGCTCGCGCCCGTGCTCTTGGCGGAATTTGTTGGTGACTTTGGTCAATTTGGACACCAACTCTTTCATGTGCACCGGGATGCGGATGGTGTTGGCTTGGTCGGCAATGGCGCGGTTGATGCTCTGGCGAATCCACCACGTGGCATAGGTGGAGAATTTAAACCCGCGTTTGTATTCAAATTTTTCCACGGCTTTCATCAAGCCCAAACCGCCCTCTTGGATGAGGTCGGAAAGTTCCAAATTGGAATTGACGTGCTTTTTGGCGATGGACACCACCAAGCGCAAGTTGGCTTTGATGAGTTTTAATTTGTCCTGCAAAATCATATCTTCAAAGAATACGATGCGGTCATTGAAGGCCAAAAATTCCTTTTCCGTCATGGGCAGCGCTTCCACCATGCGTTCGTGGCGGGCGCGCACGCTCTCAATATTGGTCAGCGCGCGTTGCAGCTCTTCCAAGGTGAATTTGGTTTTCTTTTTAAATTCTTTTTCCGAAATCTTTTTATTTTCAAACGCGGTCACCAATTTTTTGACGCTGGCGTATGGACCGAAATATTCGTCAAAACGCGCCAAGTCATTGCGGGTTTCGTTGAGGCGGTCGGCCAAGTTTTTGATTTTGTTGGTCAAGCGTTTGATTTTGTTTTGGTTCAAATTCAGCTTGATGATGCGCGCCACCACTTCTTTTTGTTTTTCTTCCAGCAGCTCAATGTTGCGGTTGCGCTTTTTATCGGTCAAATTGTCCTCACGCAGCTCTTTCATCAGCTTGGTGATTTCCTGCTCACGCTTACCGATGAACTGCGCCGCTTCTTTGAGTTTTTTGCGCATGTTGTTGAGCTCGCGCGTGGTGCGTTTGCCGCGGGGCATCAGCTCTTTGGTGGTCATTTCTTCTTGGTCCACCAATTCTTCCCAGTTGCAGATTTCGCGCATGGTAATGGGCGACTCCAACACCAATTTGCGCAGCTCTTTTTCGCGTTCGCGGATGTTGCGCGCCAGGGTGACTTCTTCGTCGCGCGTGAGCAGCGGCACGCGGCCCATTTCAGAGAGGTACATGCGGATAGAGTTGGAAATGTCGGGGTTGGAAGACCAATCCTCGGTATAGGATTCCTTTTCTTCCCGTTCGGCGGCTTTAAATTTTTTGTCATCCACCACTTGGATGCCCATGTCTTCCAAGGTGCCCATCAGGCCGTCAATGTCCTCGGCGCTCATGGAATTGGACGTCAGCGACCGGTTGATTTCATCCAAGGAGAGCATCCCGCTCTCTTTCCCCGCTTCCACTAATTCTTTTAAAACTTTATTTCCGGAATTTGCCATGTGTGTACCTCTTTTCCGCTAATTTTTTAATTTGTTTTGCAAATCTGTCATTTGTTTAAGCAGCCCGGCCGGCACTTGCCCGGCAGGCGCGGTTTTAATCTGTTGGCGGATGTCCGCCAGCTGACGTTGCAGCACTTCTTTTTCTACGGCTTTTTTGACGGCTTCTATATCGCGCTGCGGCTGAAAGTCCTCCGGCAACTCGGTCATAGACAGCCGGATCATTAATTTGCCGCGGGAGGGCGCCAACGCCTGCACCCGGTCCAAAAACCCCTCCGGGGCCGGATTTTCCGCATAAGCCTTGCAGACGGCCTCCAGCACGGCGCCCAAGGCCCGGCTGTCAAATTGCTGCGCCAGCGCCTCGCACCCCGCGGCATACTGCGGGTAGCGCAGCAGCCACGCGGTTAAATTTTCTTCGGCCGCGTTGAAGGTTTCCACCGCTTTGGGGGCTTCTTCTTGGGCTTGGGGCAAGCGCAACTTGCCAAAGCGTTGTTTGGCCCGTGCGGCGGCGTATTCCTTGCCGCGCAGCCGGCCCAGCACCAAGGCTTCGTCTACCTCCACACGCTCAGCGATGTACTTGGCCCATTCCCGGCGGACGATGGGGTCGGGCTGCCTGAGCAGTGTGTCCACCAGTTCGGTCACAATGGCCGTTTTGGCCTGTGCGTCCAAGGGTTGGGGATACAGGTCCAGCTGCAGCTGCGTGTGGAAAGCCATGAGGTCTTGTGCGCGGTCTAAGACTTCTTCAAATTTTTCTTTGCCGTATTTGGCGATGTATTCGTCCGGATCCAGCCCGTCGCACAAAGAAGCCACCTTAACAAACAGCCCTTGCTCTATGAGCACAGAGGCCCCGCGCAAAGCAGCTTTAATGCCGGCGGCGTCCGGGTCAAACAAGACGATGACGTTATCGGTATAGCGTTTGAGCAATTTGGCATGCTCCACGCCCAAGCTGGTGCCCAGCGGCGCCACCGTGTACTCAAACCCGGCTTGGTGGCAGGCGATGACGTCCATGTACCCTTCCAGCAGCACCGCGCGCCCGGCCTTGCGTATGGCCGGCCCGGCGAACTGAATGCCGTAAAGCACGTGGCTTTTGTTAAACAAAACCGTCTCAGGGGAGTTTAAGTATTTCGGCTCGCCTTGGCCCAAAATGCGCCCGCCAAAGCCCACCATTTCACCCCGGTGGTTGTGAATGGGAAAGAGCAACCGTCCGCGGAAATAATCACGCGGGCCGTATGAGGTCAAGGCGCACAATCCGGCGTCCTTGAGTTGCTGCGCCGTATACCCGGCCGCTTGGGCCGCCCGGCAGAAACCCAGCGGGTCGTTTTTAGCAAAGCCCAGCTCAAATTTTTGGGCGGTTTCTTTGGTCAAGCCGCGGCCCTTGATGTAGTTGCGGGCCGGCTCTCCGCCCAGGCTCATTAAATTTTTGTGGAAAAATCCTTTGGCGTATTCCAGCGCTTTGCGCACGGCCAAGCGCTGTTGCTCCGCGGCGGAAAATTTGACCATGGGGTTGTATTCCACCCCGGCGAAGTCGGCCATTTTCTTGAGGGCTTCGTTGAAAGTCAGGTTCTCCATTTTGCGCAGGAAAGCGATGACGTCCCCGCCTTCTTGGCAGCCGAAGCAGTAGTAATAGCCTTTGTCCGGGTTGACGGTAAACGAGGGGGTTTTTTCTTTGTGAAACGGGCAGCAGGCTTTCCAGTATTTGCCGGCCTTTTTCAGGTGCGGCAAGTACTGCCGGATGAACTCTACAATGTCCACCCGTTGCTTGATCTGCTCCATGACGTTTTGTTGTTGCGATAACATAAAAACCTTGTTTTTCCGTCGGGGCCCCGTACGCGCCTGTGCGCCCGCGCGCGTAGACCAAATAAGGCAATAGCCCTCGGTTCCCCTTGGACTATTGCCTCAAAAACAGCTTGTATTAATAGCGCCGACGTTTGGTGCGGCGGGCGCGGCGTTGCGCCTCTTGCGATTTGATTTTGCGCTTCACGCTGGGCGGCATGTAGGTCTCGCGGCGTTTGATTTCCTTGAGAATGCCGTTCTTTTCGCATTCGCGTTTGAAGCGTTTCAACGCTTCTTCCAGGTGTTCAGCGTCTCTAACTTTCACAAAAACCATTACTTTTTCACCACCTTCTGTTGCCAGCAAAAAATCGGTACATATATTGTACAAAAAATTTACCGTTTTGTCGTTTGTTTGTTGTTTTTTGCCCTGGGGAATTTAAAGGGGGTGCACAATGTTTTTTTTTTGCTAAAATTTGTATAGAAGCAAAATTTAGCAAGAAAGGAACCCTATTATGAAAAATCTCTCTATGGGCCGTTTAGGCGGCTTTACGCTGATTGAATTGTTGGTCGTTGTTCTCATCATCGGCATTCTCTCTTCTATTGCGCTGCCGCAGTATACGGCCGCAGTGGAAAAAAGCCGTGCCGCTGAGGCTTTAGTTCAGCTTAAAAATGCACAACAAATGGTCAACCTGGCCTGTATGGAAGGGACGCTGATTGAATATGGCGAACCGTACCCAATAGAGTTTACCGGCGGGTCGTGGTGCGACGATTACATGGAGTACACCACGAAAAATTTTTCTTATGTTATTTCAGAAGATAATACACAGGTTTATGCTACCCGTATGAAGAACCCGTCTTGTCCTAACGCAGATGGCAATGGGGAGTATACCTTGGTTTTGGGTACCACTTGTGCTGGTGCTACACAGCAAATGGCTAGGACCTGCCGGGCTCATACCAAGCAAGGACTTAAAATTTGCAAAGGCCTAAGTGATTTTAGTGTAGTGGACGAGAGTAACTGGTAAAATGGGTATATAAAAATCCCCCGGGTGCAAACCGGGGGATTTTTATGTAAGTTTAAACCTTTATTTTTTCAACTCGGCAATAAAGGCGTCGGCTTGCGCCAAGTCTTTACGCACGGCGTCCTTTTCTGAGCGCTTTTTGTACTCAAATTGCCCGTCTTTTACCGTGCGGCTGCTGATGACCACGCGGTGCGGCAGGCCCATTAAATCAGCGTCTTTAAACTTCACGCCCGGGCGTTCGTCGCGCTCGTCCAACAGCACGGACAAGCCGGCCGCTTCCAGTTTGGCCGTCATTTCATCGGCGGCTTTTTTGACCTCGGGGTTGGTGTCATAATCAATGGCCACCAAGGCCACGTCAAACGGAGCAATGGGCGCGGGCCAAATGATACCGTGCTCGTCGTGGCTTTGCTCAATGGCGGCAGCCACCACACGGCTGATGCCAATGCCGTAGCAGCCCATGATGAATGGATTGGCGGTTTGTTTTTCATCCAAGAATTCCGCCTTCATGGCGCTGGAATATTTGTTGCCCAATTTGAACACATGCCCCACTTCAATGCCGCGGGTAAAGGTAAATTTTTCGCCGCATTTGGCGCAGCGGTCACCCTCAGTGGCCACCTTGAGGTCGCAATAGGCATCTACGGTAATGTCGCGCGAGGGGTTGACGTTGATGACATGCACGTCCACTTCATTGCCCCCGGCCACGCCGTTGACCACGCCCTTGACGTAGTTATCGGCAAAAATTTTAATTTTCGGGTTGCGCTCTTTAAGTCCCTGCGGTCCGGCAAAGCCCACCGGAGAGCCGGTCACTTGCGTGTAGACTTCCTCGCTGGCTTTTTCCAGCTCGGCGCATTTGAGCAGCGTGCGCAGTTTGGGCTCGTTGAGCTCGTGGTCGCCGCGGACCAAGGCCACCACCGGTTCGCCGTCGGCGGTAAAAACCAACAATTTAATGAGCTTGTCCGTGCCTACGTTTAATAATTTAGCCACGTCCTCCACCGTATAGGCTTTGGGCGTGGGGCGTTTTTCCATAGGTTGGAAATCGGCCGGATTGATCGTATATTGCGGGGCCTTGATTTCGGCCTTTTCGGTATTGGCGGCGTAAGAGCAAGCTGGGCAAACGGCCAATAAATCCTCGCCGTTTTGGGCCAACACCATAAATTCGTTGGAGAAGCTGCCGCCGATGGAGCCCGTGTCGGCCTCTACCGCGCGGAACTGAAAGCCGCAGCGCGTAAAAATGCGTGTATATGCGTCATACATGCGTTTGTACCAATCATTGGCTTGCTCGTCCGTAGCGGCGAAGGAATAAGCGTCTTTCATGTAAAATTCACGTGCGCGCATTACGCCAAAACGCGGGCGGATTTCGTCGCGAAATTTGGTGGCGAATTGATACAAGCACACCGGCAGTTGCTTGTAGGAAGAAACGTCCTTGCGGATGAGGTCGGTCACTTCTTCTTCGGCGGTGGGGGAAACGCAGAATCCCGCGCCTTTGCGGTCCTCTAATTTGAGCAACTGGTCGCCAAAGTGCGCCCAGCGGCCGCTTTCTTCCCACAGCTCTTTGGGCTGGATAATGGGCATCCAAATTTCGTGGGCGCCGGCGCGGTCCATTTCTTCGCGCACGATGTTTTCCACCTTTTTGAGCACGCGCAACCCCAGCGGTAACCATTCATACAGCCCGCTGCCCAGCTTGCGGATGAGCCCGGCGCGAATCATCAACTGCGCGGAGAGATTGTCGGCGTCTTTGGGCGCCTCTTTTAAAGTAGGTACGTAATATTGGGAGAGTTTCATTTTTATTTTCCTTCTGTATGAGATTGTTTTCCAAATTCGCGGATTTTTTCAATTAAAAAATCCACCCATTTTTCTTGGGGCAATTTAAACAGGGTTTGGCCCTTTTCAAAGTAAAGCCCTTCCCCGCGTCCGCCGGCAATGCCAAAGGCCGCGTCGCGCGCTTCGCCGGGGCCGTTGACGGCGCAACCCATGACGGCAATTTTAAGCCCGGTGGACAGCCGCAGCAGCTCTTTGTCGGAATAAATGCGTTTTTCCAACTCTTTGACCGTGCCCGCCACGTCCACTTGGGTGCGGCCGCAGGTCGGGCAAGAAATCAAATTCGGGCCGTATTGGCGCAGGTGCAGCGCTTTTAAAATTTCGTAGGCGGTGCGCACTTGCAGGGCCGGGTCTTCGGTTAAAGACACCCGAATGGTGGCCCCAATGCCTTTTTGCAGCAGGGTGCCTAAGGCAATGGCGCTTTTGACCGTGCCGCTTAAAAAGCTGCCCGCTTCGGTCAGCCCGATGTGCAGCGGAATGTCGCTTTGGCTGGCAAAAAGTTCATTGGCCTTCAGGGTGCGCGCAAAATCGTCGGACTTGAGAGACACCACCACATTTTTAAAATTTAATTGCTCCAAAATATTGGCTTGTTCCAGGGCCTCTTGCCCCATGACCTCGGCCCATTTGTCGTCGGACAAGTCCACCTGTCCGGCCACGCTTTTGAGGTATTTGACCGAGCCGGCATTGACCCCGATGCGGATGGCCACCCCGTGGTCTAAACAGGCTTTGACCACTTCTTTGGTGTTGGCGATCGCGCCGATGTTGCCGGGGTTAATGCGTACTTTGTCTACGCCTTGTTTGACAGCCTCTAAGGCCAGTTTATAATCAAAGTGAATGTCGGCCACTAGCGGGCTGTGAATGCGTTTTTTAATTTCGCCCAGGGCCAAGGCGGCCTGCATATCCGGCACGGCCACGCGGTTGATTTCGCAGCCGGCGTTTTCCAGCGCGCAAATTTGCGCGGCGGTGGCTTGCGGGTTGCGCGTGTCGGTATTGCACATGCTCTGCACGCGCACGGGGTGCCCGGTGCCGAGGGTGTACGGTCCTACTTTTACTTCTCGGGTTTTGTACATTATTTTCCTTCCTGCGCGGGGGCGGCAGCCTCCGGCGCGTCCGCCTGGGTTTGCACCGCGGCGGCTTTGGGTTTAAAGAATATGCGCTTAATGTCTGCGTATGAGGCGTAAAGCACCAAAATCATCAAAATATAAAAGCCCACATTGGCCGCGCGCAGGATGGCCTTGGTGGAGGGGAGTTTGCCCGTTAATCCTTCCCAAAGATACACCAGCGCGTAGCCACCGTCTAAAATGGGGATGGGGAAAAGGTTGAACATTCCCACCGCCAAAGACAGCATGGCAATTAAAAATACAAAATCCAGCAGGCCGCGGTGCACCGATTTATGAATGATGTTCACAATGCCAATCGGCCCGGCCAAATCCGGTGCTTTTTTATGCGTGACGCTTTGCCACAGCGATTGCAATGAAAATTTCGTCCAGTACCAGCATTGGTATACGCCCAAGCCGGCTGCGGCCCACGGGCTGACGGGTTGAAATTGAGCCTGTACTGCTACGCCCAAGAGGGTGGGTTTGTCGTTGGAAAAATCCGCCGCGGCGGCCGTCAATGGCAGTGTTTGCCCGTCGCGCAAGACGGTCAGTTTCAAATCTCCCTGGCGCTTTTGCAAGGCCTCGGTCAATTCTTTCCAGTTGGCCACGGGGGTGCCGTCCACCGTGGTAATGGTATCTCCGGCTTGCAGCCCGGCCTTTTGGGCGGGGTAGCCTTGCACGGCTTCTCCCACAACGGGGGCCAAGCGGACGGGGTCCGTTTGCGGCATGCCTTTGATGTAAATCAAAACGGAAAAAATCACCGCCGCCAGCAGGTAGTTAAACAGGGCGCCGTTGACCACCATAAAAAACTTGGCGTACCATTTTTTAGCGGCAAATTCATCGGCTTGCGGGGGCTCTTTGGCGTCGTCATCCACAAACATTTGGCCCTTGGGCTCCACAAAGCCGCCAAAGGGAATGGCGCGCAGCTGGAAATCGGTCCCTTTGGCCGATTTCTTATGCCAAAGGATTTTGCCAAAGCCAAAAGAAAATTCCTTTACGCCAATTCCCGTCAAGCGGCAGGCGATAAAGTGCCCAAATTCATGCACGATGACAATGGGGCTTAACACAATGATAACGGCGACGATAGAGAGCAGCATAAATCTCCTATAAAATAACTTTTTTGTATCTCTTTTCCGCCAAGTGCACGCGGGCCTGTTCGCGGCCCCAGGCGTCGGCCTCGGCCGCTTGGTGCAAGGTCACGCGGCCCGGGCGGCTGAGGGTTTGCTTGAGCACGCTGTAAATCAGTTTGGGAATATCGGTAAACTTGATCTGTTCCTTTAAAAACGCGTCTACCGCCACTTCGTCAGCCGCGCTGAGCACCGCCGGGAAGATACCTCCCTTGGCCTGGGCGGTCAGGGCCAGCTCCAAGCATGGGAAGCGCTCAAAATCCGGCTCAAAAAATTCCAGCTTTTGCGCTTGAAACAAGTTCAACGGCTGCACCGGGCTGGGCATCCGCTTGGGATAAGTGACGGCGTATTGAATGGGGATACGCATATCCGGCTCGCTCATTTCGGCCAAAATGGCGCCGTCTACGTATTCCACCGCGGAGTGGATGAGCGACTGGGGATGAATGACAATCTGCACCTTTTCTTGGGGCAGATGAAACAAATTCATAATCTCTATGGCTTCAAACCCCTTGTTCATCAAGGTGGCCGAGTCAATGGTAATTTTTTTACCCATTTTCCACCGGGGGTGGTTCAACGCTTCGGCCGGGGTGACGGTGGACAGGGCGTTTTTGCGCCGGGCAAAGGGCCCGCCCGAGGCCGTCAAGAAGACGCGGGAAATGGATTCATGGGTGCGGTGGTAGCTGTGGGCGTCGGTGCCTTCCATACACTGGAAAATGGCCGACGGTTCACTGTCCACCGGGATGATGGTGGCGTTCCAACGTTGGCACTCTTGCATCACGGTTTGCCCGGCCATGACCATGGGCTCTTTGTTGGCCAAAGCAATGGTCTTGCCCGCCTTGATAGCGGCCACCAGCGGTTGAAAGCCTACCGCGCCCACCAACCCGTTGACCACCAAATGGGCCGAGGGAAGCGAGGCCAAAAAGGTCAGGCTTTCCATTTCCGGGGGGAGCAACTGGGTGCCCTTGGGCATCTGCGGTTTTAATATTTCGTAGCTGGCCGGGTCCAACACGGCGGCGAAGCGCGGCTTGAATTGGTGCACTTGCTTTAAAAACAGCTCCGTGTTGCGGTTGGCGCTCAAGGCCAAAATGCGGTACGGCGCCCCCAAGCGCGCCACTACGTCCAGCGTAGAGGTGCCGATAGAACCCGTAGAACCCAGTACGATGATATTTTTCATTGGATGATGTAAATCACTACGTAGTAAAAAATAGGCGCCAGCAACAGGTAGGAATCAAAACGGTCCAAGAACCCGCCGTGCCCCGGCAGCAAATTGGAGGAATCTTTCACCCCGGTGCTGCGTTTGATGAGCGATTCGGACAAGTCAGACACCTGCCCCACCACGGCCACCAGCAGCCCCAGCCACACGGCCGCGTGCACGCTCAAGAAAGTCGGCAAGAACAAATGCCGCATAAGCAATGCCCCGCCCACGGCCAGTAGCGTGCCGCCCACGGCCCCTTCCCAGGTTTTTTTAGGGCTGACTTCTTTGTTTAATTTGTGTCGGCCCAAAAAGCGGCCCGTAAAGTAAGCGCCCGTGTCGCAAATCCACACGGTAATAATCATAAACAGCGTGAGGTATTCGCCGTATTGGGCAATGTCGCGGATGTTAATTAAATGGGCCAAGGACCACGGAATCAAAAATACGCCGATGAACGTATTGGCGGTGCGGTCCCAGCTGCGGCGCGGCGTGAGCACTTCTACAAACAACACCCCGAAGATCACCACGCTGACGGCAAAGGGATAAAGGTTATCGGGCAATTCCAACGCGGGCAAGGTGCCCCGGCCCAAAATGGCCACCGCGGCCATGAGTAACCCAAAAAACACCAAGGAAAACAAGTGCACAGGCTTTTTGCCTGCGCGCAAAACCAAGCCGTATTCATACAGACACAAGCAAATGATGCAGGCCGTAAAGGCCATATACACCAGACCGCCAAAGTGGATAGCGGCGAGCACAACGGGAATGCCAATAATGGCGGTTAAGATACGAGGTAATAGCATATACTTAGATTTTAGCATATTATTTCCGCCGCCTTGCGGCGGTTGCGGAAAAAAGAACCCCCGGTTTGCGGCCGGGGGTGCGGTTATTGGTATTTTTGAATGAAGTCTTCTTTGAAGCTTTTGAAGGTGCCCTCAGTAATGGCGGCACGGACCCGCTCCATGGTGCGGGTGAGGAAACGGATATTGTGCATGGACAGCAAACGGTGGCTGGTCAGCTCTCCGCTGCGGAACAGATGGCTTAAATACGCCCGGGTGTAATTGCGGCAAGCGAAGCAATCGCAATGCTCGTCCAAGGGGCGTTCGTCCAAGCGGAAGCAGGCGTTTTTGATGTTGAGGCGTCCTTCGTCCGTCATCACCATGCCGTTGCGGGCTACGCGCGTGGGCCACACGCAGTCAAACATGTCTACGCCGCGCTCCACGCAGTTTAAAATTTCCACCGGGGTGCCCAGCCCCATAAAATAACGGGGTTTGCTTTCGGGCAAGTTATCGGTTACGGCCAGGACAGACTCGTTCATCTGTTCGGCCGTTTCGCCCAAAGACAACCCGCCAATGCAATAGCCGTGCGTAGGCAAAGAGGCCATATGCAGGGCCGCTTCTTTGCGCAAATCGGGGAAGATCGCCCCCTGGATAATGCCAAACAGCAGCGAGTTGCCCACACTGTAAGAGCCGTCTTCGGTGCGGGTAATGTCCTGTACGGGGACGGTCTTTTGATAGGCCTTGGCGGCGCGCTCGGCCCAGCGTTTGGTTTGTTCCAGCGCGACGCGCGCGTCGTGCTTGGCCGGGTCCTTGGCGTGGATGCACACGTCCAGCATCGTCCAAATGTCCGAGCCAATTTCACTTTCAAATTGAATCACGTTTTCCGGTGTGAAGAGGTGCTTGCTGCCGTCATGGTGGGAGCGGAACAACACGCCCTCTTCGCTGATTTTGCGAAATTGCGACAGACTGTATACCTGAAACCCGCCCGAATCGGTCAGAATGCTGCCGTCCCATTTCATAAATTTGTGCAGCCCGCCCAACTGTTTGAGCGTTTGGGTGCCGGGGCGCAAATACAAATGATAGGTGTTAGAGAGCAGACACTGGGCGTGTACTTCGCGCAAGTCGGCCGAGGTTAACGCCTTGACGCTGGCCTGCGTGGCCACCGGCATAAAAACCGGGGTTTGCACGGGGCCGTGTTTGGTGTACAAAATGCCCGTGCGTGCTTTGGTTTGGGGGTCTTTCTTTAGAATGTGAAAGGGGGAAATCATATTCTTATTTTATCATATATTGCGTGGCGGCCGGGGAGCGGCTTTGCCGTTTACTTTTGTTTTGTCGTCGTGGAAGTTGGCAACCCTTTCTAAAAAGCTTGCACAATGTTTTTTTTTTGATAAATTT
>CAVHDF010000021.1:0-24127 GCA_963634865.1 Eggerthellaceae bacterium
GGAAGATTCCCGACTACTACTTTCGGGAATGACATTATTTTTATAACAGCCTTGCTGTATTGTCTTTGCCGTTTATTTTTGTTTTGTCGTCGTAGAAGTTGGCAACCCTTTCTAAAACACTTGCACAATGTTTTTTTTTTGATAAATTTTGCGTATAGACAAAATTTATCAAAAAAGGAACCCCACTATGAAAAATCGTTCTACGGGCCGTTTAGGCCGGTTATTTAATGTCGTCATCCCCGAATGTTTCTATCGGGGATCTCAGCCTCTTAAAAACACGACAAGATTCCCGATTACGACTTTCGGGAATGACGCAAGGAGAAGATATGTAGGCGGCTTCACACTCATTGAACTTCTTGTCGTTGTTCTTATTATTGGTATACTCTCCGCCGTGGCACTGCCGCAATACCAAAAGGCTGTTGGAAAATCAGAAGCAGCGCAGTTGCTTATTGCTTTGAAAACATATGACACCGCCCTTGAAGAATATAAACTGACAGAAACTCCGGGAGATGTGGTGTATTTTACGGGGAAAAATGCCGTCATTGGAAATATTTATCCGGCCGAGTCAGATTACAATGACAATGTTGGAAATAAATTTGGTGTTACTTATTCATGGAGCGCCAATCATTCCCCGTATGTGTATATTTCCGACAAAAAAAGCACCTCAAGCTTGATGTTATATGCAGATGGATATTCAGAATGTCTTTATTCATCAAATAAATGGAAAGCCTTGTGTGAGACGATAAAAAGTGCTCGTCTTCCGGACGCCGATTTAACTTATATGAATGCACCTACTTTTTAAGTAGGAGCTGGCCCAGTGATGGAATGTGTTGTTGCGGATAAGCTCTCATAAAAACACCCCCGGAAAAAATTTTCCGGGGGTGTCGCTTATACATCCGCTTTATTTAATTTTGTAGAACTTGGCGATGATGTCCCACGCCTCTTGGGCGGTATCTACAATGTGGCAGGTGCGGGCTTCGTCGTTGTCAATTACGCCGTAGGAAGCCAGCGCTTTGAAATTGACCACGGAGTTCCAAAATTCCCGGCCTACCAAGATGACGGGAATTTCCTCTTTTTTGCCCGTCTTAATCAGCGTCAAAATTTCAAACAGTTCATCAAACGTGCCATAACCGCCCGGCAGCACCACAAACGCGCGCGAGCGCATTACCAGGTGCAGCTTGCGGATGGCAAAGTAATGAAACAGAAACGCCAAATTTTTGCTGATGTACGGATTGGGGTGCTGTTCGTGCGGCAGCGTGACGTTAAAACCTACGCTTTTGCCGCCGTTTTCAAAGGCGCCGCGGTTGGCCGCTTCCATCAGCCCCGGGCCGCCGCCGGTCACCACGGCAAAGCGGTTTTTGCCTTTTTTCACCACCAGCTTGGCCAGCTCCCGGCCGACCTCGTAATATTTGGCCAAAGACAGCAGCCCCTCGGCCTCGCTCAAGCGTTCTTGCAGGGCTTTGCTCTTGGGGTTTTTGGCTAAATTCTTTTTGGCTTGGGCCACTTTGGCCTTGGCTTCTTTTTCCGGTTGGACGCGCGCGCTGCCAAAGCACACAATGCTTTGGGTGATATTGAGCGCTTGCAGGTACAGCTCCGGTTTGAGCACTTCCAGCTCAATGCGCACCGGGCGCATGACCGGGCGGTTTAACAAGTCAATATCTTCATAAGCGCGAATGTAGGAACTTTCGTGCTCAATGCTGGCTACAGTTTGTTTTTTAGCGGTTTTTTTCATGGGGTTATTTGCTCCACAGAAGTATTTTTTCAGCCATTTGCTCCGGCGTCAGCCCCAGCTGCTCCTGCAGCTGAGCCACTTTGCCGTGCTCCACAAATTCATCCGGCAGCCCCAGGCGCAACAGTTTAAACGCCCGGTCTTGCCCGGTCAAATATTCCGCCACCGCGCTGCCAAAGCCGCCGCAGAGGCTGTTGTCCTCTAAGGTGACGATGCGGGGGGAATGTTTCAAGGCTTCGTCTAAAATAGCAGTGTCTAAGGGTTTGACAAAGCGCGCATTGATGACCCCGGCGCGCAGGCCTTTCTTTTCTAGCAGCTTAGCCGTTTCCAAGGCGGGGTAGACCCGGTTGCCAATGGCCACCAAGGTCAAATCTTTTCCTTTCTTCATCCAAACGCCTTTGCCGATGGGCAGGTCTTTGAGCTCTGGGTCCACCGGCACGTTGAACCCGGCTCCGCGCGGATAGCGCAGGACAAACGGCTTGCCGCTGTCTAAGCCCGTTTTGAGCAGGTGCCCCAGTTCGTTCTCATCGGCGGGTGCGGCCAGCACCAAGTTGGGGGTGCTGCGCAAAAAGCTCAAATCAAACATGCCGTGGTGCGTGGGGCCGTCTTCGCCCACCAGTCCGGCGCGGTCCAAGGCAAAGACCACGGGCAGATTTTGCAAAGCAATGTCATGCACGATTTGGTCATAGCAGCGCTGCGCAAAGGACGAATATACCGCCACCACGGGTTTTAATCCTTCGGCGGCCAAGCCTGCGGCAAAAGTGGCTGCGTGCTCTTCAGCGATGCCTACGTCAAAAAAGCGTTGGGGGAATTTCTCGCGGAAGGCGGCCAACCCGGTTCCTTCGGGCATGGCGGCGGTAATGGCGTTGATTTTTTTGTCCGCCTGCGCCAGCTTGACCATGGCGTCGGAAAAGGCCTTGGTAAAGGTAATGCGGTCGCTTTGGCCAATGGTGTCGCCCGTGTCGGCGTCAAAAATGCCGATACCGTGGAATTTGGTCGGTTTTTCCTCGGCGGGGGGATAGCCCTTGCCTTTTTTGGTGACCACGTGCAGCAGCACCGGGCCTTTGACGTCTTTTACGCTTTCCAGCACGTCAATCATGGCGTCAATGTCATTGCCGTTGACGGGGCCGAAATAGCGAAAGCCCATTTCTTCAAAAATCGTACCCGGGAACAAAATAGAGCGGGCCTTTTTGGCCAGCTTGGCGGCATTGTTGCCCAGTTCGTCAAAGCGTTTTAAGAAGTTGGTGGCTTTTTCCTCGGCCAGTTGCACGTATTTTTTGGTCAGCAGTTTGGTCAAAAATTGGCCCAACGCGCCTACGCGCTTGGAGATGAACATTTGGTTATCGTTTAAGATGACCAGCATGTCCGTGGCCAGCAGCCCGGCGTTTTGCATGGCTTCATAGGCCATGCCGCCCGTTAGCGCGCCGTCGGCCACCAAGGCGATGACCTTGCTGTTGCTTTTCTTTTGGTCGCGCGCAATGGCCATGCCCAGCGCCGCCGACAAAGCCGTGCTGGCATGTCCCACCCCAAAATCGTCATACTTGCTTTCGCTGCGTTTGGGAAAGCCACTCAGCCCGCCCTTTTGGCGAATGGTGCTGAACTTTCCCTGCCGTCCGGTCAGCAATTTGTGTGCATAGGCTTGGTGCCCGGTGTCAAAGACCAGCTTGTCTTTGGGCGTGTTAAACACATAATGCAGCGCGGTAATGATTTCCACTGCGCCCAAGCTGGAGCCCAAGTGGCCGCCGTTGCGGCTGGTGGTGCGGATGATTTCCTCGCGCAATTCTTGGCAGAGTTGCGGCAACAGCTCGCGCTTGATATTGCGCAAGTCGGCCGGATTTTTGACGGTGGGCAATACTTTCATGCAAACTCCTTAGTAGGTGCGGGTCTTAAAAAATTCCGCCATGCAATACAGCGGCGCCAAGTTTTTGCGACGGGCCGTTTTGAGGCTGTCCAGCGCTTTTTGCGCTTTGGCAATGAGCAGCTGCGCGTGTTTGCGGCTGCCTTCCAACCCGTAGAGGCTGACAAAGGTCAACTTGCCGTTTTGCGCGTCGCTGTTGGACTTGCCCAACTGTTTGGCGCTGGCGGTAACGTCTAAAATATCGTCTACAATTTGGAACACTAGGCCGATGCATTCGGCATATTTTTGGATGTGTTTCAAATCGGCCCCTTTGACCCCGGCCAGCAAGGCCCCCGTTTCTACGCTGGCGCGGATGAGCGCGCCGGTTTTATTGGCGTGAATGTAGAGCAAAACATTTTCCGGCGTGGTTTCTTTCACGCTTTGGGGCAGCAGGAAATAATGCAAAGACTTGCCCGCTAATTTTTTAGACGTCTTTTGAATTTTTTCCGCCCGGGCGCTGGTAGCCTCTTGCGTGCCCATGCCCTCGGCGTATACGTCGGCAGTTTGACCGCCCACCATGCCGGAAGCCCCGGCCAAATGCGCAAAATGTTGCAAGGCGTTTAGGGTGTTTTCCGCACCGACAGATTTGATTTTGCCGTTTTGGGCAAACACTTCAAACACATAGGTCAGCAAGGCGTCTCCGGCCAGCAGCGAGAGATCTTCGCCAAACACTTTGTGGTTGGTCGGTTTGCCGCGGCGCAGGTCGTCGTTGTCCATGCTGGGCAAATCATCGTGAATTAAGGAATAAGTGTGCAGCATTTCCAGCGCGCAGGCCGCGGGCATCACATCGGCGGCTTTTTTGCCAAAGGCTTCGGCGGTGGCCAAAGCCAAAATGGGGCGCACGCGTTTGCCGCCGGCTTGCAAGGAGTAATCCATAGCGTCGGTCAAAATTTTAGGCGCATTGGGAATTTTGGCGGTAAATTTGGCTAAATTCTTTTCAATCAATTTGGCGCGTTCTTTGAGGTAAGCGTCAAAGGCTTTCATTTCTTTGGAGTGGTCGGCGCAGGCCGCGCAGCAAGGTTTATTCATAATCTCCTCTTACTATTGGGGTATTTATTCTATTATACATTAATGCGGCGCGCGCGCGTAGACAAAGCAAAAAGATATAATAAAACTATGGTAAAACTCAACAGACCGCATATCGGTATTTTTGGCAGAATGAATGTGGGCAAAAGCTCGCTGATTAACGCCTTGACCGGGCAGGAAACCGCTGTGGTGGCTCCCGTGCCGGGCACGACGACGGACCCCGTCAAAAAGATTATGGAAATTTTGGGCATCGGCCCGGTGACACTGGTGGATACGGCCGGGTTGGATGACTTGTCTGATTTGGGGCCGCAGCGCGTGGCCAAGACCCAAGAGGCCTTGCGCCAGTGTGATTTGGCCCTCATCGTATTTGCCGAGGCATTTGGCTCTTATGAAAAAGACTTAGCCGCCCAATGCCGCGCGCAGCATACGCCGTTTTTCTTTGTGCACAATAAAAGCGATTTGTTCCCGGCGGTTGCGCCGGAACTGGAAGGAGCGGAAGTGGTGGAGTTTTCTTGCCGCGGCGCAGATACGGCCGATTTGCTGGAAGCCATTCTCCGCACGTTGCCGCAAAGCGCCTATGCCCCAGATGATATTTTTGGGGGCTTGGTGGGGGAAAATGATGAAGTGGTGTTGGTGATGCCGATAGACGCCTCCGCGCCGGAGGGGCGCATTATTCTGCCGCAGGTGCAGGCGGTGCGCGGATTGTTGGATGCGCGGGCGGTGGGGATTTGTTTGCAGCCGTCCCAGCTGGCCGGGTGGTTACAGAAACACACGCCCAAATTGGTGGTCACCGATTCGCAGGCGTTTGCGCAAGTAAGCGCTTTGGTGCCGGCGCAGGTGCCGCTGACCAGCTTTAGCATTTTGTTTTCCCGGTTGAAAGGGGATTTTGGGTTGTTTCTGCAAAGCACCCCGCAGATAGATCACTTGCAAGACGGGGACAAGGTGCTGATTTTGGAGTCGTGCTCGCACAGCGTCAACAAGTGCGATGACATCGGCCGGGTGAAAATTCCGGCGTGGCTGCAAAAAAAGACGGGCAAAAAATTGCAATTTGAAGTGCTGGCTAACTTGGACCCGCTGCCGGAAAATTTGGCTGACTATAAACTGGCCATTCAATGCGGGGGCTGCATGGTGACGCGCCGTCAAATTTTAAACCGGGTGGCGCGTTTGGCCGCCGCCGGCGTGCCCGTGAGCAATTACGGCATGAGCATTGCTTGGTGCACGGGGATTTTTGACCGTGTGACGGAAATTTTCCGCCGCTAGCTTGACAGGTGCAAGTGCGGCCCTTATACTATAAAGAGGCATAACTATGAAAAAATTACTCTTTTTGTTTTCTTTGTGTGGGGCGTTGCCTTTGGCGGCGGCTCCTGCTACGAATGTGAGCGTAACGCATCCTACGACCACCGTCAAGGTTTTGCGGCCCACGACCTCGGGGGCAATTAGTCGCCCGGTGACTGTGCCCAGCGTGCAGACCAAACCCGTGACCAATGTGGTGGTCACCCACCCGGTTACGCCGGGGGCGGCCGCGCAGCAGCTGGGGGCGGCGGAAGGAAAAGTAACGTCTACTCCGGCATTGGCTACCAAAACCACCGCTACGGGCAGCAGCTATACCCCTACGTATAAGCAGGCCAAAAAATTGGATACGCCCAAGGCCGCCAATTTGGGTGCGGGCAGCGCCGGACTGGGCGGTATGACCGGGGCGCAAGCGGCGCAGAAGGACCGAGACGCGCAAGCTTTTGAAGCCCCCAAAGGGGAGAGCTCCCAACTTTCTATTGACGAAGTGCTTAAAAAGACCAAAATGCCCGAAGGATTGGCCTCTAAGTTAAAGCAGCGCAACTTTGAAGCCGCCAAAATGAACGGCAAAAAATAATCTGCTGTTTACTAAAAAGCCCCGGGTGATGCGCCCGGGGCTTTTTGTGTGGATAAGCTTGGAATAGTAAAAAAAGAGTGTGCCGTGCTCAAGCGGATGGCATTGAATTTATGGCATAATGAGAGTACATTGGATTTTTACGGAAAAGGAAGGAACCGCTATGCAATTAAAGGAAGTCAGCCATCTTTCGGAGGCGACGGACTGGAGATGTAATTTTCAAGCATTATTTTCACAGAAACCTTTTCGGTTCAAGGGACCGTCGTATGACCTTTTTTACGAGGTACCCGGCGCTGATGTGCTGTGCTGTTTATTCTGCGTAGAGGAAACCCGCATGAACACATACACCGGCCGGCTGGCCTTCTTCAAGGACAAGCAACAGCCGAAGTTTTTGCTGGACTTATCGTCCTGTTTCCGTTGCTACGCGTGGATTTTTGAGGATGAAAATTCCAAATTGTATTTTTATGTAACTTACTCACTTGCGCACGCTCAGGAGGTAGAAGAGGCCGTTTTAATCGTTGATGTGAAGAGCGAAAAACTTGGCTACATTAAGCCCCCAGCAGACACGGAACAGCACTATGATAGCCTGAAACACCTCATTTCCTGTTGGGTGAATGGGCTGCCGGCCTCTTTAAATTTTCGGTTTGATGAACTGAAAAAGTTGAAGCAGGAATTACTCCAAGAAAAAAGATAGCCCACCTCTTGTAACTGCGGGTAACCAGTAAATTTTAGCTATTGCTCAAAACACCTTGATTAAGTTCGCTTGGTCAATATAACCGAAGAGATCGTTCTGGCGGACGGGAACCCATGGCCCTTGGCGCTCTTGAGGCCAGGCCCAAACATGGGTTTTACCTTGCAAGTATCCGATGATTTTTCCTCTAGGCTCTTGATATAAATTAGCTGTGTTGTCTAGACGGTAGAGGGCGGGCACAGTTTTTGGCGAATAGCCTCGTGGTAAAGGCGATGCAACGACAAAATCGACGGACAAGTCCCGCTCGGGCGTATAATGAGTGCGGTTGACCGTATAATACTTTTCGCCGTAAAAGGATTTTCCGTCAAAGCAGCCTACGGATTTCAGCGGACTCTGCACTAATAAATTGAAATTTTCAATAGGCCCTTGCCAGTTTTTGGCGGTGGTAAGGATGTACTCCAAGTAGTTGCGAGCTTCTAAAGGCTCCAGAGCTGTCTGCTCATCGGAAGAGTTGATAAAACGCTGATAAGTTTCGCTTTCTTTGTCTATACATGAGGAAAAGGGTGCTCCCGTATTGGTGGTTTTGAAAGACGGTGTATAGGTGTGCCGTATATGGACTGTCCGATGGGCCGGAAAGGTTTGGCGCCAAGAGTAAGAGATATATTTCCACCACATGGCCTCATCAGTTTCTGTAATGGTCCATCCCTTGCTGTCTGCCATTTCTTGGGTGTTGGAATTTCTTATAGAGGTCCATCCCCACGAGACATATCCCCCATCTAGGAGAGCTTGTCGTTGCTTTTGGGGTAATGCGTCTATGCGGCGGTGAAACTGATCTTCATCTAAGCTTTCTTCGGGAACTTTCCATAATTGGCGAGCAAAAGGGGGCAATTCTTTCGTTGTCTGCTTGAGACTAAAATAGGTTTGGTACTTTTTCCTTTTGCCGTTTACCCACAGTTTAAAGTTAAATTGATGTTGTGCTTGCGCATACTCTCCGTAGACATCCGATACGGCTGGTATGGGGGGCAGCGGAAAGAAAATGTGGGTGGTAATATCTTTGTCGGTGGTGTTTTCAAAGAGGTAGTTGACCTCTATTTGCCCGGGGCGGATATAGAGCGCTTCGGTTTGCATTTTAATACCGTTTTGTTTTTCAAATACCACGCCGCCCGTGGGCAGGACATACCCCGCAGTGTCATTGGTGTAAACGGAGGAGGAAATGGATACAACAAAAAATAGAGCTATGATTAATTTTCTCATAGCTCCATTATAGGATATTTGCTTCTTGAAGTTATTTTTTGTTTTTAGTACGGTCTATTTGTTTCTTTTTTTACCTATGTAACGATAATAGTCCATATCGGGCTCTCTCGTGCGCTATCTCCCAATTATGTAAAATATATCATACGACCAAGAGGATAAAATTTATGGATCCGCTTACATCCGTGCCGTCCGTCCCTGCCAAGCCAAACCCCTGGGCTCTGTTGCCGCTGTGGGTGTTTTTGGCCTCTTATTTATTGGTTTCTGTTTTGGCGGGGGATTTCTATAAAATGCCCATTACCGTTGCCTTTTTGTTGGCGGCGGTGGTGGCCGTGTGGACCAGCAAAGGCCATGGGCTGACGCAAAAAATAGAGGCTTTCTGCAAAGGCGCCGCCGACGCCAATATCATGCTAATGGTGCTCATTTTTATTTTGGCCGGGGCTTTTGCCCAAACTACCCAGGCCATGGGCGCGGTGGACAGCACGGTCAATTTAACCTTGTGGCTGCTGCCTAAAAATCTTTTGGTGCCGGGGCTGTTTTTGGCTGGGTGCTTTGTGTCTGTTTCTGTGGGAACTTCCGTCGGCACGATTGTGGCGCTCACCCCTGTGGCGGCGGGCATTGCGCTTAAAACGGGTGTTCCGCCGGCTTTGATGACGGCGGCGGTGGTCAGCGGAGCCATGTTTGGCGATAACCTTTCCTTTATTTCCGACACTACCATTGTGGCTACCCGCACCCAAGGCTGCCGCATGCGGGACAAATTCCGCACCAATGTGCGCATCGTGTGGCCGTTTGCCTTGCTGGCGGCACTGCTTTATTTTTGGATGGGGCAGCAGTCGGTGGTTGAATATTCCCTTGGCCCTATCAACTGGCTGCATGTGCTGCCGTATTTGGCGGTATTGATAGCGGCCGTGGCGGGCGGACATGTGATGGTGGTGTTGTTGGGGGGAACCCTGCTGGCCGGGGCTATCGGATTGCTTACGGGCGCTTTTACACCGTGGGGGTGGACGGGCGCCATGGGCACGGGGATTAACCATATGGGGGAATTAATCGTCGTTACGCTGCTGGCCGGCGGCGTGCTGGAGATGATTCGCCTCAATGGCGGTTTTGCGTGGATTATTGAAAAATTAACCGCCCGCACCCGCAGCGTGCGCGGAGCGGAGCTGTCTATTGCGGGTTTGGTGGGCTTTGCCAATTTGTGCACGGCCAACAATACCATTGCCCTGATTATGGCCGGGCCGATTGCCAAAGAAATTGCCACCCGTTTTAAAATCCCGGCCAACCGCGCCGCCAGTATTTTAGACATTATTTCTTGCTTTGTGCAGGGAGCCATTCCTTACGGCGCGCAGCTGCTGATGGCGGCGGGGTTGTCGGGCCAGTCCCCCTTGGCCATTATGCAATATTTATATTATCCGTACTTGCTGGGCGTGGGCACGCTGCTGGCCATTGCGCTGGGATATCCCCGGCGGGGACCGCGGACTACGCGGAAATAAAACACTTGCTAAAAACCCCGGGGCTAAATTCCCCGGGGTTTTCAAATCTACTTGCTGCCGGTACTGCCAAAGCCGCCGCTGCCGCGGGCCGTATCGGATAGTTCTGTTACTTCCTCAAAGTCCGGGTACAGCGTAGGCAAAACCACCAGCTGGGCTACTTTTTGCCCTTGTTCAAACACAAAGGGCGTGTCATTTAAATTGTACATGCAGACAATCAATTCCCCGCGGTACGGGGCATCCACCAGGCCCGCTAAGGCTTTGATGCCCTTGCTTTCCACCGAGCTTTTGCCCCAAATGATGCCCGAGGTGTTCTCCGGCAATTCTACGGCCACGCCGGTGTGTACATGCGTTACAGCGTGCGGGGGCAACTCCGTACGGTGCAGCGCAAATAAGTCCGCGCCGGAATCGGTGGGGTGCGCCCGCCGGGGCAATAAAGCGTCAGGGTGTAATCTTTTTACTTTCATGGTAGATCCTATTTTAATTTCGCCATTTGTTGCAGGGCGTTGGCCGCATAGGGTTTGACGGCGGCGGTATCGGTCTTTTCCAGGGCCGTTAAATGCGGGATTAAGGTTTTGAGCAGCGCGCTGTCAAACTCCGGGTCGGAGGTATAAAGCGTACGCTGCGGACTGGAGAGCACCCCGGCCATATACGCCGCCGCGCGCGCGGCATTGGCCCGCACGTCGGCATCTTTATCTAAGAAAGCTTGCTTGAGCGCTTCCACTGCGTGGCCCGTCATAAAGCCCAAGGCCAAGGCATAGGTGGACGCCGCGGGTTTATCCGTGGCGGTCTTGAGGCCTTTGAGGCAGTCGTTCATCGTCCATTCGCGGTTTTTGGCCAAGGCGGAGGCCAACGCCGTTTCGGCTTGGCTGTCTTGCTCTGTTTTGACCATTTTTAAAAGTTGTTTGGCGGCGTCTTTATTTTGCAAATCGCCTAGCCAGGTAGCGGCAGCGGCGCGCACTTGCCCGTCAGCATTTTGGGCGGCGGTGCGCAAATACTTTAAGGTTTGCTTATCCCCGGAGGAAATCAAATTCATCGCGCGCTGGGCAAAGGCCGGGTCGTAGATATACAGGTTCACGATATCATCGGCATAATCCGCCGTTTGCGGGTTCAAAATGGTATAGGCGCTGGCCGCATAGGCGCGTACGGCGTGGTCTTGGCTGGCGGTGGCGTCTTTGAGCAAGGGGGAAAGCTCCGTATGCACGGTGCCCATAGCGGTGAGCACCACGGAGGTAAAGACTTTTTTGAGCGGGTCGCTGTCTTTCATCAACAAATTGAGCAGTTTGGCCTCTTGCACGCGGTGGGGCGGCAAGCGCACCAAGCTGGCCCCGGCGGCAAAGGTCAAAGCGGGCTTTTTGGAGCGGACAAATAAATCCAATACTTGTTGGTTTTGGGCCGCATTGCGCGTTTTGGCTTGCAACAAAGGCATCACGGCGGAAAGTTCATCAGACGGCGCGGCGGCGTACAAACCGCTGGCCAGTCCCAGCGCCACAAGGGCGCACCAAAGAGAGCATTTCTTCATAAAGCTATTATAACATTTTGCCCCGCAGCGCCGGGGACGGGAAGAATATGACGCAACGGCGTTTTAGCGCACCAGCACGGCTTGGTACACGCGCTCGGCAGAGACTTGGCGGTCGCGGGGGTGGCCGTTGCTATAGGCTTGCCATTGTTGTTGGTCTTGGGTAACCACTACTTTTTTGTTGCCCAGTGCCAGTAAAAAGCGTAAATGAGTTTTGTTTTGCATAAAGACATCCTGTTTTCCTTGTTTTTTATAATTTAGCGGTTTTGTAAAGCCGGCACAAGGGTCTTTGGGCCTAGCCCCGGGCTGGGTCTGCCGCTTGGGCCTTTCGCAGGCCCTCTGGGCGGGGGACGGGCTTTTGCGCGGGGCTATGGCAGAGCAGGCCGTTTTTTGTTACAATACTTCCATGAAAAAATTACTCTTTTTGACAGTGTTGTTTTTGTTGGGCTTTTCGGCTTTTGCCGCGGAATCTGAACCGCTCTTGCTTATCAATCCCTCGCGGGAAACCTTTATTCATTTTCCCACGGCGGTGTTGGAGCAAGCGCCGACCGTTACGGTCTTTTTGCCCGAGCCGGCCGTACCTCTGCGCGGGCGTTACCCTGTGGTGTATTTGCTGGGGGTAGGGCCCAAGGCGGCAGCAAGCGCGCAGCAGGCTTTGGCCCGGGCGCAGCACAAAGCCATTTTGGTGGGCGTGCAAACCGAGGAAAAAGCCTGGGAAGACCCTGAAAAAATTTCTACGTTTTTCGGGCGGGAATTACTGCCCTATATTGAGCTGAATTATCCGACCATAGACCACCCCACGGCCCGCGGCGTGGCGGCTCAAGGGGCCGCTTATGCCAAAGCCTTGGCGGCCTTGTTGCGGCGCAAGGACACCTTTGCCCGGGCGGCGGTGTTAGACGGGGGGGAGACCCCGGTGTCTTTGGCGGGCGCGTCAGAGCAGTTGCGCATGTGGGTAGGCGGTGCGCGGGCGCAAGCGGTGGTTTGGCAGCAGACTTTGCTGGAGCAGGGGAGCAGCTATGGCCCGGGATTTGTGTTGCGTTTAGAGGAAGGCAAGAGCCTGCCTGAGGCGTTGGATTTGGATTATTTGTTTGCTCCCGCGGCGGAGCTGAAGGTCAAAAAGTTGCGCGGGGAAATCTTCCCGCCGGCCTTATCTGTGGCAACCCAAGAAACGACCACGCTGGCCTTGCACGCGCAGCTGAGCGGGGGAAAACAGTTTGATTATGTGCCGCTGACGCTTAAACTCAGCCCGATGTATTTGCAGTGGGATTTTGCCGCGGGAACCCTGCGGCCTTTGTCTGGCGCGCAGCCGGGCAAGGTCAAAATCAGCGCGCAAGTGGATAAAGCGGTGTTTAAGGGCCAAATCAAGCTTAAAAAATAAGCAAAAAACGCATTTTTGGCATTTTTGAGATAAAAAAATACGGACTTGTCAACAGTTTTTTTAAAAATGCGTAAAAAGGCCCAAAAACCGTCCGGCTGATTTTCTCCGACGGGATTTTCGGCGAAAAAAGAAAAAATTGCCTATACAAAGGGCAAGTTATCCACAGATTTTGTGAGTTATCCACAATTTTTTGCTAAAAGTTCTTTTTTAGTTTTAAAAAGTCCGGTTTTTGTGGATAAGCTGTAGAGTGCAAAGGCGGTTATCCACAGTTTGTCCACACTTTGTGGATAAAACGGCAGCGACAGATGGGGCTGCGATAAAGCCTTGTCTTTTTGCTATAATTTGTGTAAAGCTTAGCGCGGCACTCCGTGCGCAAAAACAGAGGAGGCGTAAAATGAAACTTTTGAAATGGGCAGCCTTGTGCAGTATGGCTGTGGCTTTGGCGGCGTGTGCCGCCCAGCGCACTACCGAGCCGGAAGAGGCCGATATTCCCCGGTTGCCGGAGCGGGACCCGATTATCCAAATAGAGGCCGACAAGAACGCCAAATTGATGCAGCAAACCGAAAAGGAAATGGTAGAGAGCATGAAACTGCCCGACATTACCTATCTGTTTGACTCCATCCAACCGCCGGAGTACTCCTATGAATTTTTGGACAAACTGGCCAACATTCTCAAAAAGCAGCGCAATATGAAGCTTATCATTGAAGGCAATACCGACATCGTGGGCGACAAAGATTATAACTATTGGTTGGGCGCCTCCCGCGCGACGGCCATGAAGTCTTATTTAGTCAGCCGCGGCGTGCTGGCCGACCGCATTCGCGTGCATTCCTACGGGGCCGACCGCCCGCTGACGTTAGACAACAGCAAAGAGGGCCGCTTGACCAACCGCCGCGTGCATTTTGTGTTGACGACGCGGGATTGGCAGTCTGTGTATTGATTGTCTTTTGTGTATTAAAAAATGCAGCGCAGGACTTTTGGTTCTGCGCTGTATTTTTTTTGCGGAAAAAACGGTTCAAAACCTATGCTTGCGTTTTGATTTTGCGGGCGGTAGCGTCTGCGGGGGAGACGGTAGCGGCGGCTAAATCGGCTTTCCACACGCCGCAGCTGACGTCGCGGTTTTGCAGGTTTTCGGCCCGTGCGCCGCTTTGCACCTTGGCGCGGCAGACCACGCGGTACACATTTTCCCCCAAGGCGCGGGCGGAATAAATCCGCTGGCTGATGAGGAAGATATACCCCTTTTGCTGGTAGCTTTTGTTGAGCGCGTAGAAGTAGCGGTCAATGCGCGTTCCCTCTTTGCGCTGCACCAAGTCTTGCGCGCGCTGCTGGGCGGCGGGGTCTTCGTACGCGGCCGACGGAGTGCCCTCATTTATTTGTTGGTCGGCCAGCCAGGCATTGCGCCGGGCCTGCAACTTGCGGGCTTCGTTTTCTATTTGGGCCAGGCGGGTGGGATTTTCCACAATTTTGGATTTTAATTTGACCATGCCGCTAGGACTAATGGCCCCGCGCGGCGAAACCTTGACCGCGGTGGTGTTGAGCAAATTGGAGTGGGTTACCTTTAAGGTAATTTGGCCTGGGGTGTATTTTTCGGCGCGGCCGTAATAGGCCAGATTTTTTTCAAAATTTTTATTGAAATCCAGCACCACTTCTTCTTTGTCGCTGCGCCAGCAGCAGTTGTCTAAGCAGGCGGCTTGGCCGTCTAACTGGGCGGCGGCTTCCGCCGGGGCAAACCGCAGGCGGAACTGGTAGCAAGAGTCGTACTGTTTGCCCTCAAAATCCACTTTCTTGGCGGGAATATCCAGCCAGGCCTTGGTGGTGGCAACGCCTGAGTTGTTCAGTGGCGTGTAGCACCCGGCCAACGCACAAAACGCCATTGCCAAGCAGAAAACTTTTTTCATACACTTTTATTATAATAACTTTTCCCGCAAAAAACACGGGCCGGAGGAAAACATGTTAGTGGAACTTTTGCAAGGTTGGTTGGGCGTATTTACTTTTTTATCAGACAAGGCGCGGGCCTTGTGCGCCGAGGGGCTGGCGGTATTGCTTTTGGCCGCAGTAACCTATGGGTTGGCGCAGCTGGTGAAGGGCTGCCTGCACTGGGTGGCGGGCGCGGCGTGGCTGAATAAACGCTTCCCGCGGTTTTTAAAAGCCGTGCGCGCCACGCGTTTTATGGCGGCGGCCGGGTATGCGGTTTCTGCCGCGGCGGTGGTGCATTTGTATGGTTTTTTCATGCCGCTGGAAGGGGCGCTGCTGCATGGGTTTATGGCCCGGGTGGTGGGCATTTACGGTACCTTGGGTTTTATGGCTTTGCTGGTGACCAGCCTAGACGTGTTGGACCAGCTGTACGGCCGCAACCCCAATGTGCCGCTGCGCGGGGTGTTTCAGGCGGGGAAAATCAGTATTTACTTGCTGGCGGCTTTGGTCATTATTTCCATTATTATCAGCAAAAAGCCCATGTACGTGATTACCGGCCTGTCGGCCGCGGCGGCGGTGTTTATGCTGATTTTCAAGGATCCGATTTTGGGCTTTGCCGCCGGGATACAGCTGGCCAGCAACAAGCTGCTAAAAATCGGCGACTGGATTACCATGGAGTCCCACGGGGCCGACGGCACGGTGGTGGACATTACGCTGACCACGGTGCGCGTGCAAAATTTTGACAACACGTTGGTCAATGTGCCGGCGTATGATTTGGTCTCTAAACCCTTTCAAAACTGGAGCGGCATGGTGCAAAGCGGCGCGCGGCGCATCAAACGCGCTATTAATATAGATGTAGAGACCATCCGCTTTTTAGATGAAAAGCTGCTCAAACGTTTGGAAAAGATAGAGTTGATTTCCGGCTATTTGCAGGAAAAGGTGGCCGAGGTGCGCGCTTTCAACGCCAGCCACGGCAGCCACGAAAATCCGCTCAACGGCCGCCATTTGACCAATATCGGCACCTTCCGCGCGTATGCCACGGCGTATTTGAACAGCTTGGCCACCATTGACCACCGCCAAACCTGCATGGTGCGTCAGTTGGCCCCCACCACGGCGGGGCTGCCGCTGGAGATTTATTGCTTTACCGCCACGACGGAGTGGGTCAAGTACGAAAACATTCAATCCGATGTGTTTGACCATTTGTATTCCGTTATGCCGGAGTTTGATTTGTTCCCGTTCCAGCAGCCGGCCGGACGCAATGTCACGCAGGCGGCGCGCAAGCTGCTGCCCGCGGCCAAAGCGGCCAAAAAAACCGAGCCGCCCCAAGCGCAGCCGGACGGATTATTTTCCACGCAAGCTTAAAAAAAGCCCCGGGCCAAATGGTCCGGGGCTTTTTAACAAAACCTCTTCTCAAAGCGGTTGTTTGAAATCTTCCCCGATGATGACCACTGCGTCGCAAATGGCGTTGTCGGACTTTTCGGAAACGATTTCATTGTTTAGCCCAATGGCCGTGCTGAGCTGCTTGAGCTGCACCAAACGGCCCGTATAATCCACAATGCGCGAGGTTTTTTGCCGTCCGCCGGGGTAGTTGTCCTGCTGCAGCACATCCACGCGCAAAAGGCCTTTTTGGCTCTTCTCGCGCAGGTATTGGGTCAGCTCGTGCGCGGCACCCTTTTTGCCCGAGGCGTTTAACACGTCAATGGTCAGCGGCCGGTCTTGCAGGGCCAGCGGGGCGCGGTCGGGCGTTGGGGCGGGGGGGCCGTCTACCGCCACGGTTGCTTTTTTGGCGGAACTTTTCTTTTTGGGTTCTTCTCCGGCGTTGCGCACGGTGAAATCGGTGAGCTCCAAGCGGCTGGCGTCCAGCATCAAAAGCAAAAATTCTCCCGCGGAAATATTGGTGCGTTTGTCGTGATAGGCCTGGGCGTAATTCCACACGGCTTGGGCGGCCTGCAGCGGGTTGTAGCGCCAAGTGCCCAAGACCCATTTAAATTGCTCCCAATATTCGTCCCGGTGGGTATTGCTTGGAATATAGTAGCGCACGCGGTCGGGGCGGATGCCGGCTTTTTTAAATACGTCTTGCGCATTCTCCAGCGGTGCCTGCGGCGTTTTGCGGCGTTTGTGGGTGGTCAAATGCACCTTGCGCTGGGCGGGATTGTAGGCCAGGGTCATGGCCGGCTGCGTCAAAATGGCCACATAAATATTTTGGTCCTCTTTGTTGGCCAAAGCGCGCAAGGCCGGGCTCTGCAGCTGGGCAAACGCCGCCCACCCGGTCAGGGCCAGCAACCCCAGCAGAAGCAGCTTCTCTATCAAGCGGCGCATTTGACGAGGTGATTCCATAGTTCAATTCCCAAAGGGCAGAGCCATTTTTGGCTGTCAATGGTAAACCACAGCTTGCGGTTGGCCGCGTACAGCAGGGCTTTTTCCAAATCCTGCGCGGCCAGCGTGCGGATGACAAAGGCGTCTTTGTATTTGCGGTCTTTGGACGAAATATCCGCCACGAACAAAATTTTGCTCAGTGTGCTCATTTGCAGGCTGCCCAACGTGTGTTCGGCAATGGCGCGCAGGACTTCTTTGTCCTTTACGCCAAAGTGGTGTTGGGCCAGCCAGGCCGAAGCATAGGAATGCAGCAGCAGCGGCTCAAAGCGGCAAATATCCTCAAAAAAGGGCACCTTAATTTTGTGCTCTTTGCAAAAGGCAATGAGCTCCGGGCCGCTAAAGCCTTTGGCGGCGTCGTGCAGAATGCCCGCTTGCACCGCCTGTCCGACGGGCACTTCGTAAATATCGCTTAAAATGGCGCACAGCTCCGCCACTTTAACGGAATGCAAATAGCGGTTGGGCTTGAGGTGCGCCTGCAGCCAACGGTGCACGTCCAAGCCGTACAAATCGTTTTTTAAAATGACCTGCCCTACGGCGGCGGGGACCTTTTCCTGCGGGATGGCCCCGCTGGCCAAAATGTGCGCCCGCACCCGGGTGGAAGACATTTTGGGAAATTGCCCCGGCAGGAAGATGTGTTTGAAATCTACCTTGTTTTCCGTAAAACCGCGGCGCTTGCCAGCCACCACGGTGGCGTGTTTAAAGATATACTGCGGGTTTTTCCAATGGTGCAAATCGTTCAGGCAATCGGTGCCCACCAACAGGTAAATTTCCGGCTGCTCATAGCGCTGCAACAGGTATTGCACCAGCTGGTAAGAGTAGGTCTTGCCGCCTTGTTTGAGTTCGTAATCGTCAAAGACGATGTTTTTGCTCAATTTGCCAAACGCCGCCTTGGCCATTTGCATGCGCAGCTTAAACGGCGTGGGCGAAAGCGCTTTGAAAGGGGATTGGTAGGCCGGCACCACATGGGTGACGTCCGGCTTGATAACGGCAAGCGCTTTTTTTAATACGGCCACATGGCCTTTATGCACGGGGTCAAAACTGCCCCCAAAAACGAGTACTTTCATAGTGATGATTGCAGTTTTTGCGCCAAGTCCCGCCCTTGCAGCAGGCTGCGTTCCATAAAGGAATACTCCCACAACCCATACCGTCCCGCGCAGTAGCAGCGGTGCTTCTGCAACCACCGCAAAATACGCGCGGTGTGACGGGGCCGCGCCAAATCATACACGGCGTAGGCCACGGGCAACTTGCGCCAAAACGAAAAAAGAATTTGGTCTTGCTTTTCTATTATACCTTTTTGTTTTAAGGCTTTTATAAATGCTTTTTCCGCCCGAGGGAGATCGGCCACGGGGGCGGTGGTTTCTGCGTAAAAGGCGCCGCAACCTTGCGGGGCGTTGTCGGGGGAGAAGGCGCTATAGGCCCCCACCCGGTGAAAGGGAATGTCCGCTTGCGCGAAGTACACCCAATGCGCGCGCGCCGGGCGTTCTAAAGCCAGTTGCAGCACATGGACCGGCACGCTTTTTAAGGCGCGGGCGGCGGCTTGCACCGTGGACGGTGCGTCGCAGATTTGAATTAAATCTTTTAACGGCAAGGTATTGACCAAACGCGCAAAACGCACCCGGCGCGTACCGATGAGGGCTTCCTTGCGTTTGAAATCTATTTTTTGTACGCGCGCACTCAGCCATGTATTGGGCACGTGGTCGGCCAAGGATTGTGCCAAAGCGCCGATGCCCCCTTTGCGCGGATAGTAAAATTGGGCATTGTAGCCGCTTTCTCGGGCGGGTTGGCGGCGCGCTCCGGCTTGCAGAGCAGCCAAATCCGGGGTGGGTACAAAAGAGCCGCACCAGTCCCATGCCAGTTGGCAGGGGGGCGTTTGCCACAATTTTTGATTGTAAGGCTGCATAAAGTGGTGGTAAATGCCTTCGCCCCAGGCCTGCAGACACCATTGTTCAAAATTTTTCGGCTGGGCCGTCCGGCGGGTTTGTGCGGCGGCCAATGCCCCTTGCAGGCATTCCTGCGCCGTTTGCGGGGGCAAAGCCCATAAATTGTATTGAAAGGGATAAGGCACCCGCCGCCCGTCAAAGTCTATAAAAGCCCGGCGTTGGACGCGCAGCAAATTGCCCCGCAGCAGTTGGCGCACCAAGCGCAAGGCGTACGGGTCGCGCAGGTGCAGTACATGGCCGGAGAGGTCAAAGGTAAAACCGTCAATTTGTTCGCTGGCGCACAAGCCCCCGAAGTGGTCGCTTTGCTCCACCAGCAGGTAATCCGTTACCCCGGCCTTTTCCAAATGATACGCCGTGCTCAGCCCGGTCAGGCCGCCGCCTAAAATCAGCGTGTCCACTTGCAAAAAATCTGCCCGTTTTTTCATGGTTTCATCCGTATGCGGGAGAGAAAAATGCCCGCTGCAAAAAGTAACAAAGCCGCCAAAAACAACACCGTAGCCGCCGAGCAGGCTTGCACTTGGGTCAGCGCGAAGGCCAAAATGTTAAAAAAGAGCCCCGCACCGACAAACAGCCATAAAATTTGCGTTTTGTCCCAACCGATTTTACGCAGGCGCAGTGCGGCGTGGTCATTGCTGCCGCGCAAGGGATTTTTGCCTTGTGCCAAGCGAATCAAGGCCACAAAGCCCGTGTCAAACAGCGGCACCGCCAAAATGAGCAGCGGGGCCAAAAAGCCTAAATTGGAATGTTCGCTGTAGCCGGTGCCCATGGCCAGCGCGGCCAACACAAAGCCCAGCAGCGTGCTGCCGCTGTCGCCCAAGAACGCTTTGCCCCGCGTGCGGTGGTTGGCAGGCCAAAAGCCCAGGCAAGCCCCCAGCAGCGCGCAAGCGCAGAAGTTCACATAAATAAACTCAGACGGTAGGGCAATCAGCCCCAGCCCCAAGGCGCATACCGCCGCCTGGGAAACGCACAGCCCGTCGGAAATATCCAACAAATTAAACGCATTGGTAATGCCGATAACCCACAAAAAGGTCAGCGGGTAAGAGAGGTAAGCGCAGTCAAACAAGTTGATCCGCACGCCGTAGCACATCAGCAGCACGGCCGCCGCGGACTGCACGGCCAGCTTGATAGGGATGCTTACTCCTTTCGGTTTGCGCAGGTCGTCGGCCAGCCCCAAGATAAAAATCAGCCCTGCCCCCAGCAAAATACCGCGCAAGCTGTGCAAGGTGCCCGTGGGAAAATCCGTCGTCAGGCGGATGAAAACCAAGCCCACCGCCAACCCCAGCAGCACCGCACACCCGCCTACGCAGGGCACGGCTTGGGCGTGGCGTTTGAGTCCGCCGGGTTTGTCTAACAAAAAGCGGCCTACCGTCCGGCGCAGCACGGGTACCGATCCCGCTGTGACGGCGCAGGAGAGCACTCCGCAAAGTAAGTAAAGAGAAAGTGTATCCATGGTCTACTTATATTATAATATTAAAAAGCCGTCTTCGTGCGGCGGAGGGGAAAAATGAAAAAAATTTATTTTATTTTGGCGGCCCTGTGTTGGCTGGGGGCCTGCTCCACCTTGGGGCGGGGAACGGGGGCTTGCCCGGCGGAGCTGGCGGCGCGGCCGGACTATTTTGCCCAAGGGCAAAAGCTGGCGGCCTTTCGGCTGACGGCGCGTGCGCACGGCTATGGTTTAGACGGCATTTTGCAGATTAAGAAGATAGAAGAAGACGCTTACTCCTTTACTTTGTTTTCCGCCCAGGGGGGACTTAAATTGGCGCAAGGCACAACTACCCCGCAAGGGACCGCTTATTCCTATTTGATGAAAGAGGCCGATTCCGCCGCCGCGCGGGCCAAGGCCGATGTGTTTTTAAAAGTGTTGCTTTTCCCGCCGCACGGCGCGCACCGCTGCCGCGTTAGCGGGGAGCAGATTTTGGTGACGTATAAAGACGGCAATACCTGGCGCTACAGCTACGCACCCGGGGTGGCTTATCCGCGCAGTGTGGTATATAAAAAAGTGCTGGGTTCGGCCAAGATGAATTACGACCAGTACACCCCGTACGAAACGGGCGAACTGCCGCATGGGTTGGTTTACCAAGACGGCGCACTGGAAGTGGAGCTGGCCCTGTTGACCCTGAAGAAATAAGTTTTGTGTTGCGTAAAAGGTAGCATAAAAATCCCCGCCTGCTGGCGGGGATTTGCTATTTTAAAGGTTCCAAGGTGCGCTGGTAGCCGTGGGCTTGGACCACCTTCGCCCGGAAGATCTGGCCCATGCGTACCGGGCGGGTAAAAGTCACCTGGCCGTCTATATCCGGCGCGTCCTTATAGGTGCGGCCGAAAGTTTCTCCGTCGGCAATGGCTTCCAGCGTGGTGCCCAAGAGGCGTTTGTTGATGCGGTCTATTACACGGCTTTGGGCCTCTTCCAAACGCAGGCGGCGCTCTTTTTTCAGCTCGGCGGGCACTTGGTCCGGCAAGCCGTAGGCGGCGGTGCCTTCCTCGCGGAAGTATTCAAATACGCCCAAGTTGTCAAATTCATACTGGTCCACAAAGGCCAGCAATTCTTTAAAATCTGCCTCGGTTTCCCCGGGGAAGCCCACAATAAAATTGGTGCGCAGGGAAATGTCTTTCACGCGTTTTTTGAGCATATCCAAGGTGGAGCGGATTTGCGCGCCGTCGCAATGGCGGTTCATGCGGCGCAAGACGGGGTCGGCAATGTGCTGCAACGGAATATCTATGTAATGGAAAATCCGCGGCGTGGCGGCCATGAGGTCGGCCAGTTGCGGCGTAACCCGGTGCGGATAACCGTACATGATGCGCAGGCGTTTGATGCGGCGGTTTTGCAGCAGTTTTTCCAGCAGCTCCACCAGCTGCGGGCGGCCGTATAAATCTTGGCCGTAGGACGTGGTGTCTTGGGCGATGAGCGAGATTTCCTTCACGCCGTTTTGGGCCATGAGGTCCGCCTCGCGCAAAATGTCTTCCATGGGTTTGGAGCGGTAATTGCCGCGCAAAAAAGGAATGGTGCAATAGGCGCAGCGGTTGTTGCACCCGTCGGCCACTTTTAAATAGGCCGTGTGCGGGGCGGTCAGGCTCATTTTGTATTCGGGCAAGTAGAGGGTTTTGGGCAATTCGGCGGAGATAAAACCGCTTTTTTGCAGGGTGTCTTCTATGTTCTCTTGCCCGGCAATGGAAAAAACGACGTCAATGTCCGGAAATTTTTGCAAAATTTTTTCTTTGTAGCGTTGCACTAAGCAGCCGGTGACGGCCACTTTTTTGACCTGGCCTTGTTTTTTAAGTTCCAGCGCCTCGGCAATGGCGTTTTCGGCTTCTTCCACGGCAGAGGCAATAAAGCCGCAGGTGTTGACGATCAGCACGTCTGCGCCCTGGGGCTGGAGCAGCAGCTCATGGCCTTTGGCAATCAGGCGTGCGGAAAATTCTTCGCTATTGGTTAAATTCTTGGGGCAACCCAAGCTGATTAAGGAAAATTTCATAGCTATATTTTAGCAGTTTTGGGGGAGGCTGCGGGTTAGACGGCCAGGTCCTCGCGCTCGGGGACTTCCTCGGCCTCGTCGGTGCCATGGTGTTTAAGCAGCGCCATGCCAAAAGTAATTACACCCACGCGGCCCACTAACATGGCCCCAATGATGATCAGCTTGCCCACTGGGCTGAGCAGCGCGGTGGTCGGGCTGTCTATTCCGCCCGTGCCCAAGGCCGCGGCGGCTTCAAAGAGTAAATCAAAAAAGGATATGCTCCGCTCGCTCCACGTCAGCAAAAAGACCGTCAAAAAGAGCATAAAACCGTAAAAGATAGAGGTAGAAGTGGCCATATACAACCGAAACAGCGGAATTTGCCGTCCTAAAAAAGTGATGTGCTTTCGTCCTAACAAGTGGCTGGATACAATGGCCACCAAACACGTGGCAGCCGTAGTTTTGATACCGCCGCCCGTGCCGGAGGGGGACCCGCCGATAGACATTAGCGCCATCATCAGCAGCAGCGAGCAGGCGGACAAAGACGCCATAGGCACCGTATTAAACCCGGCGGTGGTCAGTGCGGCGGTGGCTTGAAATAGCGCCGCCGCCGGGGTCAGCCCGGGGTTGGTCAGCAACATAATAAACGAGCCCATCAGCAGTACGCCCAGGGTAAACACCACAATGATTTTGCTGGTGTAAGAAAATTCTTTCGTGCGGCGCAGCAGACGGTTGAACAGGTCCGTCACCACGATAAAGCCCATGGCCCCGGCCAGCGAAAGCAGCGAGATAACGATATTAATCGTCTTGCTGCCAGCCAACTGAATCATGCTGTCTGGAAACAGCGAAAATCCGGCCGTACAAAAGGCCGACACACTGTGGAAAATGCCGTACCAGGCCGCGTCAAACAGGCCGTAGCCGTGGCGGTAAAAATAGTTGAACAAAAAGACCGCGCCGATTGTTTCCACAAACCCGGTAAAGAGAATGACCGCGCGCAAGAAGTCGTGCAAGCGCACGCTGCGCGGCAGGGAAAACTCGGTATTAAGCACTTCGGTATGGCGGTGACGCAGCCGGCGGGAAAAGGACAAATAAATAAAAGAGGACATCGTCATATAACCGATACCGCCCGCTTGCACCAGCAGCAGCACCACCAGCTTGCCAAAAAAGGTGTAGGATTCGGCAAAGTTGACGCTGGTCATCCCGGTGGTGGACGCGGCTGACGCGGCGGTGAAGAGATTGTCTAATAAGCTGACATGGCCGTTGTCCATAAACGGCAGCGACAGCACCACCCAGCCCAGCAAGGTGTAGAGCAAAATACCTTGCACAATGCTTTGGTGTGGCGACAGGCGCAGCACAAACAGTGCGTACTTGCGCAGGAATGCGCGGACCAGTTGAATAAGAGACAGCAACGGATTTTTAGACATACAGCTATTGTAACATTTTGCGCCGCCGCGTAGGAGAGAGGGGGAATTTTGGGGGTGGAAGCTACCCAAAGGCCCCGCGGATGGATGTCCTTTTCTCCGGGGCAGAAAAGGACCAAAAGGCCCCGCGGGCCTACGGAGCATAAAAAATAAAATTTTCTTTATTCCGCCTTTAACTCGCCGCTTATTAG
>CAVHDF010000022.1:0-23582 GCA_963634865.1 Eggerthellaceae bacterium
CAACGACCACTACTAGAAAAATGGAAGATCCTGAACTACAACCTTTCAGGATGACTTCTATTTTATTTAACGACAAAAAAGCAAACGACAATAAGGAGGAGATTCCCGATAGAAACACTCGGGAATGACGGCATGGATAAGGGCCTCTTCGCCGTTTACGCAGCGGACATCGGAGCGCCGATAAAAAATAAAATTTACAACAAAAATCCGCCTTTTGTCTGAGCCTCTGTATAGCGGCGAGTTTAAGGCGGAATAGGAAAATTTTATTTTTTATGCTCCGCAGGTCCGCGGGGCCTTTTGGTCCTTTTCTGCCCCGGAGAAAAGGACATAAAACCAGCGGAGCCTTTGGGTTTCTTTCCCTCTGAAAACAGCCCTCTATTTTATTTGGTCCAGCAACTCCTGCGCCTGGGGATTGCCGTTTTGGCGGGCGAGCTCCAGCCATTTTTTGGCCAAGGCTTTATTCTTTTTCAGCCCGATGCCGCGCCAATAAGACTGCCCCAGCACATACTGGGCATTGGCATGCCCCAGTTCGGCTGCTTGCTTAAAATCGGCCATTGCCAGCGGAATGCTCTTCTCGGCTCCTTGCCCCTGCATATGCAAAATACCGCACATATACAATGCCTCCGGATGATTTTGCCGCGCGGCCTGCGCCAGCCAATTAAAAGCCGCTTGAAAATCCTCAGCCGTCTGCGCCGCTTGGTACAGCTGCTGCCCCACAGTATATTGTGCTGCGGCATAACCGCCCTGTGCCGATTGGGCCAAATATTGCATGGCCTTGGCGGCGTCGTGGGGAATGGGACCGTCCGGTTGATTGTATACTTCGTACAAAACATAGGCCGCCCCCGCGTGGCCACCTTGCGCCGCTTGGGTGAGTAAAGGCAAGGCCTGCTCAGGGTTTTTCTCCAACACGGAGCCGCTTAACAGCTGCTGGCCGATGTCTGCCGCGGCAATAGCATCCCCGGTTTGGGCCCGTTGCCACGCGGCATGCAAGGGCTGTACCTGGTCATAGGTTTCCGGCTCTTCTGTGTGCAATAAATCCAGCGCGGCTTGGGCGTCTGCATCCTTTTGCTCCGCCGCTTGCATCCACAAAAAAGCTGCTTGCGCCAAATTTTGGTTTAAGCTCTCCGCCCCCGTCTGATACAGCCGCCCCAAAGCATATTGCGCCGGGGCATAATTTTTCTCCGCCGCCATTTTGAGGTAAGACACGCCCGAAGGAACATCCCGCGTGAGCTTTTCTCCGGATAAATACAGCTGGGCCAGCTCGTACGCGGCCTGCGCATTTCCCTGCGCCACGGCCTTTTTGTACCAGTCGGTACTCTGCTGCATATCCGGCCGGACGCCCTCGCCGGCGGCGTAATCGGCGGCCACCCGGGCTTGGGCGGAAGCATCGCCCTGTTGGGCGGCGGCCAAGGCGCGTTCAAACGCCTTTTGCTGCGGGGTCTTATGCATAAAAAAGTACCCCACCGCACTTAACACCGCCAACAGAACAATGGCTTTGAGTAAAAATTTCACTTATTTCACCATGACAAACGGCAATTCCCCGCCGGCCATATACGTCGGCATGCGGCCGTCCCACTTTTCAATGGCCTTGAGCTGGGCCTCCACTTGGCGCAGCTTGATCAAATTGTCAGACACCACTTCCCGCTGCAAGCGCAAGGATTTGGCCTCGGCTTCCGCCTGCAAGATTTTCTGCTCGGCTTCCTTTTTTACTTTTTCCACCAAGTTGGTGGCGCGTTTGGCTTCTTGCTCGGCGATTTGTTTTTCTTCCACGGCTTTTAAAAACTGCGGGGAAAACTCAAAATTCGTAATGGCAATGTCAGATACAATCACTTGCTTTTCCGCCATTTTGGCCTTTAAAATTTCGTCTAATTCTTTGGCCACCTGCACACGGTTGGAAATCACGCTCTCCGCCGAATACTTGGCCAATACGGCTTTAGTCCATTCTTCCACCATGGGTTTGAGCACGGTGTTGGTGTAATCCGGGCCCAGGTTGCGGTAAATGGAAATGATGGTATCGGGCTGAATGCGGTGGTTAATGGCCAAGGTCAGGCCGACCGTCTGCAAGTCCTTAGAGAAAGCCTCTGTATCAAACGAATCTTTTTTAATACGCACGGAGAACTTTTCCACATTGTCCACCAACGGCAATTTGAGGTGTAACCCCTCGGTGTAAGAGCCCACAATTTTGCCAAAGCGCAGCTTCACGGCCACACTGCCCGCAGGCACGGTAAAGTAGGACCCGCCGGCCACAATCAGCACCAGCAAAATAACAGCCGGAACCACTAATTTTTTCCAATTGAAATTATAAACATTTGCGTTTCTCATAAACCCTCTCCAGATAAATTCACTTCTTTTTTATTGTATAAAAAATCTCTCCAACGCAAAAGAAAAAGCGCACGGGGATAAGCCATGCGCTTTTAAAACAGAACGGCATCAGACTAGCCCAAGCGGTGCTTTTTGACTTTCATACGGGCAATGGCCTGTTTGAGCTCCAGCTCGGCCAATTCAAAGTCAATGTCGGCGTCTTTGCTGGACAGGGACTCTTTGGCCCGTTTGATTTTTTGCTTTTCGGCCTCTTCGTCTATTTCCTCGGCCAAGTCGGCCCCTTCGGCAAAGACGTTCACCGCCTCATGCAGCACCTCGGCAAAGCCGCCCAAGACGGCAAATTCTTTCTCTTGGCCGTCTTGTTTATAGCGCAAAGACCCGAAATCCAGCTGCACCATCATGGGGATATGCCCCGGCAGCACGCCCATTTCCCCCTGCAGAGCAGGCAGCACCACCGACTCCACGGCCAAGCCGTCCAGGAGCTGTTTTTGCGGTGTAATGAGGCTGAGTTTGAGCGTTTTGGACATAGTTAATCTTCTTTGTCTTTAATCTTTTCGTAATTGGCCAGCACATCTTCTATGCCGCCACACATAAAGAAGCAAGACTCCGGAATATGGTCATATTCGCCGTTGACAATGCCCTTGAAGGACTTAATCGTATCGGCCAATTTGACGTATTTGCCCGGACGGCCCGTAAACTGCTCCCCCACGGCAAACGGCTGGGAGAGGAACTTTTGGATTTTGCGGGCGCGGTTGACGGTCTTTTTGTCCTCGTCGGACAATTCGTCCATACCCAAAATGGCAATGATATCTTGCAAGTCTTTATACTTCTGCAAAATGCGGCGCACGGCTTGGGCCACATCGTAATGCTCTTGGCCGATGATGCGCGGGTCCAAAATGCGCGAGGTAGACTCCAACGGGTCCACCGCCGGGTAAATGCCCAAGCTGGCCAAAGAACGGGACAGCACCGAGGTGGCGTCCAAGTGAGAGAACGTCGCGGCCACGCCGGGGTCGGTCAAGTCATCTGCGGGCACATACACCGCCTGAATGGAGGTAATAGCGCCTTTTTTAGTGGAGGTAATACGCTCCTGCAGATTGCCGATTTCGGTATTCAGCGTCGGCTGGTAGCCCACAGCCGAAGGCATACGCCCCAGCAGGGCAGACACTTCAGAGTTGGCCAATACAAAGCGGAAAATGTTATCCAAGAACAGCAACACGTCTTGGCCCTTTTCGTCGCGGAAATACTCTGCCTGCGTCAACGCGGTCAAAGCCACTTTAGCACGGGAGCCGGGAGGCTCGTTCATCTGCCCGTACACCAGCACGGTTTTGTCCAATACGGTACTGCCGTCACTGAGTTTGGTGCCTTGCAGCTCCAACCACAAATCGTTGCCTTCGCGGCTTCTTTCACCCACGCCGCCAAACACAGAGCTGCCGTGGTGCTCGCGCGCCACGTTGTTGATCAGCTCCATAATCAAAACGGTTTTGCCTACGCCAGCGCCGCCGAACAGGCCCACCTTGCCCCCTTTCATGTACGGGGCAATTAAATCCACCACCTTAATCCCTGTTTCAAACAGTTGCGGGGTGGGGTTTTGGTCCTGCAGAGAGGGCGGCTCTCTGTGAATAGGCATCTGCTTTTGCGCCGCAATCGGCCCGCGGTGGTCCTGCGGTTGGCCCAGCACGTTCATCAAGCGGCCCAAGCAGCCTTCGCCCACAGGCACCTTTAAGGCGGCGCCCGTGTCGCGCGCTTCGGCCCCGCGTTGCAAGCCGTCGGTGCTTTCCAAAGCCACGCAGCGCACAATGCCGTCGCCCATTTGTTGGGCCACTTCGGCCAAAATCACTTTGTCTTGAGAGAGTTGTATCTCTATCGCGTTTTCAATGGCAGGCAAATGGGCGGTATCAAACTGAATATCAATGGCCGCGCCGATTACCTGACTGACTTTTCCGGTATTCATACGTGTTCCCCTGCCTAAATTAACCGTTCAGAGCCTCGGCCCCGTTAACGATGTCTAAAATTTCATTGGTGATGCCCGCCTGGCGCACCTTGTTTAACTTCACGCCCAAGGCCTCGGCCAGCTCGCCGGCGTTTTTGCTGGCGGCGTCCATGGCGTTCATGGTGGCGGCCAAGTTGGCCGCTTGGCTCTCCAGCAAAATGCGGTACATATTGGCCTTCATCAGGCGCGGCACCAAAATGCGGAAAATCTCTTTCACGCCCGGTTCAAACAAAAACTCCGTCTCGTCCTCTTTTTTCGTCTCGGACTGCAAGGCAAAAGGCAACAGCGTATACTGCGCCAAACGCTGGCTGCCCATGGACTTAAAATCATTGTAAATCAATGTGACGGAGTGGAGGTTTTGCTCAAAATACGCCTTGAGCACCGCCTCGCCCAGCAGCTCCGCATGCGCATACGTAACCTTGGGGAAAATGCCCACGCTCTCGTAGACCATGCGAATGCTTTTGTGTTTAAAACGGCTGATGAAATCGCGCCCTTTTTTGCCCACGGCAAAAACAAAGACCTCTTGGTGTTGGTGCTCCTTTAAGAAAGCCACCACCGCGCGCAAAATAACGGCGTTAAACGAGCCGGCCAGGCCCTTATCGCCCGTAATGACCACCAGCCCAATTTTATCCGGGTTGCCCGTTTGGTTGACAAACAGGCGCGACGCCCAGCTCTCTTGCCCGTCTTGCGGTTGGGGCAAGGCCAAAATTTCTTCTTTTAAGTCAGACACCATCTCCAGCATTTTCTTGGCAAACGGGCGCGCGTTTTCCATGGCCTGTTGGGCCTTGCGGATGCGCGCGCTGGAAATCATCTTCATCGTCTGCATGATTTGCTGCGTGGAGCGGATGGCTTTGATATTTTGGCGTATATCGCGGAGCGATTCCATAACAAATCCTTATTTGGTTTTGCCTTCCAAAATGCTCACATAGTCGGCAATGGCCGTTTCCAAGGTAAAGTCCGGCGTGTAACCGATTTTTTCCTTGGCCAGGCTCATGTCCGCTTCGGTCTTGTTTTGGAAGAACGGATACGGGTTATCAATGTACTCCGGCTCCAAATTCAATCCCAATTCGTGGTTTAAGCATTTAATGACGTCGTTGTAGCTGCGGGCAATGCCGGTGCCGCAGTTATACACGGCGGTTTCTTTGCCGTTGGCCAAGGCGCACAAATTGGCTTTGACCACGTCTTTGACGTAGACGAAATCCCGCATTTGCTCGCCGAACTTAAACACACGGGGGCGTTTGCCGGCTTTCATTTGGTTGTACAGCTGGAACACCATGCTGGCCATTTTGCCCTTGAATCCCTCACCGGGGCCAAAGACGTTAAAATAGCGCAAGCCGATAATCTTCATATCTTGGTGGTCCTGCGAAAATTTGCGGGCGACATTGTCGTCAATCACTTTAGAAAAGCCGTACACATTTTCCGGGTGGGTGGGTTGGCTTTCCTTCATCGGCACGGCGCCGTTGCCGTAGGTGGCGGCGGAAGAAGCATACACCACTTTGGGGATTTCGTTTTCGGCGGCGTAATTTAAAATATTGCGGAAGGCCTCTACGTTTTGCTCCATCATTTCCTTTTGGTCCATGACGGTGGTGTCGGTGATGGCGGCCTCGTGGAAAATGGCGTCAAAATAATCGTCCTCCGGCAAATATTCAAACAAATTGGCCGGAACGACATCGCCCTTAAAACCGATTAAATTTTTGAAATTGCCGTTGTGGGAAAAATCATCCACCACGGTGACTTCATGCCCTTGGGCTTCCAAGGTTTTGGCGATATTGCTGCCCACGAACCCGGCGCCGCCGGTTACCAAATATTTTTTCTTATCCATTGAGAAGTCTCCTTATTTTGCACCTTTGAAAATTTCTTTAAATTGCGTCAGAGCCGCATTGATTTTTTGCGTCAACTCGTCCGTAAGTTCCGTTGCCGCGTCCAGCTCATCCAGCAAGGCTTTTTGGCTGCTGCCGGCCCACGCCAAGAGCTGCTTTTCATACTCGCGCACTTGTTCCACGGGCACGTCATCGGTATATCCGTTGACCCCGGCGAACAAGGCCAGCACTTCTTGGCTCAGGCGCATGGGCTGGTATTGGTCCTGTTTAAGCAACTCGCTCATGCGTTTGCCGCGGGCAATTTGGCGTTGGGATTCTTTATCCAGCTCGGAACCGAACTGTGCAAAGCCTTCCAACTCTTGGTACTGGGACATATCCACACGCAAGGTACCGGCCACTTTGCGCATGGTTTTGCGCTGGGCCGAGCCCCCGACGCGAGACACAGACAACCCCACATTGATGGCGGGTTTGATACCACTTAAAAAGAGGCTGCTTTCCAAGTAAATCTGGCCGTCGGTAATAGAAATAACGTTGGTCGGAATATAGGCCGACACGTCGTTGGCCTGCGTTTCAATGATAGGCAACGCGGTTAGCGAGCCGCCGCCATTTTCTTTAGAGAGTTTGCAAGCGCGCTCCAACAAACGGGAATGCAAATAGAACACGTCCCCCGGGTACGCTTCACGGCCGGGCGGGCGACGCAACAGCAAGGACATTTGGCGATACGCCTGGGCGTGTTTGGACAAATCGTCATACACAATCAGCACGTCCTTGCCCTGCCACATAAAATATTCCCCAATGGCGCAGCCGGCGTACGGCGCAATATAGAGCATAGAGGCCGGGTCCGCCGCCGTGGCGGCCACCACGGTGGTGTATTCCATGGCGCCAAAGTCGGTCAAGGTTTTGACCACTTGGGCCACGGTACTGTTCTTTTGACCGACCGCTACGTAAATGCACAAGCAGCGTTGGTCGGCGGGTAAATTCTTTTGGTTGATAATAGCGTCAATGGCAATAGCGGTTTTGCCGGTTTGGCGGTCGCCAATGATCAGTTCGCGCTGGCCTTTGCCGATAGGCACCAAGGCGTCAATGGCTTTGAGCCCCGTCTGCAGCGGCTGCTTGACGGGTTGACGCTCCACAATGCCGGGGGCCACAATGTCCAGCGGCATATTTTTGTCGGCGCGGATTTCTCCCTTGCCATCCAGCGGACGGCCCAACGGGTCCACCACGCGGCCAATCACTTCCGGCCCCACCGGGATGCTAATCACTTCCCCGGTGCGTTTGACGGTGCCGCCCTCGTGCACCAAATCGTCCGAACCCATGAGCACGCAACCTACGTTGTCATACTCCAGGTTCATGGCCATGCCCTTGACCCCGTTGCCGAAGTCCACCAGCTCCGAGGCTTTGACTTGATTGAGCCCATACACGCGGGCAATGCCGTCGCCCACTTGGATGACGGTGCCCACTTCGCTCAAGTCCGCTTTGGTATCAAACTTTTCTATTTTTTCTTTGATGATATTGGTTATTTCTTCCGGTCTTATTGCCATAATTGCACCGTTTATTTGATAATTTCTTCTTTTAATTTTTCAAATTGGCCCTTCAAACTGCCGTCTATCAACACATCGCCCACCTGGGCGCGCAATCCGCCCAAAAGCGCCGGGTCCGTCGTAAAAACGGCGTGCGCTTCTTTTGCCTTGGCAAAGCGGGCTAAGGTTTCTTCCACTTGTTTTTGCTGCGCGGCACTCAGCGCAAAAGCCGTCTGCACCTGCGGACGCACCACGCCCAAACGTTGGTCCAGCAACGCCTGCACCTCTTGCACGCACGCGGCCAGCAGACTGTAGCGTTTGCTCTCCAGCAGCAGTTGTAAAAATCCACAGACCGCTTTTTCCCCGGCAAACAGTTGCACCACCAGGGCTTTTTTGTCCGACACGGCCACCGCCGGGTCCGTCATAAACCCCTGCGCTTGTTGCAAAGCCTGCGCCGCGGCCTGCAGGGCCTGCGCGTTTTGGGCGGCCTCCGGCGCGGTGGCGCCGAGGGCGTCAAAAGCGCGGGCATAGCGTTTGGCTAAAATACGGTCTGTACTCTTCATAAAATCAAAGCGCCTGCTCTTGGCTGACTTGGCGCAGCACCTCGTCTACGGTTTGCTGGGCCGTCTGCGCATTGAGCTGCTGGCGGGTAATCTTGGCCGCGGCCAACAGTGCCGCTTCGGCCACCTGGGCGCGGACGTCCTTTAAGGCCTTGTTTTTTTCCGCCTCTATTTGCTCTTTGGCTTGAGAAAGCAGCCGCTGGGCTTGCTGTTGCGTTTGCTCCAACAAAGCCTCTTTTTGGGCATTGCCCAAGGCCACGGCTTCCTGCATTTTTTTGGCCGCTTCTGAGGCGATTTGCTGCAGCTTGGCGTCCAGCTCCGCTTGGGCCTTTTGGGCCTCTTGGCGGGCTTGGGCGGCGGCGGCTTTATCGTCGGCTATTTGCTTTTCGCGCTTTTCCAGCGCGCCGATGATGCCCTTCCACGCAAATTTGTGCAAGAGCCACACCAAAAGCAAAAAGTTGACGACGGTCAGCGCCAAGACCCCGAAATCGGGATTTAACAATTTATCCATGCTTTCCTCGTACGGAAAAGATTACATCACCATGGTCAGCAAGCAGATGACCAAGCCCAACATGGCAGCACCTTCCAACAAGGCGGCGATGATGATCATGGTCGTGCGCAACGCGTTGGCGGCTTCGGGTTGGCGGGCGGTGCCTTCCAAGGCGGCATTACCGATTTTGCCCAGGCCCAAACCGGCCCCGATCACGGTCAAACCGGCGCCAATGCCGGCAGCGATGAATTTCAGTGCAGCAAGTTCCATATGTTTTCTCCTTTTGCGGGCAAGCCCGCTGTGAAATTAATGCGAATGAATGACGAGCCCGGCGTAAATGGAGGTCAGCAAAGTAAACACATACGCCTGCAAAAACGCCACCAACAGCTCCAGCATCGTCATAAAAATCTCTAACCCCATGGCGGGCACGGCCGAGCCGGTCCCCGCGATTTTGCTCATCTGCCCGATGATAAACACAATCAGCAACAAACTCAACAGCACCATATGCCCCGAGAGCATATTGGCAAACAAACGAATGGCCAGTACGCATACACGGATGAGCAAGCTGATCACTTCCAGCGGAAAAATCAGCGGCACCAACCACCACGGCGTACCGCCGGGCACAAAGCTTTTAATAAACCCCCACAGACCGTGGAATTTCAACCCGCAGTAGACAATCAGTCCGCCCGAGCACAGAGCCAAGGCCCCGGTTACGGAAATATTGGATGTAATGGTTTTGACCTGCGGAATCAATCCGGCCAAGTTGGCAAACAAGATAAACAAAAACAAAGTGCAGAAATAAGATAAAAACGCGCGGCCTTCCGGCCCCATGCCCGGCAGCACAATGCCGTCACGCATAAAGGCGACGTATTCCTCGCCCACCGTGCGCATCAAGCGGGCAAACACGCTGCTGCCCTGGCGCGTCATCAGCCAGCACACTACCAGCAACACCAAGCTGATGCAAAACATAGTCAGCGTATGCGCCGTTACGGGCACATGCAGCCCGCCCAGCATGACGCCAAAATCGTGGTCCAAAATATGATGCGCTATGGTTTCAGATACTTCCATCTGTCTTTTCTTCCTTCTTAGCTTGGTCCGCGCGGGCCATTTCGCCCGCTTGGCGGATTAAAATGTACATCCCCAAGGCAAACCCCAACACCACGCCAGCTACCGTGCCCCAAGGGGCCCAATGCCAGTGCCGGTCCGCCCAAAAACCACCCGCGGTCCCCAACGCCACCGCCAGAGCAAACTCCAGCCCTAAGGTGGTAATGACCACATGGTCTTTGGGGGTAAAAGGTCCTATCCGCATACAAATCCGTTTTATTTACCGGGCGGTAAGTTCTTTATTATATTATAATAAATTTCGCACCAAAAAAGCGCTCTTCATACCGCCTGAATTCTCTGCTTATATTGTAGTAAATCACGCCGCATTGTGAGCACAAATTTTAAATTAGAAAAACCAGCACAAAAAACCCCGCCGCAGCGGGGTTTTAAAACTAAATGGCGTAAGTAAAAATCTTACTCTCAAAGGGCTTGAGCGACACGCCAAACCCTTTTTGGGCCACCTCTGCGGTGACGGGGAACAGCTGCTCGGAAAATTCCTCTTTCATCTGTTTTCCCTCGCCGCCGGCCATACGCAGCTTGACGTGGCAGGTGGCAGGCTGGTCGCTGTAATTGATCAGCACGGTAGAGGCTGTATTCATTTGCTTCCATGTCCAAGCCAGCACGTTGCGGCAAGAGCTGTCCTCTCCGCAGGCAGATACTTCCGTCAAAGACCACTGCCCGCCGTGAAAGGCCGGTTGGGAGGCAATTTTGAGCAGTTTGGCGTAGTAATCCCGCACCGGCTCGTCTTCTGCAAAGGCGTCCTTGACATATTGAATCGGCACCCGCGCCGGGCGGCCCATCATTTGAAAAAGGTGTATCATCCGCGCGCCGGGCAAGGTGGCAATCAATGTGGTGGCCGCCAAAGATTTCTCCCGGCCGAAAGCTTTTAAGCTCTCTTCCTCGTCATGGTTGGCGGTAAAGCGAATGGAACGCATTTGGAACAAATGCTCCGCTCCCAAATGCCCCTTGATATTCTCAGGCGTGGAAAAGCGCAAGCGGTCATACAATACCTTATCGTAAGTGTAATCAAAACCCATTTCCTGAATTTCCCATTCCAACCCCCAATATACTTCGGCTATGAAGGTAAATTCCGGGTGTTTTTCATGCACTCTTTCCAGCGCGACAGACCAAAATTCTTCTTTGGGCAAATTGCCGCCGATAAACTCCCACCAAGTATCGCGGTGGACTTTGTTTAGGGTCAGCATGGCCATATCACAGCGCACGCCGTCGCACAAGTCCGCCACTTTGAGCAAATGCCCTAACATAACTTCTTTAGTGCGGGGATTAAAATAATTCAACTGCGCCGTATCCGTCCACGGGGCAAAATACGGGTCCCGCCCGTGGGCAATCCAAATTCCATTGGGGTTTTGAAAGAACCAATCTTTATGCACGCGCGGGGCTTCTTTGCCGGTGTTAATGTACAAATCCGGGTCAGATGTAACGGCCGGGCAGTCCAACGCGGTATGATTGGCCACAAAATCTAAGAAGAGCGCAATGCCCATGGCGTTTAACTTGGCACGCAATTTCTTGAGGCTTTCTTCGCCGCCCAAGTCCGCCGCGGGCTCGTATTTATAAATCGCGTAAGGAGAGGCAATAATGTCTTGGGGGTCAAAATCCGGCACCACTTGGCGGATTTGTTGTTGGACATCCGGGTTGGTGCGGGCAATTTCGGCCGCCTTGGGGCTGGGCGTCCACACGCCCATCAGCCACACGGCGTCAAATCCGCGCTCTTTAAACATTTGCCAATACTGGTCCGGGATTTCGTCCAATAAAAAGCGCCGCCCGTGTTTGGTCTGCAAGCGGTCCAACCACGCGCGGGTGTTGATTTCTAAAATGTGTGGATTTGTCCTCATAAGTCTATGCTCCCCCATTTACTTTATAGCACTTTAAAACGGGTTTGTAAAGCTTTTTAGTTACCGCACGGTAACCTGGGTCTTCCCTCGGAGAAAGGAACTGCTTTTCTAATTCATTTTCCCCCGGTTGGAGACAAAACAGGCGGGGAGAAAACTCCCCGCCTGCGTAAAGAATAAGCCTTTTGCGGCTGGCCGGATTATTCTTCGGTGGTTTCTTCTTCGTCCTTGACCACCGGAGCAATACGGGCAATCTTATCGCCCTCTTCCAGCTTGACCAACCGGACCCCTTGGGCATTGCGGCCCACGGAGCGGATCTCTTCGCAGCGGGTGCGAATGGTCATGCCTTTTTCCGTAACGACCATTAAGTCTTTGCTTTCGTCCACCAACTTAATGCCCACCACGGAGCCGTTGCGCTCGCTGGTCTTGATGGTGATCACGCCCATCCCGCCGCGGCGCTGGCGTTTGTACTCGCTAAAGGCCGTGCGTTTACCAAAGCCATTTTCGCAGACGGACAGCACGTCGGGTTGCTCGCCCTCTCTGGGGGCCTGCTCCATACCGACCACTTCGTCGCCTTTGCTCAGGTTAATGCCGCGCACGCCTTTGGCCGGGCGGCCCATGGCGCGGGCTTCTTGCTCGTCAAAGCGGATGGATTTGCCGTGTTTGGTGGCAATGATGATATCGCTTTGGCCATAGGTCATTTGCACGCTGATGAGCACATCGCCCTCATCCAAGCCAATGGCAATAATGCCGGACTTGCGGATATTGGCAAACTGGTCCAATTCCACGCGTTTGACGCTGCCCATGCGGGTGCACATAAACAGATAAGCTTTTTCGCCCTCGTGTTCCTTGGGGTTGAAATCTTCAATGGCCACGGCGGAGGTGACTTTCTCCTCGCCGGTCAATTGCAACAGATTGACAATGGCCTTGCCCTTGGACATACGGTTGCCCTCGGGGATTTCAAACGCACGCAACGCAAACACGCGGCCGCGGTTGGTAAACATCAAAATGGTGGCGTGAGAAGAAGTAATGAACAAATGCTCCATAAAATCTTCTTCTTTGGTCTTGCCGCCGATGATGCCTTTGCCGCCGCGGTTTTGGCTCTTGTAGGTAGAGAGCGGAATGCGTTTGGCGTAACCGTCGTTGGAAATGGTGATGACGACGTCCTCTTTTTCAATGAAATCTTCCATAGAGAAGTCCGTCATGTCCGGGCCGATTTCGGTGCGGCGCGGATCGCCGTAGTTCTTCTTCAGCTCGGTCAATTCGTTGACGATGATGCCCAAAATCTTTTGCGGGTCGGCCAAGATGCCTTGCAGCTCAGCAATGAGTTTCAACAAGTCTTTTTGCTCTTGCTCAATGGCCGCAGAAGACAGCTGCGTCAACTGGTGCAAACGCATATCCAAAATGGCTTGAGCTTGCACTTCAGAGAGCTTAAAGGTGTTCATCAAAGCCAATTTGGCGCTCGGCACATCCTTGCTGCCGCGGATAATGGCCACGACTTCGTCCATGTGTGCAATGGCAATCAGCAAGCCCGCCAACACATGTTCGCGGCGTTGGGCTTTGTTCAAGTCAAATTTGGTGCGGTTGGTCACCACTTCTTGGCGGTGTTTGACATACGCTTTCATCACTTCTTTGAGCGAAAGCACACGCGGGCGGCCGTCTACAATGGCCAGCATGTTCACCGGGAAGGAAGTCTGCAGCTGGGTGTGTTTGTACAAATGATTGAGCACCACTTGGGCATTGCCGTCGCGTTTGACTTCAATGACCAGGCGCATGCCGCGGCGGTCCGACTCGTCGCGGATGTCAGCAATGTCGGTCACTTTTTTGTCGCGCACCAAAGCCACGATGCTTTCAATCAAGGCCGTTTTGTTGACCTGGTACGGGATAGCCGTTACGATAATGGCTTCGCGGCCGCCTTTTCTTTCTTCAATTTCCGTGGTGGCCTGCACCTTGACGCTGCCGCGGCCCGTTTCAAAATATTCATAAATGCCCTTGGTGCCGCGGATAATGGCCCCGGTGGGGAAGTCCGGCCCTTTGATGATTTTCATCATCTCTTTGGTGGAAATGGACGGATCTTTGATGTAAGCAATGATCCCGTCGCACACTTCGCCCAAGTTGTGGGTGGGAATGTTGGTGGCCATACCGACAGCGATACCGGCCGAACCGTTCACCAACAAAGCAGGCACTTTGGCCGGCAATACGGACGGTTCCATCAAGGAGCCGTCGTAGTTTGGGATCATCTTGACGGTTTCTTTGTCCAAATCGTTGAGCATCTCGTCGGCAATTTTCTGCAGGCGGCACTCGGTATAACGCATGGCGGCGGCGGAGTCTCCGTCAATAGAGCCGAAGTTACCCTGCCCGTCAATCAAGGGTTTGCGCAAGGAGAAATCCTGCACCATACGCACCAAGGTGTCGTATACGGCGGTGTCGCCGTGCGGGTGGTATTTACCGAGCACGTCACCGACCACGCGGGCGGATTTCTTATAAGCCTTGTTGTATTTCAGGCCCATTTCGTTCATGGAATACAGCACGCGGCGGTGCACCGGCTTTAAGCCGTCGCGCACGTCCGGCAAGGCGCGGCCGACGATAACGCTCATGGCGTAATCAATGTAATACGAGCGCATTTCGCCCGCGATATCGCGCTGTTGGATATTGCCGAATAAATCTACGTTGTTTTGCTGCGGCTCTTGGGCCGCACCCGTCAATTCTTCGCTCATGATATTTTAAACTCCCGTTAAAACTTTGAAATCAGGCCCCCGCCGGATTCGCCCGGCGGGGAACAGGTTAAATGTCCAAGTTCTTCACTTCCAGCGCATGCGATTGGATGAACTCGCGGCGCGGCTCTACTTTGTCGCCCATCAGCATGGTGAACGCTTGTTCCGTATCGGCGGCGTCATTGATTTTGACTTGAATCAATTTGCGTTTGGACGGATCCATGGTGGTTTCCCACAGTTGTTCGGGGTTCATTTCACCCAAACCTTTGTAGCGCTGGATCGTGGCCCCGGCAGAGGCGGCGTCTTTGACCGCTTTGAGCAGTTCCGCCAAGCTGTACACCAACACATCGGCCTTGCCATTGTTAACGGTAAAGAGCGGGTTAATGCGTTCTTTTTCGTTTTCAATTTTGGGGTACTGGGCAAAGGTATAGCCGTAGGTTTCCAGTTTCTTTTCGCAAGAGAGCAGCTTGCCAAATTCAAACAAGCTTTGGTGCTCCGGCTGCAGGGACTCTTCGCTCAAGGTGGCCACGTCTACGCCGTCGGCGGTGAGCTCTTCTTTTTTCTCCAACGCATAATCTTCGGCGTAGGAGCGGTATTCCGCTTCGTCAAAGAAATAGCGGAAACCGCCGCTTTGCAGCGGAATGCGGTACACCGGCACGCGGCCCTCGGCCAAGAAAGCTTGGAAGTCTTTGAAAGTTATGTTCTTTACTTCCAACGTAGCCAAAACGTCTTCTACGTCACGCAAAATTTTGAGCAAATCTTTGAGCTGTTCGCCCGCCAAAACGCCCTTTTTGGTATCCGTGACGGTGACGGTGGCCAAGCCCTCTTTCATCAACCATTGCTGCATTTGCTCTTCGGTTTGCAGGTATTGCTCCAGCTTGCCTTTTTTGACTTTGTACAAAGGCGGCTGGGCCAAATACACGTGCCCCTGCTCAATCAGCGGGCGCAGCTGGCGGTAGAAGAAAGTCAGCAACAGAGTGGAAATGTGCTGGCCGTCTACGTCGGCATCAGCCATCAAAATAATTTTGTGGTAGCGGAGCTTGGAAATATCAAAACCGCCTTCCCCTTCGCCTACGCCCGTACCGACGGCGGCAATTAAGTCGCGCACGGTATCGCTGGATAAAATTTTGACCAGCGGGGCTTTTTCCACGTTTAAAATTTTACCGCGCAACGGCAAAATGGCTTGGAAGACGCGGTCGCGGCCTTGCTTGGCGCTGCCGCCGGCGGAGTCACCTTCTACCAGGAAGATTTCGCATTTGGAGCTGTCGCGCTCTTGGCAGTCGGCCAATTTGCCCGGCAAACCGCCCCCTTCAAAGGCACCTTTGCGGCGGGTCAAATCACGCGCCCGGCGGGCAGCCTCGCGCGCTTCGGCGGCGTGGACGCATTTTTCGCAAATGGCGCGCGCCGTTTTGGGGTTTTCTTCAAAGAAAGTGGACAACGTCTCGCTGACGATAGAGCGGACAATGCCTTCAATTTCAGAGTTGCCCAATTTAGTCTTGGTCTGTCCTTCAAACTGCGGATGCGGAATTTTAACGGACAAAACGGCCGTCAACCCTTCTTTGATATCATCCCCGCCGACAGACAGTTCCTTGTGCTGTTTGACGATATTGTTGTTTTTGATGTATTCGTTGATAATGCGCGTCAACGAAGAGCGGAAGCCGCTCAAGTGCGTGCCGCCCTCAATGGTGTTGATGTTGTTGACGAACGAAAACACGTTTTCGCTGTAGCCTTCGTTGTATTGAATGGCAAAGGATACGTAATTGTCGCCCACCGTTTTGGTCAAGTAAATCGGTTCGGGGTTGATGACGGTTTTGTTGGTATTTAAATATTTAGCAAACTGGGAAATACCGCCTTCGTAGTGGAAGGTCACCGTTTTGGCATCTTCACCGCGTTCGTCGGTGAACAAGATTTTGACCCCGGCGTTTAAGAAGGCCAGTTCGCGCAAGCGGTTGGCAATGGTTTCTTGGACAAAGGCCACATCGCCGAAGATTTCTTTATCGGCATGGAAGGTCACTTTGGTACCGTGTTCCGTAGTGGTACCCAGTTCTTCCAACTTCGTCACGGGTTTACCGCGTTTGTATTGTTGGCGGTAAATTTTGCCGTTCTTTTTGACTTGCACTTCCATGTCTTCAGACAAAGCGTTCACGCAGGACACACCCACGCCGTGCAAACCGCCGGACACTTTATATGCGCCGCTGTCAAACTTACCACCGGCGTGCAACACGGTCATCACGACTTCCAAAGCGCTTTTGTGGCGGAGTTTGGGGTCCTTGGCATTGGTCATTAAATCCACAGGGATACCGCGGCCGTCGTCTTCTACCGAGCAAGTCATATCGTCTTTGATGACTACTTTAATCGTCGTGGCGCCACCGGCCAAAATTTCGTCTACGGAGTTATCCACCACCTCGTACACCAAATGGTGCAAGCCCGGCAGACCCGTAGAACCAATATACATGGCGGGGCGTTTGCGGACGGCCTCTAAACCTTCTAAAACTTGAATTTTAGATGAATCGTACTGTTTATTTTCTTCGTCACTCATGACTAGCTCCTAAATCCTTTGTGATGTCTATTTTTTCAATCCACGGCTTATCAAAATGTTTGTTTAATTCCCGGATCAGGGTATCTCGGCGGCCGATTAATTCATTGCGCGCCACCGATAAACGCACCGAAACGTACAAGGTGCTCCCCTTCACCGCTTCCAACTTCCAAAACCGCGCCTTTTCCCCAATCAGCTGCGTCCACACATGGTCTAAGACCATCAGACGGTTGAGCTTATTGTTTAACCGGTTGAATTTGCCGTTTAACTGCGAGGACGGCTTCCAAATCTCGCGCGGTTTGGCGCCCAATTTCATTAGATTCTCACCGGCATGATGACGTACTTCAAGTCCTCTTTGCCGACCGGCTCAATCAATACCGGCTGAGAAGCGTTTACGAAAGAAAAGGCCACTTTTTCGCTGCCGACGTTTTTGAGCACGTCAATGATGTATTGCGGGTTGAACGCGCAGTCAAAGGCCTCTTGGGTATATTCAATGGGCAACTCGTCGGTAAATTCCATATTTTGAGAAGTGGAAGATACCGTCATAACATTGTTTTCCATATGAAATTTCACCGTGCTGCCAAACTCACCCGAGCACAAAGCCGCCCGGCGGCACGCCGCCAAAAGCTCTTTGGTAAAGACGTCAAAAGAAATATTCTTTTTGGTCGGGATCACTTGGTTGTAATTGGGAAAGTTTCCTTCAATCAAGCGGGAAATAAAGGTCGTTTCCTTCATTTCAAAGCTGACCTGGTTGGAGGCCACATTGACGTGAATTTGCGTTTCTTTATCCGGTTTAGACAAGGAAATAAAACGCACCACTTCGTTTAAAATCTTCGTCGGAATAATGATTTTAAATTCGCCGGAATCAGGCAAAGCCGGGTGAGAGGCCACCGCCAAGCGGCCACCGTCCGTGGCCACCACTTCAAACTTTTCAGCGGTATTGTTCCACAACAGACCATTTAAAATATAACGGGTTTCCTGCGTAGAGGCGGAGAAAGCCGTCTTATCAATCATCGTTTGCAATTCCAGCGGGCTCAAACTGACGCTGCCCGTCTTTTCAATTTCGGGAATGGCCGGATATTCCGCTTTCGGCGTGCCAATCACCCAAAATTTACTCTTGCCGGATTTAATATGAAATTTATTATTTTCCCCGGTGAACAGGTTAATCTCTTTGCCGTCGGGCAAGTTTTTAATGATGTCGGCAAATTCTTTGGTCGGCACCGTCAAAGCGCCTTCTTCTTCCACTTCGGCCTTAATATAGTGAACCGTGGCCATTTCCATATCGGTGCGCACCAATTTGATTTTGTCGCCTTGCGTTTCCATTAAGAAGTTATGCAAGATCGGCAAGGTCGTGCGGGAAGACACACCGGCCGAAATCACCTGTATCCCTTCCAAAAGGGTCTCTTTAGTAATATTTATTTTCATATTATTAATCCTATTAATATGTCCTGTTGATGATGTGGATTTGTTTGTTGCCCTATACAAAATCTGTCATTGCTTGTGTACAAGTAAAAAAGGTTATATACATTATGCACACAAATTTTAGTTATCCTCTGCCTGTGCTGATTTATCCCCTATTTATCCACCGAAATCACTTTTTATCCACAGCTTTAATATCTGCAATAATTTGGTTGATTTCGGCCGCAAAAAAGGGATCGGCCTTTACTTTGTCTTTCACTAAGTCCCGCGCGTGCACCACGGTGCTATGGTCCCTGTTGAATTCCCGGCCGATTTCCGGCAAAGACAGGTCCGTCAGCTCGGTAGTGAGGAACATGGCAATTTGCCGCGGCCACGCCACAGACTGGGTTTTGCGTTTGGAATTAAAATCTTCCATTTCAATTTTAAAATGTTTTCCCACTACTTTTTTAATGGCGTTGACGTTGACGGCCAGCTTGCGTTCTTGCTGGATTAAAATATCGGCCAATAATTCTTTGGCAATGGCAATGGTGGGTGTAACGCCGTGTGTGCTGCAATAAGACACCAGTCTGAATAAAGAGCCTTCCAGCTCGCGGATATTGGTTTGAATGCCTTCTGCAATAAAAGAGAGGACGTCATCGCCAATGTCAAAATTAATACTGTCTCTTTTTTGGCGCAAAATAGCAATACGCGTTTCTACCGTCGGGAGCTTAATTTCCGTCACAATCCCGGATAATAAACGGGAAGACAAACGCGGGTCCAGCTGCAGCTCCTGCGGGGTTTTGTCTGAGGTTAAAACGATTTGTTTTTTATTGTCAAACAAAGTATTAAAGGTGTAGAAAAATTCCGCCTCGCTTCCCACGCGCGTAGTTCCCACTACAAACTGGATATCATCCATCAAAAAGCAATCCAAGTGATGGTATTTGCGGCGGAAGCTTTCTTTATCCTTAGATAAAGCGGCGTCTATATAGTCATTTACGAATTCTTCCCCGGATTTGTACAAGACGCGGGCGCCGGGGTTATTTTGTAAAATTTGGTTGCCAATGGCATGCAACAAATGGGTCTTGCCCAACCCGGGGGCGCTGTAAATAAATAAAGGATTATTTTGGCGGTTGCCCAATTTGTTGACCACGGCTTCCGCCATGCGGTAAGCAAAGCGGTTGGACGGGGATTCAATAAAATTATCAAAACGGTAAGACGAATTTAAACAAGCCGGGAAGGGATTTTTTTTAATTACGGGCGCCGGAGCAGAAACGGGAGTTACCGGAACCTGCGCCTCATCCAGTACAGACTGGACGGGATCTTTGACTTCTTTAATTTCGTACACTACAGCAATATCCAGCCCGGTATGTTTTAAAAAAGCATCCTTAATGATGTGTTCATAGCGGTTTTGAATGGTTTTTTGCCAAAAAGGGTTGGGCAGCTCTATTTTTAATGTTGTGTCTGCAAATTGAAATACAGCCGGGCGCAGCCACATATCGTAGGTGTCTTTGCCCAAAATGGTTTCTATTTCTTTAAATACAGGTGCGAGAACTTCATTAGATGAAAGAGTATCCACTGCCATGCCGCCATAAAATAAGATATCTTTCATCTTACCAATTATTCAGGGCAGCGTCAACACCAAAAAATGCCATTTTGGCTTTTAAGCCAAAAAACAGCTTAATTTGGGCATTTTAAGGTTTATATAAATATCCCTACCCTGTAAAAACAAAAAAGGGGGTTATTCTTTAAAATTTACCCCAAAAAACACAAAAACAAAAGTTATCCACAGTTTTTGGTTTGGATTTTTACTAATCCTTTTTTAGTGCTTGAGAAAGCATAAAACAAAACTTATAATAAAAAAGAAATGAAAATTTGCTATAATTAAATAAGAAATATTCTTATTAATATAAAATAAGCGGAGGGGAATACAATGACACAACGCAATGAGATTTATAAATGTTCTGTATGCGGTAATATGGTGGAAGTGGTGCATGCTTCGTCGGGGGAGTTGAGCTGCTGCGGCAAACCCATGGTGAAACAAATCCCCGGCAGTGTAGAAGCCGCCACGGAAAAACACATTCCCGTGATAGAAAAAGTAGACGGAGGGTATAAGGTAAAGGTGGGCGAAGTGCCTCACCCCATGCTGGATGTACATTTTATAGAATGGATAGAGCTGATTTGCGCTTGCGGGCGGGTGCAGCGGCAATATTTAAAGCCGGGTGATCAACCGGAAGCCTTTTTTAAATCCGACGCTGAAAAAGTAACCGCCCGGGAGTATTGCAATTTGCACGGCTTGTGGGAAAAAATGAATTAATGATAGACAACCAGATAAGGAGAACGTATGCAAGCAATTCAAGTGACGGACAAAGTATATTGGGTAGGGGTGATTGATTGGAACATTCGCGATTTTCATGGATATTCCACCAACCGTGGCACCACATATAATGCGTATTTGATTTTGTCGGATAAACCCACCTTGATAGACACGGTGAAAAAAGAGTTTTACCCGGAAATGATGGCCCGTATTGCCAGTGTAATAGACCCTAAGAAAATTGAAATTATTATTTCCAATCACTCGGAAATGGACCATTCCGGTGCTTTGCCCGAGGCGGTGGCAGCTATAGAGCCCAAGGAAATTTATTGCTCGGACATGGGGCTAAAGGATTTAAGCGCGCAGCTGCACCCGAAATTTACGATGAAGGTTGTCAAAACCGGCGATAAAATAGACATTGGCGGAGACACCATTTCTTTTGTGGAAGCCCGCATGTTGCACTGGCCTGACAGTATGTTTTCTTATTTGGAAAAGGAAAATATTTTGTTTACCAACGACGTGTTTGGCATGCACTACGCCACCAGCAAGTTGTTTGACGACGAAAACGAAGAACGCCTTTGGCTTTATGAGGCGGAAAAATATTACGCCAATATCGTCTTGCCGTATTCGGACATTGTTCTGCGCTTTTTAGATACCGTCCAAAAAATGGGTCTTTCTCCGAAGATGATTGCCCCGGACCATGGGTTTATTTGGCGCAAGGATCCGTCCAAAATCGTCAATTTGTATGCCAAGTGGGCCACGCAAGCTCCGAAAAACAAAGCCTTAGTGGTCTATGACACCATGTGGGGCAGCACCCAAAAAATGGCCCAATACATTGCTGAAGGTTTACGTTTGGGCGGAACAGAGGTGAAATTGCTGTCTATGCATTCTTGCCACCGCAGCGATGTAGCCACCGAACTATTAGACAGCAGCGGGCTGATTATTGGCTCGCCGGTGTTAAACTCGGGCATTTTCCCGTCTATGGCTGATGTATTGTGCTATTTGAAGGGATTGAAAAAGAAACACTTGGTGGGCGGTGCTTTCGGTTCGTACGGGTGGAACCCGGGCCCGGTTAATGCTTTGGCTAATACCTTGACGGAGCTGGGCGTAGAGGCGGTGGCCCCTGTGGTCAGCTCTAAATTTGTGCCCGATGATTCCGTGGCGCAGGCGTGCAAAGCCTTGGGCTTGGCTGTCAGCCAAAAAATTGCAGAAAAATTGAAATAGAGGTGCGTATGCTCCCCATTTCCACGCAGCACGGGCTGGACTTGATTACCTATGGGATTTATATTGTAACCACGTCCTGGCAAGGCAAAGACAATGGCCTGATCGTCAATGCGGCTTTTCAAGTAACGGCGCAACCGCCCCGGGTGGCGGTTTGCGTCAATAAAGCCAGTTTGACGCATGAGCTGATCCGCCAAAGCCGTTGTTTTGCCGTGCTGCCCTTAGCCCAAAGTGCAGATTTGCCCTTTATCGGACGGTTTGGGTTTCGCACGGGGCGCACCTTTGACAAATTGGCCGGGCTGGAATTTACCCGCGGGGTAACCGGCTGCCCGTTGGTCAAAGCGCATACCTTGGGCTTTATAGAGGCGGAAGTGGAGCAGACTTTGGATGTAGACACCCACACTTTATTTGTGGGTTCGGTCCGGGCGGAGGCGTCTTTTCAGATAGAAGACCCGACCCCGATGACTTATGCGTATTATCACAGCGTCATTAAGGGCAAAACCCCTTTAGGCGCCACACACAGTGCACATTAAGGAGAGAACACAATGAAATATATTTGCGAAGTTTGTGGGTATGTATATGATCCGGCCGTGGGCGACGCCGAACACGGCATTGCCGCCGGAACGAAGTTTGAGGATTTGCCGGCCGATTGGGTTTGCCCGGTTTGCGGGGTAGGCAAGGACCAGTTTAAACCGGCCGAGTAAGCAGGTTTTTCCAGTCTGTATTTGGGCGCCAAAGGTTCCTTTGGCGCCTTTATATTTTGTGGGGCAAAAGTAGGCAAAAGGTCACCGCAGTGTATTCCTACTTTTCTCCAGGGCAGAAAAGTAGGCAAAAGGCCCCGCCGGCCTGCGGAGCATAAAAAATAAAATTTTCTTATTCCGCCTTTAACTCGCCGCTTTACAGCGGCTCAGACAAAAGGCGGATTTTTGTATGAAATTTTATTTTTATAGACGCTCCGATGGCCGCTGTGTAAACGGCGAACGGCACAACGGCGAAAGCTGTTGAGATCCCCGATAGAAACATTCGGGGATGACGACATTTTATAAAAGGCTTTTTTGCTCTACCTCGTCGTCACCCTGGAAAGTCGTAGTCCAGGGTCTGTTGTTACCAACAAGAGGAATACGACAGATCCTGGAACCCTGCGGGCCGCCAGACACTCCAGGATGACCTCATTTGATCACTCCTTTGCCATTTCATCCATGCCGTCATTCCCGAAGGTCGTAATCGGGAATCTCAGCCTTATTGCCGTTTGTCTTTTCGTCGTTAAATCAAACAAGGTCATCCTGAAAGGTCGTAGTTCAGGATCTTCCATTTTTCTGGTAGTGGTCGTTGCCTTTATTAGATAAACAACAGGGAAAATGGAAGATGCTGAGCAGAGACATCTCAGCATGACCCTATTTTTATAACGGCTTTGTCTTTGTCCATGCCGTCATTCCCGAAGGTCGTAATCGGGAATCTCAGCCTTATTGTTGTTCGTTTTTTGTTGTTAATCAAATAAGGTCATCCTGAAAGGTTGTAGTTCAGGATCTTCCATTTTTCTGGTAGTGGTCGTTGCCTTTATTAAATAAACAACGAGGGAAAATGGAAGATGCTGAGCAGAGACATCTCAGCATGACCCTATTTTTATAACGACTTTGTTTTTATCTATGCCGTCATTCCCGAGGGTCGTTATCGGGAATCTCAGCCTTATTGTTTTTGCCGTTTATTTTTGTTTTGTCGTCGTAGAAGTTGGCAACACGATTTAAA